>JARROL010000322.1:0-8027 GCA_037383965.1 Desulfobacterales bacterium | reverse complement strand
TCTGGAAATGCCGCAACTGCGGTCGTGTCATCGAAGCGGCCGAGGCACCGGAAATCTGCCCCTCCTGCGATCATCCGCGAGCCTACTTTGAACTTTTGGCTGAAAACTATTAAGTTTTCGAACATAAATGGTCCTTTTCTGCAATTTCGGCGTCAATCATGCCTAAAGTAGACTTGACAGATCGGCGGAATCGCTTGTGCGGCTTACGCGAGCGCGCCTTCGCGCGATGCCGCCGATTTCCTTGAACCTGCACAGAAAAATGCCACAATTCTCTGGAACGGAAACTGACCCGTGTCTTTAATGCAAACGCAGATGGCTTCAGGCCGCACCGGGAAAAAGAATTCCAGATTTTTTACCATCGATCCAGTCTTCGAGAGATAACGGACGGAAAAGGCAACTCGTGAGGGGAGCCCACTGACACTGAGCACTGATCTCAACCCCTTCCTGAATAATGGCAACCGGCCGATCGACCGACACCACGACAACGAGAATGTTCTGTCGCTCGGCCGTGAACCGCAGGGCTGAGTTGAATCGCGCCCCCCGGGCCCGATCCTCTCCCGGAATTGCCCGGCCGTCGAGCAGACATGCAAATCCGTGCAGACGCAGGTCCTGACCGATGTGAAGGGCACCGTCGACTTTGGACAGTGACGTCGCCAGTTCCAATAGGTGTGGCTTTTGGAGGTCGAGCGGCTCGGCCAGTTTTTGGCCGGAGATGATAATCGGTTCATGGTTGAGGTCGATGACCAGGGTACAGCCGGATTTCGATTCTTGGGCGGCATGCACCAAGGCAGCCGTTAATTTGAACAAATGGCTGCCGACCTGAGGGTCGAGTTTCGCTTCGAGCAGGGCCTCCTCCACTTGAACCAGCTGGGCCTTTCGGGTAGTGGATTTAAAACTGCCGTCGGAAAAACTGACCATCTCATCCGCGTTGAGCCTGAGAAAACCAAAATTGCCCCTGAAATCTGCCGTGAGAAAGAAAGGTGGCATCCTGCCGCAGGCGTTAATGCCGACAATGTTTTTTCCATCTGAAACGAGTTTACGATCGGAATCCTCCACGGCCTGAAGCAACTTGCGAACATGCTTGAAGTTGTCCAGCAACGGCTGCTCCATTTCCGGGAATCGCGCCAGGTAGTCGATACTTCCCATCAGGGGCCGTTCGACAAAAACCAGTTCACCTCTGGGCATCATCTGTTCTTCACGCGTCCGCGAAATACCGAGAACCGTGTCCAGAATCGGGTAAATCCGAAGATCACTGTCCCATCCCAAGATGACATTCATTCGATCGACGATGTAGTCATGAACGGCGTGGCTGGCGAATTCACGCAAGAAACTGCCCGATATGCCGGTGTAAAGTTCTTTGTCATTGGCCATATCGTGTGAAAAACGCCAGGCCGCGTGCTCCAGCCAACGCTCGGTTGGTCCGATGGAACACATGTCCGGATGGTGATCGGTAAACCACATTTGGAAAAACACCGAACTGGAACGTCCGCCGAAGGATATAAGGCCGGCCAACTGAAGATTCTTTTCCGGCAGCATGTAGCTGAACCGGTTTTTGTCACGACTGATAGGGACATGACATCGCCACTGATCGTTGTCCAGGTATAGCTCATTGAATCTGGGCTCGTGGCCCCGCAGAAGATTTTGGGGATCACAGATGAATACGGGGTCCTCGGGTGCAATGGCGTATATCACAGCAGCGCGGCTTGGGCCGGAGAAAGTGGGACAGCCCGTCACGCAATCCGTCTAAGATATCGCTGACGCATCGGCAGGTAAAGGCATCAACCGTCACGGCCCGCACTCCAAATGCAAAGGGTTAGCACGACTCCTGAAGAGTCAATCAGAGACACCCATAACACAATTGCCGTGACGGCTCAATTGCAGTCGCAATTTGGGTTTGCGACCATCGCTTTTTAATATAACAGGGTCATCGGACGCACTCGTCTCACACCTAACAGTGCCGTCGATCCTAAGAAAATGAAAGCAATGAGCGGGAGAAGGCCCTCATTCAAGCAGGTCGGTATCATCGAACAGCAACTCGACCGAGTCCTGTGCTTCGGAATCGTAGAGCTCGATGACCGATTCGGCAATCGCTTCGGCGTATGCGCTGATCGGATACATATTTTGCGTTCTTAAAACGCCGATCAATGCCGTCTTGCCTTCCAGGATAGCCGAAGCGACATCCTGGCTGTCATAGCTCTCTTCGCAAAGTAAAGAATATCCTTCCTGGTTGATGTCCGCAATTTCACTCAACCGTGGGACATTCTCCAGCACTGCAAACTCCCGTATGTGAAGTTTTTCGGATGCGTCGTTTTTACTGATCTGGTATTTCTGCCACATAATGACCTCCAGTGATTGAGGGTTAACGTCTGGGGTAACATTTCCATCAACTTCCGTCGAACAGAAAGTGGATGCATTGCTACTTCTCTTCTACCCGACGTTCAAGGATACGCGTGCTGCCCGTTTGCAGTACCTTCGAAGGCTTGTCTACTGAATACTGCCTATTCCGAGCAAATAAAGAATGAAAAAAGATAAATATCGGAACCCGCATCAAAACCTGGTCAAGGAGAAGGAAAAGAGAGAATACGCGGCGAGACGGAATATCTTTTTATTATCGTATACACCAATGCCGATCTTTTTGTCAACCGGGATATAAACTTCGGTCTTCACTTGACTTTTTAATTGACTGTGTTAAAGTGCCGCGAATGATAATGTGCACCCGCATGAATAAATAAAATGACTTGCAATTCTATCGGCATTTATGCTCCTTGTTTTCTTCTCTGTGAAATTCGTTTTTCCCCCAGTGCTTTGAAGAATTCCCCCGGAAGGTGATTCCTGATAGAAGTGTCAAGCGCGCCGAAGGGAGGTAAAATGAGCACGGCCAAGACAGGCGACACCGTTAAAGTTCACTACACCGGACGACTCGATGATGATACTGTTTTCGACACCTCGCGTGGTAAGGCTCCGCTGGAGCTCACAATCGGAGAAGGCAATCTCATCAAGAGTTTCGAAAATGGATTGATTGGGATGGCAGTCGGGGAAAAAAAGAACCTCGTCATTCCACCGGAAGAAGCATACGGTCAGAACGACGAAAAACTCACCACCACGGTCAGCCGTGCACACCTGCCGGACTCCGTTCAGCCGGCAATCGGAATGCAGCTTCAGGTCAAACAAAAGGATGGCTCGATTTTCATAGTATGGATCACTGGAATGGATGCGGAGACGGTCACGCTGGACGCCAATCATCCGTTGGCAGGCCAGACCTTGAACTTCGATGTTGAATTGACTGACATTGTCGGATAACCTGTATCCGAACGCGGACGCGAGCGGTATGCAAGGGATCGGTGCATATACCAGGAAATATTTCCGCTGACAATCAGCCGGTTCAAAAGTGACACCGCCGGTCGATGTGATTCTTAACTTTCTCGGCTATGGATTCCCCCCGTTATCAGAACTGGGCCCATATGCGGAATAGCCCGCGCTGATGCCTGGAAATACAACTATTGAAATCAGACTCATCAGCCTGGCGGTAGACCTGTTTGGTACGGTGAATGTTTCAGAGCAACCTCTAAAAACCTCTTCGAAATCCTGCCTTTGGTGTTTTCCTGAAAAGCCGATTCTGGAGCGGAATGGATGACCAGCGCCACAAGCAGATCCCGCTTCGGAAATCAATTAATTGTTGATATTTAAAAATCTCAATGCTAACGGAAACCTTTTATGTCAGAAGGGCGAGCCGGCCGATAAAGAGCCAATCCTTTCTGATCAAGACCCCGCTGCCGCTAAAACCGCATCATCATTGAAGGAGTGTGATTATGAAAACTTACATCGTAAAAGACCTTATGGTTCCGCTCTCGGAATATGCCACCGTATCCGAGGACGCCACCCTTTGCGATGCCATGCTGGCCCTGGAAAAAGCCCAAGGGGAATTCGACCAGACCCGCTACCGGCATCGCGCCGTCTTGATATACGACAAACACCAAAAAATCATTGGCAAGCTCAGCCAATTGGATGCCTTGAAAGCCCTGGAACCGAAATATAAAGAGTTGCAAACCGACGGCACCACCCGCCATTTGGGGTTCAGTACGAAGTTTATCCAGGGCATGCTGGACCAGTTTTCCCTGTGGGCCACCCCCCTGGGGGACATCTGCAAAAAAGGGGCCGACCGTAAGGTCAAAGATTTCATGTATACACCCACCGAAGGGGAATATGTACTGGAAGATGCGTCCCTGGATGTGGCCATCCACCAGCTGATCATCGGTCACCACCAATCGCTGCTGGTGACCGACAAAGTGGGAAAAATCGTCGGCGTTCTGAGACTCTCCGACGTCTTTGCCGCCGTTTTTCACAAATTAAAGGAGTGTAGCATAGGGTGTACGACAAGCGCATAAATCGATCTGCTATCACTTAGGCCTGGTGATACCGTAACACGACTGAGGAGGAACGGAGCATGAGCGATGGTGTGAACGGCTTATCGAGTCAGATTAACTGGAAAAAATTGGCTTTCCTTTTTACGGGAATCACCCTTTTTTCAATTACGTATTATTCTCCGCCCTGGCCGGATGCCATCGATCCACTCGGCAAGCACTTTGAGCTGACCAGAGAGGGAAAGGGCGCGCTGGCGGTCTTTCTGCTGGCCGGCACCTGGTGGGTTTTCGAAGTCGTGCCGATCGGCATCACCAGCCTGGCAATCGGCGTACTGCAGGCCCTTTTCCTGATCCGTCCCGCCAAGGTGGCTTTCAAGGACTTCATGGACCCGTCGGTGATGTTTATCTTCGCATCGATCGTCATCGGTCTGGTCTTCACGAAAACCGGCCTGACCCGTCGATTGGCCTATAAGATGCTGGCGATCGTGGGCGAACGCACCAGCATGATCTATCTGGGCTGTTTCGTTGTCACCTCCGCCCTCACCCACATCATGGCCCACACCGCGGTGGCAGCCACCATTTATCCCCTTCTGCTACTCATCGTGAAACCTCTCAAAGCCTACCTAACTTCAAACCGACCATTTCTGGGGATCTGCCTGGGGTTGCAGGCCCTTTTCCTGATCCGTCCCGACAAGGTGGCTATCAAGGACTTCATGGACCCGTCGGTGATGGTTAACTTCGCATCGAAAGGCATCGGTCTGGTCTTAAAGAAAACCATTCCCGGTTTAAGAGAAAGGGCCAAACTGCTCTATTCTGAGCTTGGCCCGCTGTCACGCAATGAAATCCTCGCCAGTGCCATCGTCTTTGCCTGCATCCTGACCATGGCGCTGCGCTCTTTCGTACCGGCCCTGCAACCGGTCGACAAGACGGCCATCATTCTGATTTCGACCATCATGTTCTTCCTCACCGGGATCCTGGACATCGACGATCTGGAGTCCATTCCCTGGAACATCATCCTGCTCTTTGCCGGTGCAATGAGCATCGGTTTCTGCCTCTGGGAGACCGGGGCCGCCAAGTGGCTGGCCGTCAACTGGCTGGTAATGTTCAAGGAAGCCAATTGGTTCGTATTCACGATGAGTATTGCGTTTTTTGTCATGATAATGACCAATTTCATCATGAACGTGGCCGCCATCGCCATTTCGTTACCCGTGGCGTTCGTGATCGCCCCTTACCTCGGTGTGGCGGCCGAGGTCATTTTGTTTGCCGCCCTGGTGACGGCCGGTATGCCTTTTTTGCTGCTCGTGGGTGCCGCACCGAATGCGATCGCTTATGATTCGAAACAGTTTACACCGGGAGAGTTCTTCTTGTACGGGATTCCGGCAAGCCTCATTCTCATGGTGGTGGTCGGTTTTGCCGTCTATCTCCTCTGGCCGTTGATGGGAATGCCGGTCACGCTGCCACAATAGCCACCCGATGGATCCAGTACGACTTTGGTCCCGTTCTAATCGATCCTTATCGACGGGTTCCATACCTGAATGAGTGCCGTTTTTTGTCGCTGTTCTGATGCTGCCAACTCCGGACAGATGGCTGAAATTCTATAAAGGTACCTAAAATAATGATCACATTGCTCGATTATGGCGCCGGCAACGTCAGAAGCGTTGTCAATGCCATTGAAAGCCTGGGAGAAACCGTCAAAATCGTCTCAACGGGCGATGATATACTTGCAGCCGAAAAAGTAGTCTTCCCGGGGGTGGGCGCTTTCGGCAACATGATGCAAATCCTGCACCGCAAGGATCTCGTGGAACCTCTCAAAGCCTACCTAACTTCAAACCGACCATTTCTGGGGATCTGCCTGGGGTTGCAGGCCCTCTTCGATAAAAGCGAAGAGGCGCCTGGTTGTGAAGGACTGGGCATCATTCCGGGAGTGGTGAAACGGTTCACTCTCGAACTGGCGGTCCCGCACATCGGCTGGAACGGCATCAGCATCCGAAAACCGTCGAAGATCTTCGATCAGCTCGAGGGCAGCGAAAAATTCTATTTCGTCCATTCGTATTACGTCGCGCCGCTGGACGCATCGGCTGTCCTCACAACCACCGATTACGGCGACAGATTTGTCAGCGGTATTCAAAGAGGGAACATCATCGCCACCCAGTTCCACCCCGAAAAAAGCGGCCGCGCCGGACTCCGCCTTCTGAAAAATTTCGTTGAATCCGGTTCCCGCCCGTTTCTATCTGCCCGCACCCTGAACTCCACCTGCCTAGCCAAGCGGATCATCGCCTGCCTGGATGTCCGTTCAAACGACCAGGGCGATCTCGTGGTCACCAAAGGCGACCGGTACGATGTTCGCGAAGAGGGAGCCGTCCGCAACCTCGGCCGGCCGGTGGAGTTGGCCGGGCGTTACTATGAAGAAGGCGCCGACGAGATCACGTTTCTCAACATCACCGGCTTCAGGGATTTTCCGCTGGAAGACATGCCGATGCTCGAGGTGCTGAAACAGACCTCACGCACTGTTTTCGTGCCGCTGACCAGATCACGTTTCTCAACATCACCGGTTTCAGGGATTTTCCGCTGGAAGACATGCCGATGCTCGAGGTGTTGAAACAGACCTCACGCACTGTTTTCGTGCCGCTGACCATCGGCGGCGGAATCAGGAACTACACCGACAAAAACGTTCGGCAATACACCGCTCTCGAGGTCGCGGCAGAGTATTTCCGGTCCGGAGCCGACAAGGTATCCATTGGCAGTGATGCGGTACTGGTCGTTGAAGGCTATCTTAAATCCGGGGTAAAATCAGGTCTTAGCGCCATCGAGGAGATAGCACGCGTGTACGGCAACCAGGCCGTCGTCGTCTCCATCGACCCGCGCAGGGTTTATGTGCCCTCGCCGGATGCCGTCAGGCACCCGGTGATCGAGACACGTCGTCCAGGTCCCGAAGGCGAACGATATTGCTGGTACCAATGCACCATAAAAGGCGGACGGGAAGGACGGGATATAGACGCTGTTACACTGGCCCGGACCTGTGAAGATCTGGGAGCCGGTGAAATCCTGTTGAATTGTATCGATCGAGACGGCACCCGGCTCGGATTCGACATCGAGCTGATCAATGCGGTCAAGACGGCGGTCTCTATTCCCGTTATCGCCTCCAGCGGGGCCGGTCGTGCAGACCATTTCCTGGAGGTTTTTACCAAAACCGCAGCCGAATCGGCCTTGGCGGCCGGCATCTTCCACCGCCGAGAAGTGCCGATCGCCACCGTTAAAAAATTCCTGCAGGGCACAGTAGAAATACGGCTCTGAAAATTGTGCCGGGTGATCCCTTTCTCGGCCAGATAGATTTCTGGCACGAAGGACCCTGTTTCGTAACACCACACCACGCGTTCCGACTTTTTTTCGACCGGAACGACATTGCCGCCGGACGCGGCTCTTGCGTGGCCACCGTCGACTCCGGTTTAACCCAATTGCCGGTCTCCGTTGACGACCGGCCTGATACGACCGGCCCGATTTTAACCCACCCGAAACCCTCCCTCATCGCTTCACGGAAATTTGACAAACCCGACACATAATCGTATAATCGTTAAAAATAAGTAACTTCCCGCAAAAAGGCCAAACCTGTCGCGAGGCAGGGACGGAAAGCCACGGATCTTATGTAGACAGCCGGGTTGCCGGGGA
>JARROL010000321.1:0-3474 GCA_037383965.1 Desulfobacterales bacterium | reverse complement strand
GTTTATCGTATTTAACGCCAAGACCTATATCAATTTTATCAAACTGATGAAACGTCTGGGTATCGGCTGGCACGATTCGGTCATGAGTTTCAGCGTTCAGTGTGAAAAAACCGGTCTGGAATTCAGCCCCAGCACGCTCAATTCCCTGTTCATTCAACGGCGCAACCTTTTCCGACCGGCTTTTTATCGAATGCTCTGGGACGTCGCACGATTCAAGCGGGATGCCGAGGTGCTCTTGATGACCGGTGATTATGATCTGACACTCTCAGATTACCTGACCCAAAAAGGCTACTCCAAAGGATTTGTCCAGCATTTCATCATTCCGATGGGAGAAGCGATCTGGTCGGCGGACCCGGCAGCATTCAATCGATTCCCCGTACGGTATTTTGCCGAATTCTTCAAGAACCACGGGTTCCTGAATGTCAAAGATCAGCCCCAGTGGCTCACGATCACGGGCGGTTCACGGCAATACATCAAGCCGCTGACGCAGCCCTACCGGGACCGGGTCCGCGCCGGTTGTCCGGTTGCCGCTGTCCGGCGCCGGGCAGAGTGCGTGGAAGTTCAACCGGCAAACGCGCCAACGGAAAAATTCGACAATGTCGTGATTGCCACCCACAGTGACCAGGCCCTGAACCTCCTCGAAGATCCGTCGGATGCAGAAAGAAAAATTCTCGGCGCCATTCCCTACCAGGAAAATATAGCGGTTCTGCACTCCGATGAATCGTTGCTGCCCAGCAAGAGGGCGGCATGGGCGAGCTGGAATTATCATATTCCCAAAAAGGACCTCGGCCGGGTGGCGGTTACCTACGACATGAATATCTTGCAAAGCATCGGTGCGCCGCGGGAATTATGTGTTTCGCTCAATCTGGCCAAGGCCATCGATCCGGATAAGATCTACAAACAAACGACGTACCATCACCCGGTTTACAACCCGGAAAGCCTGGCCGCCCGCCACAGTCACAGTGACATCAGCGGCATCAATCGCACCCACTTCTGCGGGGCCTATTGGGGCTACGGCTTCCATGAAGACGGCGTCAAGAGCGCACTGGAGGTGTGCAAGGGATTCGGCAAGACGCTCTAGTGCGACACTAGAATGGGATACGGAAAAAAGGTGGGCACCTTCACCCGGAGGAACGGTTTCGAAAGACGGCTGAAACTCGCAGCCAACGGGGGCCTAAGACCGGACCCGGCCCGCCTTTAAAGAATGGGCCAATAAATCTCGGCGGGCGTGCCGTCCACGCAACTTGGTCATGGGGTCCGGCCCAAGGTCCCGTAAGCCGCTCAGACAGTCAACCGCAATTCTCAAACGCTCTTCCGGACCTTAACTGGCAAAACCGGCTAAACGGGCACAACCGCTCATCCAGGATCCGGCACGACATTTTCATGCACTGTGGTGGCCATGAGTGTTTACTAGCATATGAAGAGCTGCATATACGAAGGGACCATCCGTCATCGGCGTTTCCGGCCGCGGCCGAATATGTTTCGGTACCGCCTGTTTTTCATGTTTCTCGATC
This sequence comes from Desulfobacterales bacterium, assembly GCA_037383965.1. Taxonomy (GTDB): domain Bacteria; phylum Desulfobacterota; class Desulfobacteria; order Desulfobacterales; family SG8-13; genus JARFQH01. Next base: position 1,960 of record JARROL010000321.1, on the reverse strand, counting down.
TGTCCGAATTGCCGGCCGTTTTTCAGCTCCATCCCTTGTGGTCCAACGAACAGTTGAACGTGGCCTGTCTTCGCCGCAGGGATCATTTCGGAGATCCGAAATTATCCCTCGACCGGGCCGTTCGGAACCTGGTTGAAGAGCAGCTCGGCAACCGTCCGCGCGGCCCCATCCGCCTGCTGACCCACCTGAGATACTTCGGCCTTTGTTTTAATCCCGCCAGTTTTTATTACTGCTACGATTCGGCTGACACGCGCGTCGAAACCATCGTCGTAGAAATTCACAACACACCCTGGGGGGAGCGCCACTGTTACGTTTTGGGCCGGGAGCAGAGTGAACACCCGCTTAAAAATTGGCGGCGTCATCGCTTTGCCAAAGTTTTTCACGTTTCACCGTTCATGCATATGAACATCGACTACGACTGGCGGTTTTGCGAACCGGGGGATGTCATCCGGGTTCACATGATCGATATCGAGAACGGACAAACCCTTTTCGATGCCAGTCTGTCGCTCAAACGACACGCCATCAACCGACAGGCCTTGAGCCGGGTGCTGATGAAATACCCGCTGGTGACCCTCAAGGTGACAACCATGATTTACTGGCAGGCGCTAAAACTGATCATGAAGCGGACCCCGTTTTTTACGCACCCCAAAAAAAGGTGATGCATGTATCATAGTGCCTATCGCAGAATATACCGGGTTTAAACCGACCACCGGAGACTCAGCTATGACAGAGTTGATTATTCAAGCCAAAGCGCCCGCCCTCGAGACGCTCAAGGAAGGGCCGATCGACAGAGCCAGCCGCCGCATTTTTTTGAGCTTGCTGAAGAAGATCCGCAAAGGAAACATCACCCTCATAGAAGATGACCAGCGGTTCATGTTCGGGGAACGCTCCCCCGCCGACGGACTGAGCGTGAAAATTCGGGTGCGACATCCCCGCTTTTATACCAGGACGGTTTTCGGCGGCACCATCGGCTCAGGTGAAGCCTATATGGCCGGAATGTGGTCGCCGGACGACCTGACGACCGTTATTCGAATCGTGATTCAGAACCGGCAGATGTTCGAAGATATGGAGAAGGGCTGGGCGCGCCTGACGGAGCCCCTCAATACCATTTATCATGCGCTGAACAGGAATACCCGCATCGGCAGTCGCCAGAACATCGTAGCCCATTACGATCTGGGCAATGATTTTTACGCGCTTTTCCTGGATGAGACGATGACCTACTCCTGTGGCATATTCGAACAGGATGCCGGCACTTTAGAGGAGGCTTCCGTTGCAAAATATGATCGTATTTGCCGCAAACTGAAGCTCAAACCGGGTGACAGGGTCGTCGAAATCGGCTCCGGCTGGGGGGGCTTCGCCGTCCATGCGGTTCTCAATTATGACGCTCACGTGACCACGACCACCATATCCGACCGGCAGTATCAATACGCAAAAGCGCGGTTTCAAAAAGCCGGAATCGATGACCGCGTCCAGCTGTTAAAAAAAGATTACCGCGACCTGCGGGGTCGTTATGACAAGCTTGTGTCCATAGAAATGATCGAAGCAGTCGGGCATCACTACTTGCCCACTTTTTTCAGAAACTGCAGCCGGTTGCTCGAAGACGACGGGATGATGGCCCTTCAAGCCATAACCATTGCCGACCAGGTGTTCGACCGCCACAAGCGATCGGCGGATTTCATCAAGCGGTATATTTTCCCCGGCAGCTGCATTCCCTCCGTTACGGCCATCGGGAATGCCATCACCCGCGGCACCGATCTGCGGCTCGTTCACCTCGAGGATATCACCACGCACTATTCGCGAACCCTGAGGGAATGGCGCCACCGGTTTTTCGAAAAGATCGACACCGTTCGAGCGATGGGGTTTTCAGAGCCCTTCATACGGATGTGGGAATTCTATTTTTGCTATTGCGAGGCGGGGTTCACCGAGCGGTATATCGGTGACGTTCAAATGCTGTTGGCAA
>JARROL010000320.1:0-3476 GCA_037383965.1 Desulfobacterales bacterium | reverse complement strand
CGCTATGACCCGCAAACGGATCTGCAGCGTCTCGTCGCCGATGCCCAAAAGATCGATGTCGCCATGATCATCCTGCATGGCCCATTCGGTGAAGACGGAACGGTCCAGGGACTGCTCGACCTGTTGGGTATTCCTTACCAGGGTTCCGGGGTGCTGGGCAGCGCCGTCGCCATGAACAAATTGATGTCCAAGCAACTGTATCAACAGGTGGGGTTGCCGGTGCCCTCTTATCTATCGCTCAAACGCTCGGATACGATCGATCCTGCCGGCATCGCTGCGCGGCTGGGGCTGCCGGTTGTGATCAAACCGGTTCAAGGCGGCTCGAGTGTCGGCATGTCGATCGTCCGATCGGAAAGCGACCTGCCGGGTGCGATCCAAAAAGCATTCGACTACGACACTACGGTGCTTGTCGAAGCCTACATCGACGGTATCGAGATCACAGGCGGCGTGCTGGGGAACAGTGATCCCGAGGCATTGCCGCTGATTGAAATCATTCCCGACAAGAGCCATGCGTTTTTCGACTACGAAGCGAAATACACCGCCGGCGTCACCCAGGAGATCTGTCCGGCCCGTATCGACGCGGCCTTGACCGAAAAAGCCCGTACCTACGCGGTGATGGCCCACGAGGCCCTCGGCTGCAAGGGCTACAGCCGGACCGACCTGATGCTGAAAGGCCGCGATCTGTTCGTGCTCGAAACCAACACGATTCCGGGCATGACGGCCACCAGCCTCTTTCCACAGGCGGCCGCCGCCGCCGGTTTGCCGTTCGGTCGGCTCCTGGATCGGTTAATCGAACTGAGTCTTGAAGACCGCTAAGCGGCTGAGAACGAAATGATCGTCAGGGGCAGCAGGCAACTTTCAGAACTCTATGACCGGCTTGCAATCGGCGATGTCTACATCGGTAAAATCCCCGGCGGTCCCCTGCGATACACCCGCCTGATCGACCTCATGGAAAGGGGAATTAACTGTCTGCCGACCCCCCTGGCGCAGACCCTCAATGCATCAAAGGCGGCCCAGGCCGGCATTCTCAATGAATGGATGCTGCCTCTCACGCGGGTTGTCCGGCGACGTGCAGACCTAATCGCTGCCATCGGCGTCTACCAAAGGCAGGGTGTCGGTCCCGTGGTGACCAAAGAAGACCGCTTGCATTGCGGTCACGGTGTGCGGTACTGGGAGAATATTGAGGTACTCTACAGCATGGCAGCCTTTGACAAGTCCTCTTTTCCTTTTGTATTGCAGCCTTTTCTGCAGCATTTCAGCGACGTGCGTGTTATCGTCGTGGGCGACTATGTCGAAGCATACAGCCGGCACAATCCGGACAACTTTCGCATGAATCTCGCCGCCGGCGGCATGAGCCGACCATTCACGATTGACACGGACCAGCAGCGGTTCTGCCGCTCGGTTATGGAACGGGCCCGGTTTCCTTACGCCCATCTGGACCTCCAGCTGCTCGAAAACGGTCGGTGCTATCTGGCTGAAATGGCTCTCGAGGGGGGCATCAAGGGAGCGCAGGTCGACCGCCGGTTTCTGATTAGAATGAAATCGGAGTTGCTCGAGAGAGAGGCGCGCTGCATGTGCATCAGTGAGGGGTCGGCAAGAGGCGGAAGCCAAAAACGTAACTGACGGAGGTCGAATTTGACATCAGAGCAGAGTGGAGATTTAGCTGAAAAACGCCGGCCCCAGGTCGGCATCGTCATGGGGAGCGATTCCGACCTGGGTGTCATGGAAGAGACGGTGGCGATCCTGCGTAATTTCGGGGTCGCCTTCGAGATAACCGTGGCCTCGGCCCATCGGACCCCCCGGCGCGCGGCCGAGTTCGCCGAGTCTGCCCGGAAGCGGGGAATCAAAGTGATCATTGCCGGGGCCGGCCATGCCGCGCACCTTGCCGGTGCCATGGCGGCCCATACGACCTTGCCGGTGATCGGCGTGCCGATCGACTCTTCCGCCTTTCAGGGGCTCGATGCCCTGCTGTCGACGGTACAGATGCCGCCGGGCATCCCGGTGGCCACCGTTGCCGTCGGCAAGCCCGGCGCCGTGAATGCCGGCATTCTGGCTGTTCAGATACTGGCGGTCGGCGATCCGGCGCTGGTCGAAAAATTGGCCAATCACAAGGCGGCGATGGCGGCCAAGGTCGAGGAAAAAGCGCGGAAACTTGAAAATTACGCCTAAGATCCGTTCGATCGATCCGCGGCGCCCGCGCGCCGACCTGATCGATGCGGCGGTCCGGATCCTCGAAAACGGAGGGGTGATCGCGTTCCCGACCGGCTCCCTCTACGGCTTGGGAGCCGACGCCCTGAATACCGGCGCCGTGAAGCGGGTATTTACCATCAAACGGCGGCCGCCCGACAAGCCTCTCCTGATTCTTGTTTCCGACCGCGACGTTGTTTTCGATCTGGCGGCCGAGGTAACGCCGGCGGCGAAAAGGCTCATGGACCGATTTTGGCCAGGGCGGGTAACCATCGTGTTTAGGGCGCTTTCGATCCTGCCCGCCAACCTGACGGCCGGCTCCGGTAAGATCGGGATCCGGCTGCCCGGGCATCCGGTCGCCAAGGCTCTTGTGGCGGCGTTAGGTCGCCCGATAACCGGCACCAGTGCCAATCCATCCGGGCACAAAGGCTGTCATCGAATTGCCGAACTGGACCCCAAGCTGATCGAGCAACTCGACCTGGTGCTTGACGCCGGCCAGCTGAAAGAAGGCATCGGATCCACTGTGATCGACATCACCGGGGCCGGTCCCATTGTTATCAGAGAGGGGGTCGTATCCAAACGGGCAATCCTGGCGGCCGTATGCTGAGCACGGCCAATTTTTATTGACGAATATGCCGGATTCCTGTAAAGACATCGGCACCTCACCTGTTCGAGTTTCGCGCCGTTCCATAAGTACATTGTGCTGCTGCACAAAATGTGCGTTTGAGTGCTTAGAGTTGCCGGAGTGGTGAAACTGGTAGACGCAGAGGACTCAAAATCCTCCGACCGCAAGGTCATGTCGGTTCGATTCCGACCTCCGGCACCACAATAATATCAAGAGGTTGCAGAGAATGCAGCCTCTTTCTTTTTGGTGCCGAAATTGTGCCAGCCAGCTGCTTTCCGATGTAGGCATTTCGTGTTCCTTTGAACTAATTGGCTTCATATTTGAAGTAGAGATATATAGAAAAAAAGATTTGTAATCGGTCACAGGGGGTATGTAAGTCACGACTAACCGATCCAGACCAAATCCGGCTTTTGTTCTTTGAAATATGCGCCTACCATTTCAACCAGAACGGAAAAAGGTGCCTTGGCTTTAATACGACAGGTCTCCTTCAGAGAGAGAATGCGCTCCACCCAACGCAGTCCTTTGTTGCTTTGGCTGCCAAGACTGCGTTTTCGCCACAGCACGCCAAAGCGCAGTGCCCGCTCGGCTCGATTATTGGTCGGCTCTACGCCGTGCTCATCCAAAAAGGTCCACAACGAGTCCATTTCAGCCGCGAGCGAGCATG
>JARROL010000319.1:0-6366 GCA_037383965.1 Desulfobacterales bacterium | reverse complement strand
GATCTAAAAGGCACACTACCATTTTTGGAAAGACATAAACTTATATAAGGAGGCCGTCATGAAGCTAACAATATCAGGATTAGAATTGAAGGAGTTGATTGATAAGGCGATTAAAGATTGTGTCATCACCAACAGCGAGTATGAGGAAGTAATGAAGATGGCGCATAAAGACGGAGTCATTGATGATCATGAGCAGCAACTGCTCAGCCAGCTCCAGGGGTTGCTGGCAAACGGCTCGTTAAAGCGGGTTAAAGGATAAAGCATGATACCGTATACTATATTCCTGTAAAGGAAATTTTTCTGATGCCGGCAAATTCCCGAAAAATTGTAAAAGAGGTCAACAACACGACGCATTTGGACGAGGCCCTGGCGCTGATCGCGAAACGGACCAGATCGTCCACGGGTGCAGATGCATGTTCCGTATATATCTATGACACACAATCCGACCGGTTTGTCCTCATGGCGGTTGATGGCATGATACCCGACGAGATTGGCAAGGTGCAAGTCAGCCTTAACGAAGGGCTGGTGGGATGGGTGGCGGCGCATGAAGAAGTCATCAACCTGTCAAATGCCGCTGATCATCCCGGCTTCGATCACATCTCGAAAACCGGGGATGAGTCCTTTCACGGCTTTTTGGGCGCGCCCATCATTCATCATGGCCGGACAATGGGTGTGCTGGTGGCGCAGAAGCATGAGCGGCGGAGCTTTAGCGATGACGATGCGGCCTTTTTTACGACACTGGCCTTCCAGCTTGGCGGGGCTCTTCATCACCTTCTGGCGAAATGGGATTTCAGTCGGCGGCTGGATGAACCCGCGCGTGGGAAAATTCTTATACGCGGAATCCCATGCGCGCCTGGCCTGGCGATGGGCAATATCGTGCTGTCGGAACCAGCGGACCTGCAATCGACACCCGATCGCAACGCACTAGACATCGAATCTGAAGTTCAAATCTTCCAGGCGGCAGTAATCGCTGCAAGAAACGAATTGCATGCCGGCAAGGAACGCATGCGCGCCAACTTGGCCGACGAGACGCTATCCCTGTTCGATGCCTACATCATGATGCTTGAATCCGGCAAGTTGACCAACGGCACGGTGGCGCGGATCCGAAACGGGCAATGGGCGCGCGGCGCGCTTAGAGACATAATTGTTGAAATGGCGCGTGTCTTTGAACAAATGGACGATCCGTATCTTGCCGCGCGCGCCGAAGATATTCGCAACATCGGCCGACAGGTTATGACTCATTTACAGGAGGACGCGCCGGGGGCTAAAACCTACCCGAAGCGATGCATCCTGGCGGGAGTGGAGGTCAGTCTGGCCGAGATCTCAAAAGTGCCCCGCAACCGGCTGGCCGGCATCGCCAGCGTTCATGGCTCGGCCTTATCCCATACGGCGATCATTTGCCGCGCATTGGACATTCCCGCCGTGATGGGGCTGACCGACTTGGCCATCGGCAATTTGGAAGGTTGCGAAATCACCCTTGACGGCAACCAGGGCACCGTCTGCACCAATCCTTCGCTTGTGGAAATCGATGCGTTTCGGCAACGCATGCAGGAAGAGCAGGCCATCGCCGCTCAACTTGAAACACTGCGCCGGCTGCCGGCGCAAACCATGGACGGGATGCAGATACCAATGTATGTAAATCTGGGAATCGGCGTCAATGATTTGCCGATGCGCGCCACAGAATATGAAGGTGTGGGCCTGTACCGCACGGAGTTTTTCTTTATTGCGCGCGACACGCTTCCCACCGAGGATGAACAGTATCGGCTTTATCGCGATCTGCTGGAATCCTTCACGCCAAAACCGGTGACGATCCGGACCCTCGACACCGGCGGCGATAAGAAACTTCCCTTTTTCACCATCACTGAAACCAACCCGGTTTTGGGCCGGCGAGGGATACGCTTCAGTCTCGATCACACCGAGATTTTTTTAACCCAACTGCGGGCGTTGTTGCGCGCCAACGCCGGGATCGGAAACCTACAGATCCTTTTCCCCATGATCAGCAGGATACATGAGATTGACGCGGCCCTTGGCCTGCTGGACCGCGCTTATTCAGATCTCACGGCAGAAGGTCATGCCGCCGCAAAACCTCACATCGGCACCATGATCGAAGTGCCTTCGGCAGCCTATATTATCGCCGAGCTGGCCAGACGGGTTGATTTTTTCTCCATCGGGACCAATGATCTTACCCAATATTTGTTGGCCGTGGACAGAGGCAACCCGTTGGTGCAGGGCCGCCATGACAATCTACATCCTGCCGTCGTCCATTTCGTGGGCAACATCGTGCTAAGAGCCCATCGCCACAACAAGCCGGTCGGCGTATGCGGTGAAATGGCCGGGGATCCGGCATCCGCCCTCCTGCTCATTGGCCTCGGGGTCGATTCGCTGAGCATGACTCCATCCAGCCTGCCGCGCGTCAAATGGACTATCCGAAGCTTTACCATGCAACAGGCACGTGGGCTTGCCGACAATGCGCTCAAGATCGACAATGAAGCCGATACCCAACAGTTATTGAATCGTGCCCTGAAGGCCGCCGGCCTTGGTGTGCTCGTGCGCGAAGATTGATCTTCTAAAACGCAAAAGCGGGATTGTATGTGATCAGGCGCAAGACGCCTGGATTTGCAACGCAACAGATCGGCGTGAGTCCAAACCCCTATCGGATATTGAAAACCAATTGATACCATTCGGATTTTCTGTTATTCTCTCATTGTTTTATCTCTTTCGGTTAAAAATGGAATCATCAAATGCTTAAGGATTTTCTGGAAATTTTCAACAGCATCCTGGGGTCGATTCGCGAGCCCTTGCTCGTGCTCGATCGGAAATTGAAAGTCGTAACAGCCAATCCCTCTTTTTACCGGACGTTTCATGTCAAGCCCGCCAATTTACGACCAAGGCAACCAGACCCAGTTGATTCTATTGGCCATCGAGGATGTGACCGAACGTGAATATTACAAAAATCACCTTGAGGAGCTGGTTGAAGAACGAACGGCGGAAATAAGTAAACTCAAGGAAAAGCTCGAGGCCGAGAGAGCCTATCTTCAGGAAGAAATCAAACTGGTCTACAACCATGAGGACATCGTAGGTAAGAGCGATGCCATCAATTACGTGTTTTTCAAGGTGGAACAAATCGCCGACACAGACACAAACGTGTTGATTCTCGGAGAAACTGGAACCGGCAAGGAATTAGTGGCCCGCGCCGTTCACGGCACAAGCCTGCGAAAGAATCGCACCCTGGTCAAAATGAATTGCGCCGCTCTGCCTTCGAATCTGATCGAAAGCGAACTCTTCGGCCATGAAAAAGGCGCCTTCACCGGTGCGCAATCCAGACGTTTGGGACGCTTCGAAGTGGCCGACAGCACGACCCTGTTTTTGGACGAGATCGGCGAACTGCCGCTGGAACTGCAGCCCAAGCTGCTCCGGGTAATCGAAGACGGGGAGTTCGAACGCCTGGGCAGCTCGGAAACCCGAAAGGTGGATGTGCGCATCATAGCCGCCACCAATCGCGACTTGCAGGCGGAGGTCCAAAAGGGGGCTTTCCGGGAAGACCTGTGGTACCGTCTGAATATCTTCCCGATCACCATGCCGCCCCTGCGCGATCGCCTGGAGGACATCCCACTGCTGGTCAATTTTTATATTGACCGGATTTCAAAAAGAATGGGTAAAGTCATCAAGATGGTCCCGGCGGGCGTGATGGACGCACTGCGGCAATACCATTGGCCGGGCAATGTTCGCGAACTGGAAAATGTCCTCGAGCGGGCGGTGATCAACTCCTCGGGCCCCAAGCTGCGGTTGGTGGATGAACTGAAAAACCCGCGGAAAGATACTCCCAGGCCCTATCAAACCCTGGAACATGTCGAACGCGACTATATCAAGCGCGTGCTTGAACAGACCGGCTGGAAAGTCAGCGGCAAAAACAGTGCGGCTGAGATATTGGGTCTGGAGCGCAGCACCTTGCGCGCCCGCATGCGCAAACTCAATATCCGCAAGCCGTAAATCCTCCTTTCACTTTCAAACTACATGTATCTTCACCACCCCGGCTCTTGGATGTTGACATACGAATCTCGATCTGATAGATATGGCTTTAACTTAGAATGCGTTGCATGAGTTTCCCTCCTCTTTCAATCCGCCTTCTACAAAAAAATCCAGGACACAGCATACAATCCTGACATCGAGTACACATGTGATGGGACAGCCCCTGCCGTGGAGTTTGGGTGAGGGGTATGACGTTTCGGGTCGCACGGAGGGATCCATAGCGCGGCATCATTCTCGTCTCAGATGCGACAGGCTAAACGATTGCAGTATCCAGTATTCAACATAACAAAGAGAGAAGTTACAAAAAATTATGATTAAACGTTTGAAGATCATTCCTATCGGCGGCTTGGGCGAAATCGGCAAGAACATGACCCTGCTGCAATACGGCCGCAACATGATCATTGTCGATTGCGGGGTCATGTTCCCCGAAAACGACTTGCACGGCATCGATCTGGTGCTGCCCGATTTTGATTACATCATTAAAAACAAGAAGCTGTTGCGCGGGATCGTGCTGACCCACGGTCACATGGACCATGTCGGCGGACTTGCCTACCTGCTCAAGCATGTGAACACACCGGTGTACGGCACGGATTTGACCCTGGGAATCGTGCGCCGCCAGTTGGCGGAAGCCGGCCTGGAACAGTCGGCCCTGGCACGGATCGACGATACCCGAACCATCCATATAGGTCCCTTTGGGGTGAGCCCCTTTGCGGTGGCCCATTCGATTCCGGCCTCGGTCGGCCTGGTCATCGACACCCCCGTGGGCGCGGTGGTGCACACCGGGGATTACAAGCTGGACGAAACACCGGCCGGTGGTCGCACCACGGATTTAAAGCGGCTTGGGGAATTGACGCCCAACGGCGTGCTCGCCTTGCTGGCGGACAGCACCAATGCCGATCGACCGGGCCGCACGCCCACTGAGCAGTTGGTGACCGCGACGCTGGACGTTCTGTTTGCCGAAGCCGGCGCCGGCCGCATCATTATCGCCACTTTCGCTTCGGTGCTGGCCCGCTTTCAGGAAATCGTCAACCTGGCGCAAAAACATCACCGCAAGATCGCCCTGACCGGGCGCAGTCTCATCCAGAATGCCGAACTTGCGCGGGAACTGGGTTACCTCAAAATTCCCAAGGGCCTGCTCGTGGACATCAAGACCAAGGTGCCGGAAGGCGAACTGGTGATTCTGTCCACTGGTTCCCAGGGCGAGCCCAATTCGGCCCTCACCCGCATGGCCCACGGCGAACACCGTGACGTTCAAGTGCATGCCGGCGACACGATCATCGTCTCCGGCGGCGCCATCGAGGGCAACGAAGAAGATGTGGGTCGGATGCTCAACCACCTGTTTGAACGCGGTGCCAACGTCATTTATGGAGGGCTGGCCCAGGTGCACGTTTCCGGTCACGGCAGCCGTGAAGACATGCGCATCATGCTGGAAGCCGTCCAGCCGCGTTTTTTGATCCCCGTTCACGGCCACAGCCGCCATCTGCACCTGCATGCCCGTTTGGCGCAACAACACGGTATCAGCGCCGATAACATCTTCATTCTGAAAAACGGATCGACCTGGGTCAGCGACGGCAAATCCGCCTGGCTGGGAGAACCGGTGCGTGCGCAAGATGTCTACGTGGATGGTTCCCTGATTGGTGAAATCGGCAATCGGGTGGTGCGCGACCGGGAGCGCCTGTCGCAAAACGGCTTTGTCTTGTGTTACGTGCCCGTTGACAAGCAGCGCCGCTTGGCGGGCGAAGTCCGGCTGGTCAGTCAGGGCTTTCTGCAGATGGACACTTCCAAAAGTCTTATGAAAAAAGCCCGGCATAACCTGAAGCGCACTTTAAAGGAAACCGGCTGTCAGCACCAGGACAGCATACGCAAGAATCTGCAGGACTTCTTCTACAATCAAACCCATTGCCGTCCCGTTATCTTGCCTCATGTTGTGCGGGTGTGACGCCTGTCTTGGGCCAGGGCCGCCGCTCCTCAGGCAAACCTTTGATCGAACCTAACCTTGTTTATCTTTGCCGTCTTCCCCCTAAGAAAGCTGCACAAAGGGTCATATATGACCACTGGTTGCATATGACCTTTTTTAATGGTTCGCCATTGGTTGGAAGTACGTTGCGTCCCGCCGATTAACCCTGATAAATCAGAACATTGAAGCATCGACAGCAAGCTTTGAAAAGCTGGCATGAAGATTGAAGTAATAAGTGAATATAGCTTCTGATCGATCGGCGGTAGAAGTATTGATTGCCTTTCGAGAAACCCACTAACGAGAAGGGGCCGTAATGGGCGACAAGGGAAAAAAAGATAAAGGCAAGCGCGAAGAGCAGAAAAAGAGCCAGCGCACGTTGA
>JARROL010000318.1:0-3494 GCA_037383965.1 Desulfobacterales bacterium | reverse complement strand
GCCCACGAGATCAACAACCCAATCAATCTGATTATCTACAACACCCCGCTGCTCCAGAAAGTGTGGAGTGATCTGCTGCCGGTCCTTAAAGCGCATGTGGACGAAGCACCGCATCGAAAATACGGCGGGTTGACCGTCGATTTTCTGGAACAGAACCTGCTGCAACTCATCGGCGACATCGAAATGGCCGCCGATCGGGTTGCCAAGATTGTCACCGACCTCAAGAATTTCTCCCGCCTGTCAGGCGCGGCCGAAAAACAGCCGGTCTCGGTAAACGAAGCCGTTGCCAACGCCTTGCGGCTTGTCCACACGACCGTGCGCAACGCCGGCGTCACGATCGAGAAACAGCTGACCGAGAACCTGCCATCGATCAGCGCTAATCTTCAAAATATCGAGCAGATCATCGTCAACATTTTGATCAATGCCGTCCAAGCCATCGACCACTCGCAGGGAAAAATCCGGATCGAAACCGGCATCCGTGCGGCGGACGGACGCCTGCACCTTTCGATCGCCGACAACGGTAGGGGGGTCAATCCCGCTTTAACCGAAAGTTTGTTCGACCCCTTCGTTACCGACAAACAGACCCAAGGGGGGACCGGTCTCGGCCTTTCGGTCTCCTACAACCTTGTCAAATCTCACGGCGGCGACATTGCCTTCGAAAACCGTCCGGGGGAAGGCACGATTTTTCACATCGTCTTTCCGACGCCGGCCACGGGCAAGCCGACCAAAATCCTGATTGTCGACGACGACCCGGTGATTCGGCGCATGCTGACCCGGGCCTTGACCAGCCGGTGCGCCTATCTCGTCGAGGAGGCTGCCAACGGCATCGAAGCCTGTCTCAAGCTCGGGGCTTATCGCCCGGACCTTCTGGTTCTGGACATATTCATGCCCGACATGGACGGTGTGGAAGTTTGCCGTGCCTTAAAGAGGGACCCTGAACTGGCCGGGGTGAACGTGATCGTCACCACCGGCCACCCCCAGCACCCGAAGCTGGCCGAAGTCGACCGGCTGGGTTTCACAAACATCCGCTCCAAACCCTACAACGTATCCGAACTTATTGAATTTATCGACAATATCTTGACCGCCTGACCAAATTATTTTAAAATAGGTATTCGTTGACCAAATCTTAACCGAAATGTCTCGATGGAATCGATACCCGACAAAGCCACTTCAATCCTCGTGGTTGACGACGACCAGGGACTTCTTCTGAGCATCAAGGCGACGCTGCTCAGCGTCGGTTTGCCGGAACCGGCGCTGGTTTCCGACAGCCGTCGGGTTGTCGATCTCGTTCAAACCTACGGCTTCAAGGTCGTCCTCCTCGATCTGGTGATGCCTCATGTCGGCGGGCTCGAGCTCCTGCGGCAAATCAACGAAACACACCCCAACATCGAGTGCATCGTGGTCACGGCGATCGATCAGGCAACCGCGGCCGTACAAGCCATGAACCTCGGCGCCTTCGATTACCTCGTCAAACCGCTCAATAGCGAGAAGCTGACCACCGTCATCAACCAGGCCCTCGAGCGTTTCAATCTCAAACACGAACTGTCCCTGCTTTCGCCAAGGCAATCCTTCTCGCAGCTCAAGAATCCGGAGGCGTTTGGCGACATCGTCGCCGAGGACGAGGCCATGGCGCTGGTTTTCCGTCAGGTCGAAACGGTGGCACCGACCGATTACAGCGTCATCATCAATGGCGAATCGGGTACCGGCAAGGAAATGCTGGCCCGGGTCATCCACCGACTGAGTCGGCGCGCGCACATGCCCTTTCTGGCCGTGAACATGGCGGCCGTGAGCAAGACCATATTCGAAGACGAATTCTTCGGCCACGCCAAAGGCGCCTTTACCGATGCGGTCAGCGACAAAAAGGGGTTTTTCGAGGCCGCCGCCGGCGGCACCCTGTTTCTCGATGAGATTACCGAACTGGACCCCTCTCTGCAGGGCAAGCTGCTGCGGGTGATCGAAGAGCGTGAGTACTACCGGCTCGGCAGCACGGAAGTGCGCAATGTCGACATACGGATCGTTGCCGCCACCAATCGCGACATCACGGCGGAAATCGAAAACAACCGCTTCAGGGCCGATCTGTTCTACCGACTGAACATGTACAACATCAAGGTGCCGCCCTTGCGGGAAAGAAAAATGGATATTCTGCCCCTGGCCCGCCACTTCACCCGGCTGCACGCCGAAGCCAACAGCAAGAGCATCGCCACCATCGATCCGCAACTCGCTAAAGCCCTGTCCACGTATTCATTTCCGGGTAACGTGCGGGAACTCGAGCATATGATCGCCGGTGCGGTCCTGCTGGAGCAGGGAACGGTCCTGAGCCTGCCGTCGGCCCCCGAGTTGGCGGCACAGTTTAACACCGCCGTAAGGGCAAACGGCAGATTTCTGACCCTGGAAGAGCTCGAAAAGCAACATATCCATGACGTGCTGGCGGCGACCGGGGGCAACCGCGCCCGGGCGGCCGAAATCCTGGGAATAAACACGTCCACTGTTTATCGAAAGATTGAAAAATACGGCCTGGGCGAAAGCCTGTCGAAACCAATCGGATAGAAACCGAAATGGAATATGATCAGATTACCGATAACGCCGTCAAGAAAGTCTTCGAATCTCTGATCAAATCAAAAATCCTGATTAATCTAAGGCTGTCGGGTACCGATTACGAGCAATTGACCGTCCTGACCGGCTTCCGCAAGAAGTTGCACCGCACCTTTTTTCTGCTCGGTTATCCGGATGGATTCAAAGAGGCTGCCGGGAACAAGGACGCGTGGGAAATCGACTTCGAGTTCACCGGCCCCGACAGGATTCCGCATTCATTTTCCACAACCGGGGGCGAGATTTACCAAAACCAACTTTGCCTGCCCTTCCCCGAATTGGTCTATCGCAACCAGCGTCGCAAATTCTTCCGGCTCGAGGCGCCCGAGGGCACCCTGGTCGAGTTCGTCTACCGCCAGTCCGAATGCCGCAAGCACGTCGTCGATATCAGCCTGGGAGGAGCGCTCATCGCGATGGCCTGTCACGTAGATGGGGACCCACACGGTCTGCCGTTTCAGGTCGGTGACGAGCTGGAAGATGTCGATCTCGTGTTTCCGTCGGCGTCTGGTGAAGCCAGGGTGAAGATCAAAAAGGCGATTGTGGTTCGTTTCGACCAAAAAGGTCCGAATACCGGCGTCTGCTGTGGCCTGGAATTTATCGATATCGAACAGAACCAGGTCAATACCTTGACGGAATTCTTCTACAAATTCCAACGAGATCGCCTCCGCAATCGGTTGCGACCCGACCTATAGCCAGCCGCTGTTTCCCCCCCATTTAGGCATTAACACGAAAGGATCTAATCCAAAAAAGTTGGTGTATAAAACACTCCTGCTGCATGATCGGCGTTATATAATGTGAAAATTAGCCGCAGATTTACCCAGTTAAATAGCTTGAGGTGAGCATGTACTACACATACATTTTGTAGAGTGAGAAAGATAACGCTTTCTATGTTGGTTTTACTGAAG
>JARROL010000317.1:0-3501 GCA_037383965.1 Desulfobacterales bacterium | reverse complement strand
CTGATACTGACCACGGGGGGCATGTCGGTCGATCCCGATGATGTGACGCGCGACGGTATTCGTAAAGCCGGTGGAAGCGCCGAATTTTATGGGGCACCGGTGCTGCCCGGCGCCATGTTTATGATGGCCGATATTCATGGTGTACCCGTTCTGGGGATTCCGGCCTGTGGTTTGTATCATCAAACCACGATCCTGGATTTGATTTTACCCAGGATATTGTCCGGCGAGCGGCTCACCCGCAGGGATATTGCACAAATGGGGCACGGCGGGCTATGCCTGAATTGTTCAGAATGCCGATTCCCCCATTGCCCCTTTGGAAAAACGCCGTAGGGTTCCGGATCAAAAGGTTCCCCGCCCAGGCGGGATTATCCGTTCAGGGTTGAAAAATTGGAGGTCTTCTTTGAACGCTGAGCTCAGAACCCTGAATCTGGTTTATTTCCCCCTTTGGGAAAAGGGGGTCCAGGGGGGATTTCTTCTCACCGTTTTAAAATCCTCCTAAATCCCCCTTTTCAAAGGGGGACTTTCAAGTGCATTTTTAAGACAACCGCAGTGGGTTAAAACAGTAAAAATCATTCTATGTAAAAAGGAGAAATGTCATGTTTTGTTATCAATGCGAACAAACCGCCAAGGGCACGGGCTGCACGGTGTTGGGTGTTTGCGGGAAAAAACCCGAAGTGGCCGCACTTCAAGACCTGCTTCTCTATGCGCTCATGGGACTTTCACAGGTCGCCGTGGAAGCGCGAAAGACCGGTGTTATTGATAACGACGTCAATCACTTCACCGTCAAGGCCGCCTTCTCTACCCTGACCAATGTGGATTTTGACCCGGATCGATTTATGGATTTAATCGGCCAGGCCGCTGTCATGCGCGACGATTTAAAGACACGGCTCAAGACTGCCGGAACTGAAGGAAGCTGGCCGGACGGGCCGGCCACCTTTCAGCTTCAAACCACCCTGGACGAATTGATCAAGCAAGGGGAGCAGGTTGGGTTAAAATCATATCCCGGCGACGACCCGGACATTTTATCGTTAAAGCACACGGTCCTTTTCGGTATAAAGGGAGTGAGTGCTTACGCGGACCACGCACAAATTTTGGGACAGGAGGACGACAGCGTTTACGCCTATGTTCACGAGGGGCTGGCAGCGATTCAAAGAGATGATCTGAGCCTGGATGACTGGATCAGCCTGACCCTTCGGTGCGGTGAAGCCGCATTAAAAGCCATGCAGCTTCTCGATGCCGGCAACACCGGCGTATACGGCCATCCGGTACCGACCACGGTTCCGCTGGGACACAAAAAAGGCAAGGCGATTCTGGTGTCGGGACATGATTTAAAAGATCTGGAAGAGCTGCTCAAGCAAACGGAAGGCAAGGGCATCAACATATACACCCATGGAGAGATGCTGCCGACTCACGGTTACCCCAAACTGAAGAAATACGCGCATTTTTACGGCCACTACGGTACGGCCTGGCAAAACCAGATAAGAGAGTTCCCGAATTTCCCGGGCGCCATTTTGATGACCACAAACTGCATTCAAAGGCCCAAGAGCGATTACGTGGACAACCTATTTACCAGCGGCATGGTCGGCTGGCCGGGAGTTCCTCACATCTCTGACCTTAATTTCAAGCCGGTTATCGACCGGGCCCTGGAACTGCCGGGTTTCCAGGAAGACCAAAACGGCCACCATGTCACGGTCGGCTTTGCCCGCAATGCCGTTCTCGGCGTCGCAGACAAGGTCATCGAGGCCGTCAAGTCAGGTGCCGTCCGGCATTTCTTTTTGGTGGCCGGTTGCGACGGCGCCAAGCCGGGACGAAATTACTACACCGAATTCGTCGAAAAAGTTCCTGGGGATTGTATCGTTCTGACACTGGCATGCGGCAAGTACCGCTTCTTCGATAAGGATCTCGGCGATATCGGCGGCATACCGAGGTTGTTGGATGTCGGTCAATGCAACGACGCGTATTCCGCCGTGCAGATCGCCACAGCGCTTTCAAAGGCCTTCAACGTCGGGGTCAATGAATTGCCGTTGTCGCTGATCATCTCCTGGTATGAGCAAAAAGCGGTTTGTGTGCTGTTGGCGCTGCTGCACCTGGGTATCAAGGGCATCCGGCTGGGACCTTCGCTGCCGGCGTTTCTGACGCCGAATGTGCTGGATACATTAGTGAAAAATTTCGACATCAAACCGATTGGAACCGCCGACGAGGACCTTAAGGCGATCTTGGGTTAACCCAAAACGCATTTCGTTCGACCAAACTGGGGGGCTGCCCGCATTGCCGTGCAGCCCCCCAGGTGGTTGGCGGATACGCGGTGTTAAGTCTTTTTGGTCAGTTTGCCGGATTGCCCGCGCAGATGGCCTTGCTTTCCCCGATCCAGGTCATCAGATCGGTAAAAATTTCTTGACCATCGACGCAACTCTCACCACAGCGACAGAACAATCCGAACGGTTTACAATTTGAGATGAAAACGATCCGACCACTGCTCTTTGCATCAGTCCGACCTTGGTGGTCCCCACGATGAGAAGGTCAAACCGAGAGGAGCGATCCACCAGAAAGTCCAATGGCTCATCCGACTCTGCCACTTCAATGCGGAAAAGAGCTTTTGCCACGTGCTGTTTGATGGCCTCTATGAGAATTCTGCCTGAATGCTCCTTCTGGTCTGCAGTGTAGTTGGTAGGGAGGATGTTAAAAAAAGTGATGGCACCTCCAAAACGGTCGGCCAAAACACCCGCCAACTTGACAATTAGATTCAGGTTGATGTTGCTGCCGAGGGAGACGGCAATCCGCTTGGGAGAGAATTCTCCCCTTAGCTTGAAGAGAACCAGGTCCGTTCGCGTCTGACTGATAACCTCCTCGATGAACTGGAACGAGGCCGGGGTTTCTTCGCCTGCGTAACCCATGACGATCAGATGACAGCCTTCCTCCTCGGCCGCGTGCACGATGCCTTTTGACAAACTGCGGGAAACCCGGATGACCGGCCTGATTTTCACGTGCTCCATCTTGGGCAATTTTGTGCTGCTGTCGAGAATATGGAGGGAATCTTCCGTATGGGCCAACGTCGTGTAAAAGTCCATCTGTTCGGTGGCCTCTACGACATGCAGTACGACCACCTCACCGCCTTGAGGGCCGAGGAGGGCCTCGGAAATGGAGAACAGTGACGATTGTGTATGCGGATTGGCCATCGGGACGAGGATTCTGGAAGCGGTCAGATGCAAACCCGGCCGCTTTTCGGTCAGGACGACACTCATGCCGGTCCTCGAACGAATTTCCCGCTTCCGGGAGTACAAGAAGTAGAAGCAGAAACCCGCGGCCATGAGCTGCAGTCCGAAAACGGTGGAGACCCAATCAAGCGTCAAGAGAAGGATCAGGTTGGCCAGAAAGGCGGCTTCAGGGATATAGCGTTTCCAGAAGCGCAGAGGTTTTGCGGGTCTGGATGTCTTGTACAGTTTGCGCAAGGCGATGGATGCGGGTAAAAGGGAGACGATAAAGCAAAAGTTGGCGGACTTG
>JARROL010000316.1:0-6084 GCA_037383965.1 Desulfobacterales bacterium | reverse complement strand
CAGCACCAGAAACCATCCCGTATATTCGGAAATCCAATTCTTTGTGTTTGAAAACAGCTTTTCGGCCGCATCACCGGCGAGCAACGTAAAAATCACCCCGGCGAAAATCAAGCCGGCACCGCCGAAAAATACCCAGGGTTGGATGTCGTATTTCCAGATCTTGTTGTCCAGGTTCGAAATTGTGTCTGCAGTCCTGATTTGAAAATCTTTTTCGGCCATAAAACACCTCCTTCATAAACCTCTTGGTTTAATTTTTGGGTATGACTCATGCAGTGCATCCGTTCCGGGATTTACCCCCTCATCCTTTTACTCCGGGAATTTGGGCTTTCTTTAGAGCCGGCTTCCCGCACTTGCATGATTTCTTTGGTACTGCAGAACTTTAGGTCCATGTTTTAGCTGACTTTAGCCGTCTGCATGACGTCCTCTCTCAACATTTTTTTAAAATGATGCGGTCCTCTTCAACGGTCATCTCGAAGCAATCTCCCGGAGAAAACCCGGCTTTCTCGAGTATTTCTTCAGAGAACACGATCCCTTCTTTTTTGACCTTTGATTCTTCCGCCTGGGAATAATCAAAGAGCCCTTTGACGACATAGATTTTCTTGTCCAGATTCTGAAGCATCACCAAATGCTCCCGCAATGTATACGGGGATATTTTGAATTCCTTCGTGATCTCCTTTGCCGTCTTGCCCTCTTCAATCATCTTCCTTAACTTGTCAGGATCGTAACGGATGCTGTAACTACCTTTTGACACGACTTGCCTCCTTTCTACTTTCTGTAAAAATGGTTTGAAACAGCGGTTATCAGTACATCTGAAGGGATTGACCTGTGCTCAGCACCAGTTGATATCCACGTTCAGATCGTCGCCTATCCTACGCAGCCCTTCTTCAAGGTCACCGTTGGATCGTTAAACGACCATCACATGTGGATCGGTTGCCCCGCCACATATCCGCCCGGGCCACCGCCAATGATGGCAAGGTCGTATTGATCTGAATGGTTCACTTTTCCGATTTCCTTAAAAGATCAGTTCGGGGAGTGCCTGCATTTCTTGGTCATCGACGCGGCCGAACTCGAGGCAGTACCAGGTGTTGAAATTCGATCCCATGACCATGACCGATCCGGGAGAAATTGGCTTTTCGGCCGAAGTTGACGTTATCCCGACAACTTTGGATTGCGGGCGGCCGCAACCTCGTCCAGGCGTCTGCGCTTGGTGATCGTGGGCGCCTCGTGCAGAATTTCCGGGTTCGTATCGGCTTCTTCGGCAATGGCCCGGAAGGCCTCGACGAACAGATCGATGTCTTCCTTGCACTCGGTTTCTGTGGGTTCGATCATGATCGCCCCGTTGACCACCAGCGGAAAATAAATGGTGGGCGGATGGAAGCCGTATTCCATCAGGCGCTTGGCCATATCCAGCGTGGCGATTTTGCGGTCCGCCTGTTTTTTATCCGTGAACACGCATTCGTGCATGCAGGGTCGGTCGTAGGGCAGGTGCAGCGTGCCCTTCAGCTTCTCCTTGATGTAATTGGCGTTGAGAACCGCCAGTTGGCTTGCTTTTTTCAAATTCGCGGGACCCATGCTCAGGATGTAGGAATACGCTTTGATCAGCACCGCGATGTTTCCGTAAAACGCATGCACCTTGCCGACGGAGTCCGGGAATTCTTCCGAAAGCACCAATTTTCCGTCCTGTTCCACGATCCTGGGGACCGGCAGAAACGGCTCGAGATGCTTTTTCACGCCCACCGGCCCGGAACCGGGACCACCGGCGCCGTGGGGGGTGGAAAAGGTTTTGTGCAGGTTCAAGTGAATCACATCCACGCCAATTTTGCCCATTTTCACGATTCCCATAACCGCGTTCATGTTCGCGCCGTCGGCGTAGACCAGGCCACCCTTTTCGTGGACGATCCCGGCGATTTCGCGGATGTTTTCCTCGTACAGACCCAGGGTGTTGGGATTGGTGATCATGATGCCGGCGGTCTGTTCATCCATGAGATTGGCCGCGCATTCGGCCGACAGGATTCCCTGTTCGTTGGAGGCGACCCGTACCGAATCGTACCCGCAAAGGCTGGCGCTGGCGGGATTGGTGCCGTGAGCGGTGTCCGGGACCAGTATTTTCGAACGGGGTTTGCCCTGGGACTTGTGATAAGCGTAAAACACCAGCATGCCGGTCAGTTCGCCGTGCGCGCCGGCGGCGGGTTGAAGCGTGACCGCGTCCATGCCGGTGATCTCGGCCAGATATTTTTCCAGCTCGGCCATCAACCGCAGGACACCCTGGGACAGTTCGGTGGGCAAAAGGGGATGCGCTGCGGCAAACCCCGGAAGACCCGCTTGCCTTTCGTTGGTTTTGGGATTGTACTTCATGGTGCACGATCCCAAAGGATACATGCCGGTGTCCACCCCGAAATTCCATTGGGACAACCTGGTGAAATGCCGGACGACGTCCACTTCGCTCAAGTCTGGAAAATCCGGGCCTTCACCGATCAATTCGTCCTTCGCAAGGGCGGGTTCCACGTCCTGGTCGGGCAGAGAAAAACCGCGCCGTCCCTTTTTGCTTTTCTCCCAGAGCAGCGGCTCGTTCATGATCAGGCCGGATGCGCCCGCGGCGGTAAATTTTGCCTTCATGCTGTGACCTCCTTCACCAGATTGTCCAGGTCCTTTTTTGTCGCCGTTTCCGTAATGCACAACAGGTAGCACCGGGAAAGTTCGGGATAATACGGGGCGAGGGGCAGGCCCGCGACGATTTTCTTCTCCAGCAAACGCTTGTAGGTGCTTTCGAAACCTTGCGGAAATTCGACCGTGAACTCGTTAAAGGTCGCAGCGCTGAAAGGCGATTTGACGCCGGCCCGGGCGAGTTCCTTTTTCAGATATTCGGCTTTGTCGAAATTCAGGCGGGCCAGGTCCCTTAGGCCAGTTCCCCCCAGCGAGGCCATGTACATCACCGCTGTCAGCGCGCAATGGCCTTCGTTGCTGCAGATGTTGGACGTGGCCTTGGCGCGGCGGATGTGCTGTTCGCGGGTGGAAAGCGTGAGCACGAATCCCCGCTGGCCGTCCTTGTCCGTGGTCTGGCCCACCAGCCGGCCGGGCATGTTGCGGACGTATTTCATGCGGCTGGCGAACATTCCCAGCGCGGGTCCGCCAAAGGTCCGGGGAATGCCGAAACTCTGGCCTTCGCCGCAGGCGATGTCCGCGCCCAGGCTGCCGGGGCTTTTGTACAACCCGTAAGCCAGCGGCTCGTTAAAGCTGGCCACCAGCAGCGCCTTCCGGGCGTGCGCCTTTTCGCCCGCAGTCTTCAGATCCTCGATGCACCCGAAAAAATTGGGGGATTGAAGCGCAACGGCCGCCAAACCGTCCATGGCGTCGATGGCGGCAAGATCACTGAGGGAGACGGCGACCTTTTTACGTTTGGCGATGCGAACGGCCATGAGCAACGCTTCGGCCAACGCAGAGGCGCCGTCGTACATGGACGCGTTGGCCACTTCCATGCCCAGAAGCCGGCAAACCAGGGTTTGGTATTCATAAATCGCCTGAAGCGTACCCTGGCTGATCTCCGGTTGATACGGCGTGTAGGCCGTCAGAAATTCGGACCGACCCGCCAGGTATTTAACCGATTCGGGGATGAAATGATCGTAGCTTCCGGCCCCCAAAAATACCGTGTACTCCGGGGACACCGCCATTTCCGCGGCCAGGGCGCTCATGTGGCCGTTGAGTTCCCATTCGGTCAGGGGGGCCGGCAGATCGAGCGCCTCCGTCAGGCGCGAATCGGCGGGAACGGTCGGAAACAGACCCTCCAGGCTCTCGGCGCCCACGGTGGCGAGCATGGCGGCAACATCTTCGCTGGTATGCGGCAGGTATCGCATCATCACAATCCTTTCAGCATCTCAAGGTAGTTTTGTTTGCTTTTCAATTGCTTCACTTCACCGATCTCCTTGCTCATGGCTTTCCTCCTTTTCGATTAAGGGGGTTTGTCGGATGTCATATTTGGGGGGTTTTCTTAAATCTTCGCCTTGGCAAAATCGCTTTACACTTCATGCAACGCTCGCCCTGCGGACACGATGCCGCTTCCTGCGCTCATATCATTTTCCTGATGGCACGCCGCGCGGTCCGGTCCGGCCGAATATCGTCGGCGATCACGACCTTTATTTTTCTGCGGGCGTCGGTGATCTGCACCGGCTGGCCGGATGAAAGCCGCCCCGTGGTTTTTACGAACCCGCAGCAAAGCCCTTTGGGTACGAACCCCGCGGGTTTGTCCGGACTGGCGACACTGTAAATTTTATCGTCCGCTCGCCCGATCCCCATGTCGGAGGCGCAGGTGAGGACGCTACCGAGCCGTTCGCCGTCGGGATTCAACACGGCCGCGTTTTCGTCCACCGTGATTTTTCGCAAATCGTACCCCACGAATGGCTGCGTGAAATCGGCAGCGGTCACATTCTCCAGGGCGGGGCCGCCGACAAAGGCCTTGGTGAATCCCGACTTGTCGGCGTTGTAGGGAAGTGCGAACGTCCACGGATTGTTGACAAAAGGCCAGGTGCCGATATCCTGATGCGACAGGGGCAGCACGGCCCCGACCCGCAGGGAATCCCTGGCAGCCAGACCGCACGGTAGGGCCCCGAATTCTTTTCCCGCTTCCAGGACCGTCTCCCAAAGATGGACAAACCGATCCGGCGCGATGAACAGTTCGAACCCGAATTCGCCGGTATAACCCGAACGGGAAATCAGCATCGGGGTTCCATCCAGCAGTCGCACCTCCACACTCGGTTGCTCAGCCGGGTCGAAATGACCCTTGAAAGAAAAATAAGGCATTTTTTCGAATATGGTGTGCGGGTCGGCCAGGATTTTCTGCATGATCTTGGCGGCCAAAGGCCCCTGGACGTCCATTTTTCCGACCCTGTCCGTCAGATCCTCGATTTCGACATCGTTCGCGCCGGCATGCTTTTTCAAGTGTGCTGCGATTTCTCCTCCCATTCCGGCGTTGACGACGGTGACAAATTTCTCTGCCCCCGTTTTGTAGACAATGGCATCGTCAATCACATGACCCTTTTCGTTTAGAAAAACGCCGTACACGCATCTGCCTTCGGCAATCGGTGTATTGTCCCGACCGATGCAGGCGCCGAGGTCCCTGGAAAAACAGCGCTGCAACAGTTCGAATGCCCGCGCCCCCCGTGTTTTCACCAGGGCCATGTGGCTGGTGTCGAAGATGCCGGCGGTGGTCAAAGGGGCGAGGTGTTCGGCCCTTACCCCCGGCGGATACCAGACCGGCATGTCGTATCCGCCGAAAACAGCCATGTTGGCGCCCCGCCGCGTATGCCAGTCATACAGCAGCGTTCTCTTGGTGTCTTGCGGGTTCATCTTTTTCTCCTCTCGCTATGTACGCCTGCATCTTTAAACGGCCGGTTACTCCGGCTTTTTTTCCAATTCGCTTTCGATGTCCGTGAAAAACGTCTCCTGCAACTGACCTTGGCGTTGCTCCACCGGCACGCGACGAAACTCAGCGCGGTCTTTTTCGAGCACATTGCGCAGCTCCGGATAGTAGACTTTCTTCTCGGACATCTCCACGAGGTGTTTGCGCCACTGGATAAACGTGCCCACATTGCTCAGGGTGTGGTCGGCGTTTTTGGGGCCGCCTTTTTCGGCGATTTCGCGGATGCCCTTGACAACATGTTTGTCTTCCGGAAAATAGAGCGGAACCACGAAATCGTGCCTGGTTTTGAGCATGACCTTGCGGGTTTCCCTTTCGCGTTCACAGTCTTGAATGAACTTGTCCAGGCTGAAGAAGTTGAGGCTGCCCATGGCGCCCATGGCATGGCGCAGAATGTGCACACCGTACTCGCGCAGCAGGTTGCGGCTGAGTTCGGACTCTTCCACCGCGGCCGTAATGTTGTCGACGATGCTGGTGCTTCCGCCGGACTGGGCCGACGGAAAACCGGTGACCCACATGTTCAACCGGGCCATGGCCGAATTGATCAGCGGCTGGCCCGGATCGCTGTAGGAAAGATCCCCGCCGATCCCCAAAACATCGGGAATGCCGCCGTGAACGCACAGCACGTTCGGATTGATCGTCTGGGCCAGTATCATCATGAAAAGCACCTGGGC
>JARROL010000315.1:0-3877 GCA_037383965.1 Desulfobacterales bacterium | reverse complement strand
AGACGAAAAGGACAGCGGCCATGAGGCCCGCCGATTCGGCGAGGAAATGCTCTTTCAGGATTTGAAGACCCATAACACCGAGATGATCCTCAACAGCGGTGTCGCCCGCATCGCGACCGCCGACCCGCATGCCTTCAATGCGCTAAAAAAAGATTATCAGGAAATGCCGCCGGTTGAGCACATCAGTCAGTTGCTGTCCAGACAGGTTGCCGCCGGAGCACTCAAGTTCAAGCCGCTCGAAAACGGTCATAAAATTTACACTTACCACGATCCATGTTATCTCGGCCGCCACAACGGTTTGTACGAGGAACCGCGCGCCATCCTGGATGCCGTCCCGGGTCTGCGTCGCATCGTGTAATAAAGTGGACGCCTCCGCCCGCACGAACGGTTGCGAAAGACGGCTGAAACTCGCCACCAACGGGAGCCTAAGACCGGACCCGGCCCGTGGATAAAAAATGGACGAATAAATCTCGGCGGGTGTGCCGTCCATTCAGCCTGGTCATGGGGTCCGTCCCAAGGTCCCGTAAGCGGCTCAGACAGTCAGCCGCTGTTCGCAACCGTTCATCCGGGCTCCGGCGCGTCATTTTCATGCACCGTGGCGGTCCAAAAGACCATGAGCGTTTAGTTCGAAAATTGAAACTCGAAACTTGAAACTCAGAACCCCGGAAATTAAATAAAATCGATTATATCCTTCAATCCCGCCGTGGCGGGACTGACGGGCTAAACGGACGCAACCGGCTTAACGGACCAAACGGATAAAAAGGGGAGGATGAACATGGAGATTCTGGTTTGTGTGAAAAGGGTTCCCGACCCGGCCGAAAACGAGATCGAGGTGAACCGGGACGGCTCGGACATCGAACGCGACGATCTCGTCTACTCGGTCAATGAGTGGGACAATTATGCCGTCGAAGAGGCGATCCGGATCCGCGACAAAGTGGGTGGCAGTGTAACGGTGGCCACCGTCGGTGACGAAGATGCCGAGGAGGTTCTCAGGCGGGAGATGGCCATGGGCGCCGACAACGGGATTCTGCTATCCGATGCCGCATTCGCAGGGGTTGACGGCAGAGGCATTGCAGCGATCCTCAAGACAGCGGTGGAAAAAGGGAAGTACGACCTGATCTTGACCGGGGCTCTGGCGGATGACGGTGCCGGTCAGGTCGGCGGTATGCTGGCGGCTCTCCTGGACTGGCCGTACGCCTCGGTCGTCAATTCGATCGACATCCTGGACGACAGCAAAATAAAGGTCGGCCGGGAAATAGAGGGCGGCAACCATGAGATCAACGAGATCGACCTTCCCTGCGTGCTCTCGATCCAGACCGGCATCAACGAACCGCGCTATGTCGGTATTCGAGGCATCCGCAAGGTGGCCTCGGTAGATATTCCGGTTTACGACGCGGCCGACCTCGGTCTGAGCGCCGAAGCCGTGGGCGCCAGGGTCAACCGGGCCGATTATTTCGTCCCTGCACTCGGTGCCGGCGCCGAAATACTGGAAGGCAGCATGGAGGAAAAGATCGACAAGCTCATTGAACTTCTAAAAGCCAAAGGAGGGCTGAAATAATGGCCGGACAGGTTTTTGCCTATATCGTTCATAAAGATGGGGTGGCCGATGACACGGCCGTGGAACTGCTGGCAGCTGCAGCCAAAATCGATGCAGGAGCTCCGGTAACGGCCGTTGTCACCGGGGCGGGGGCCGAGCTCGACGGCGTGTGCAACTCACTGACCGCTTTCTACCCGGAGGTCTGGAAAATCGACAACCCGTCGCTGGCCTATCCCAATGCCGAAATTATCCGCAAAGCACTGGTCGATATCCTACCGGCCGACGCCATCGTCCTGCTGCCGTACAATACCTTTGGACTGGATCTCGGTCCGGGTCTTTCGATCAAACTCGACAGCGCCTACGTCGCCGACGCGGTCGACTTCGAGGGAATGGACGGCAGCCGGTTGAAGGTGGTCCGCCAGGAGTACAGCGGCATGGTCAGCACCCACGTCCTGTGCGATCTTTCCAAAGGCGCCGTACTGACCTGCCGGCCCGGCTCGTTTCAACCGGTGGACAATACCACTGCCGCCGGTAAGGTGGTGGACAAATCTCCGGACGCGGGCGATTTGACTGTGAAACGCCGCTACATCCAGGTCGTCGAGGCTGAAAAAGGCGATGTCGACATCACCAAGTCCGATGTTCTGGTCTCTGTCGGCCGGGGGATCGAAGACCAGGAGAACATCGAACTGGCCGAGGATCTCGCCCAGGCGATGGGGGCCGTGGTGTCCTGTTCACGGCCGATCGTGGATGCCAAGTGGCTGGAGAAAGCCCGCCAGGTCGGCACCTCCGGCCAGACGGTCAAACCCAAGGTCTACCTCGCCCTGGGTATCAGCGGATCCTTCCAGCACCTGGGCGGCATCAAGGGGGCGCCCTTCATCGTGGCCGTCAACAAAAACCCCAAGGCGCCGATTTTCCAGGTGGCCGACGTCGGCATCGTCGAGGACATTCTCGAGTTCATTCCCGAGCTGGCCGAGAAGGTAAAGGAGAGCAAATAAGTTTTTTTGTGTGTTGACCTCAAAACGGCCGCCTCGACATGGCTGAGACGGCCGTTTTCATTTGGTGTCGTCACGGGACCGTGTATGACATCTCCGCGGATTCTTGGCTTTCTCCGTCCTTATTGACCGCCGTAATCACGAAATAATAGGTCATGCCCTTTTTCCAACCCGTTATTTTATGGGGATTCTTGACGTTCGATATCTTCTTGCCGTTTTGCTTCGTGACACCGGCCTGATTGCGCCAGTAAAGATTGTACGAGGTGGCACCGGGCACGTTCTCCCACGCCAACGTCACCGGTTTTTCCGCTTCCTGCCGGCTCGGTTGCACGGCTGCCGGTTGCGGGGCTGCTTCGGTCCGGATGCTCTTGAAATCGATCACTCCGACTTCGTCGCTTGCAGCAGTATACGACATTTCCTTCGATCTTCCGACCTCGCCCGATTGGCCGAGCGCCGTCACGATGAAGTAGTAGGTCATGCCGGGCGAGAGCGCCGTGATGGTTATCGAGTTCTCCTTGACGGGAAACCGGTATCCGTTGAGCGGTGTGACACCCGGTGATGTCGACATATAGACGGCGTAGCCGGTCGCTTCGGGGTCCGCATT
Organism: Desulfobacterales bacterium; assembly: GCA_037383965.1. GTDB lineage: Bacteria > Desulfobacterota > Desulfobacteria > Desulfobacterales > SG8-13 > JARFQH01. Next base: position 744 of record JARROL010000315.1, on the reverse strand, counting down.
CCATGAGAGCGTCACCTTGCCGCTCTCGGCCGTGCTTGCGGAAGGGACATCTCCAAGGCCTCCGCAGCCGGTAACGGACAATACTTGCCAAACCGCAAAAAAGAAGAGAAACAGCGAGAGAAGATGTCTGTTATTTATCACGTTCATCACAGCCTTTCAATCCACCGGTTTCATTGAGTTCCTGATCTCGTACACGAAGTCATCGTATTTGCTGGAGCCCGGGCTTAACCGCAGGGCCTCTTTAGCGTCCTGCATCGCCCGCTGCAGATCACCTTTCAGATACCAGCATTGGCCTCTTCCGTAAAAAGAAGATGCAAGCTTGGAATCGAGAGAGATTGATTTGGTGAAATCGTTTATGGCCAGGTCATATTCCTTCATGTTAAAATAATCCCAGGCACGGTTCATGTGGATAAATTTGACATATTCATGCGTCGGCATCAACCGCAATGCATCGGAATAATCGCTTATCGAAGCCTCGTACTGCTGGTTCATCAGATACACATATCCTCTTGATTCCAAAATCAGAAACTCGGACGTCTTGTCACCTTGCGGCGTCAATTCCAGGGCACGGGTGTAATCGTATATCGCGTTTTCGTATTGCCTGTCCTTGAAGTAGGCCTTGCCCCTATCGAAGTAGACTTTGTAGTTTTCCGGGTCCTTCGGGTTGACTGCCAACGCCTTCGTGTAATTTTCGATGGATCTGGTATACTCCATCCTCTCGTAAAATATCTGGCCCTGCTCGTG
>JARROL010000314.1:3538-5522 GCA_037383965.1 Desulfobacterales bacterium | reverse complement strand
CCGATCTGGAGGCAGCCGCGGCTGCGTGTGCGGCCAGCCGGCTCTTGAATTCCGGTCAGAGCTGCATTGCCGCCAAACGTTTCGTGGTGGTCGAGGCCGTCCGGCATTCCTTCGAAGCATTGCTCGTCGATCAGATGCGGGCTAAAAAAATGGGCGATCCCATGATGGAAAGCGTCGAGATCGGTCCACAGGCGCGCTTCGACCTGCGCGACGACCTTCACCGACAGGTCCGCCAAAGTGTTGAAAAAGGTGCCCGCTGTCTGTTGGGAGGTAAACTTCCAGACAGCCCGGGCGCCTTTTATCCGCCTACGGTCTTGACCGATGTGCACAAGGGAATGCCGGCCTATGACGAAGAGACCTTCGGACCCGTTGCGGCTGTTATCGGTGTCAAAGACGAAAAAGAGGCGATTCGGGTTGCCAATGACACCGTCTTCGGGCTAGGGGCGGCCGTCTTCACGCGCGACCTCGCCCGGGGCGAACGCATTGCCGCAACGGCCCTCGACGCCGGGAATTGCTTCGTCAATGCATTTGTCAAATCGGATCCGCGCCTGCCGTTCGGAGGAATCAAGGAGAGCGGTTACGGGCGCGAGTTGTCGCACTACGGCATCAAGGAGTTTGTCAACATCAAGACGGTCTATATATAGAATTATAGGTTTCACGACACGAAGAAATCCTCCATTCCAGCCGATTCGTCATGATGACGTCAAGACCGACACCAAAGGAGATATTTTTACTCAGCGCCAGCCGAATTTATTGTTTCGCCGACTCCGTCGACCTTTGCGTAAAGTTGCTGGATGCAGGTGCCCGGGTGATTCAACTGCGCAACAAAACCTTGGATGATGTTTGTTTCCGGCGGATGGCAAGAGAGATGCTCACGCGAACGCGACGTCATGAGGATGCTGTTTTGATCATCAACGACAGGGTGGACATCGCCCTGGAGATAGGCGCCGACGGAATTCACGTCGGCCAGCAGGACGAAGACTGCGAGCAGGTCATCCGGCGCGTGCCGGCAGAGATGATTGTGGGTGTATCGGCCCGTCATCCCGAACTGGCGTTGGCTGCACAAAGAAAGGGGGCCACTTATGTCGGCGCCGGTTCTGTCGCGGCGACATCGACCAAGCCGGATGCCGAGGTGGTAGGCTTTGAAGGCTTGAGCGCCGTGGTGGCGGCCGTGAATATTCCGGTGGTGGCCATCGGCGGCATTTCGAAACGGAACATCCGGCAAGTCCACGATATCGGTGTGCGCTATTGTGCCGTCATTTCCGGAATCAACTGCGCCCCGGATCCGGCTGCCGCCCTTCGGCAGCTTGAGGCGATCCTATCCCCTTTCCCACCAGGCAAGCAGACAAAACCCGCCTAAAGACGCCCCCATCAGGATGTAGTCAATCGGTCGGAGATGATACGTCCTGCGCGAAGAACGGTTCTTACACCCGAAACCACGAGATTCCATGGCCAACGCCAGTTCGTCGGAAAGCACGAACGCCTGCACCACCAGGGGCGTCAGAAGCGCCGCGAAATTGGGAATGTTCCTGATCCTTGGTCTCAAATCGATTCCTCGGGCCTGCTGAGCGTCTAATATATTGTGGATCTTGCGTCCGATCAGCGGCACGTAGCGCAAACCGGCGGACAGAATGAAGACGAGGCTGAAGGGGATGCCGAGTTTTTGCAAAGCACCGGCCATCTCATCCGGATCGATGGTTATAAAGCAGACAAAGGAAACGGCCAAAAGGTTGAACAGACGTACAGCCAACGTGAGTGCCGTTTGCAGGTCGAAGAAAACGAGACCAGTTATAAACACCAGAGCGATCATGGGTCCGAAGAGACGTCGGAGATGGCCAAGGTGGCGATCCTCTTTCAGCAAGATGATGCCGCCAAGCAGCAAAAGGCTTTGGACGGCCAGCGTTTCCAGACAGCGCGTCACCAACACCGTGCCGACGGCTGCGGCCAGAAAAGCCAATTTTGTTCTAGGGTCGAAATTTGCCAT
>JARROL010000314.1:0-3528 GCA_037383965.1 Desulfobacterales bacterium | reverse complement strand
GAAATTTGCCATGATCCAAACGGATTCTATCTGTGTATAAGCAATCGGCGGCAGATCGGGGTGATCTATCGCTGGTATCTTCGAGGATGGACAGCAGCTTTTCACGCATTTTTTCAGGCGCGCCATCCGATACAACCCGGCCGGCATGCATGACGACCCACCGGTCTGCCGTAGTGCGGGCAAAATCGAGATCGTGGGTGACCACCACCACGGCGGTGCCCATCTCCGAAATGGACACGCACATATGGGCCAGGGTCTCCTTGAAGCGTCCATCCTGTCCGGCGGTCGGTTCGTCCAGAACCAAAACTTCGGGACGCATTACCAGAATAGATGCCAGAGCCACTCGCCGCTTTTCACCCTCGCTCAGCCGGTAGGGGGACCGGTCGAGGAGCAGGTGAAGAGACAACGTGTCACAGACTTGTTCAAACCACTTCCAGTCGAATTTTCCCAATCGTTTCGGGCCGGCCAGAATTTCCTTGCGTACATCGGTTTCAAAAAACTGGTCGTTTGGATTTTGAAAGCACACGCCTACAGCGACAGCCCTTGCCGACGGATGGAGGTTTCGAATACATCTTCCCTTGAAGGAAACCTCTCCGGTCGTGGGTTGGTACAGACCGTTGAAATGTTTTATCAGAGTGGTCTTGCCCGCACCGTTTTCACCAACAATCGCCACGGCCTCGCCGCGAGCGAGGCTGAGCGAAATGTCACTGAGGATATCCTGGCCTTCGATGCGGTAGGAAAGGTCTTTGACGACAAGAACGGATTCGTCGGACCGGGTGCGCGTTCGGACCATCCGCTCGGGATAGCGAGGCGTGAGGTGCGAATCCAAAAGAACGCCGGATGCCTCGGCCGGCTTTCCGTCAAAGCTTACGGCACCCTCGTCGATGATGATACAGCGATCGGCCTCAGTGAAAAACGGCTTGGTGCGGTGCTCGATGAGAACCAGGTTTCTCCCGTGCTGCTGGATCTGTCGCAACAAGTCACGCACGATCCGTGTTCCCCTGTGATCTAAACCGGCAAACGGTTCGTCGAGAATGAGCAGCGCAGGGTCGAGGCAGAGCACCGTGGCGATGGCCGCCAGACGCTTTTCGCCGCCGGAAAGCGTTTCCGGCGAGCGGTGGAGCAAATGGGGTATTCCCAGCGCTTCCGATACGCGGAAGGTGCGCTTTCGGATGTCTGTTGCGGGATATCCGAGGCTTTCCAAACCGAAGGCGATGTCATCTTCTACGGTCGCATTGAACAGCTGGGCATCCGTGTTTTGTAGGACCAGCCCGACGTGGGAAAACAGTTCGCTCACCATCTTATTCCTGGTGGAGTTTCCGGCGACGACGACCGTGCCTTCCAGCAGACCACCGAAAAAGTGTGGGATGAGACCGTTCAAAAGGTATGTTAAGGTCGATTTTCCCGATCCGCTGGCTCCGAAAACGGCCGTAGACTCACCGGCCGGTATGGTCAAGTCGATTTCTTTGAGTATCCGAGCAGCACCGGGGTACCGGTAGCTTACCCGATTCAGTTCGACGTAGGCTGCCAAATTCCCCCCCGGCGCAGTATATTCAAAACGATGAGTCCGAGAGCCGTACCCCCGAGTGTACTGACACTGAATGCGACAATCAGGGCGCCGACGGCCATCGGTTTTCCCATCAAAACGGGTCCTATCAGCCAGGCGCTGACCATTGCGCCGAACAGTCCGGTCCCGACGACCTCCCCCAATCCCGCCAGATACATGTTTTTAAAGGCCCGGTATGCCAGACCGGCCAGCAAGGCCCCGATCATACCGCCCGGAAAAGCCAGCAGGGTGCCGAGACCCAACAGGTTGCGCAGAACGGCAGCGATAAAAGCGATGCAGATGGCGTAAGTTGGTCCGAGCATGACGGCGGCAATGACGTTGATCATGTGCTGGGCGGGAAAACACTTGGAAATACCCACGGGAATGAAAAACGGCGACAGGGCCACGGCGACGGCCACAAGGATGACGGCGCGGGCAACATCTCTGGTCTTCACGGGGGATTCCTTTTTGATGGTTGATTGTGATTCTGAAAAAAATAAAGGCCGATCCCAGCGGAAACGGCCTCTGTAACATCTCACACTATAAAAGCTGTCACAGCGTTCCCTTCGCTGGTATTACCCAGATCAGGTTCAACGGGTATGATCTCAGGCGTCTCCGCCACCCCGATCGCATAATATCCTATCTCATGTTTAATTCACGCCATGAAGGAAGTCAAGCAATGGACGATTTCCTTTCGTAATCGTTCAGGACAGCTTCAGGGATAAAAACAGCGGAATCGATCTCGCGATAATTTATCCCGGCCGGCTTTGCAAAATTCTTCAGATTGGTTTAAGTAAACCAGATTTGAAGGATTGCGACGTTTGCGGCAGATCGGAATCCCTAAGAGGCTCAAACTTTAGAATCAAGACGGATTGAGCTTCTTAAATGCCTGGGCTATAAAAAGTGAAACGGGCTAACAGAGAAAGAAAGCACCATGATCAAAAAAATCATATCCGGCGGCCAGACCGGAGCCGACCGGGCGGCCCTTGACGTCGCCATCAACCTGCACTTCCCGCACGGCGGTTGGGTGCCAAAGAGTAGAAAGGCCGAGGACGGATCGGTGCCCATGCACTATCATCTCAAGGAAATGCCAACCGAGAGTTATCCGGCCAGGACCGAAGCGAATGTGGCCGATTCCGACGGAACCCTGATCATTACGCACGGCGAGCTGAAAGGCGGATCAAGATTGACCAGGGAATACGCCCTCAAGCATCGAAAACCCCATCTTCACATCGATCTCGACGTGCTTCGGGGTGACGATGTTTTGTATGCGATCGTCAACTGGATCGTGGAAAATCACATAGCGGTTTTGAACGTGGCCGGATCGAGAGCCAGTGAGGACCCGGACCTTTACGACAAGGTCTTCGGGATTCTGAACAATGCGCTTTCACTGCTCAAGATACGGCAGATGCGGCATCCTTCAGAACGGCCTCAAACGCTCGATGATGCCGTGAACCGACTCATTGCCGAACTGCCGTTCAAGGAACGCACAAAAATAGGCAACATGGCGAAAGAAGACCTATTGCCCTTGCACCCGACATTCATGACCCACATTCGCGATGATTTCGGGCTTTGGGATGACAACGCGGCTCTTTTGGCGTCGTGCAGAACGGTTGCCAAAGATCCACAGTTGCATCAGGACGAGGCCGGACCGCTGATTGTCAGAAAACTCTGGGAAAAGCTGCAGAAGTCATATCGATTGAGGATGGTGAAGTGACGGCGGCCGCATGCTGCCTAACCGCTGTTTAACACGAAAATAACCCGTTGAGCCCGTTGAGCCCGTTGAGCCGGTTGATTGACCACCGGCCACTGACTTGAGTGGCCTAACTGACACAACAGCATTAAATACAGATTAGAATTTTCATTCATTGTGGTGTCCCAAAAGGGGCATGGGCGCTTAACACGAAAATAAGATGGGCACCTCCGCCCGGATGAACGTTTTCGAAAGACGGCTGAAACTCGTTCTCAACGGGCTCTAAGAC
>JARROL010000313.1:0-3530 GCA_037383965.1 Desulfobacterales bacterium | reverse complement strand
CATTCAATCGGTTCAAACATGCGCCAATGCTGTTACCCTCGTTTAGTACCGGTATTATTACAGAGATCATTTTCCATTTAAACGCCACAGAGGCTTTCTTATGGTTTTTCTCTTTTTCGGCTTTCCAGGACTTCCGTGCGGAGAGCCGCCAGCATGGCCGGCAGGTCTGACTTGAGCGACTGCCTGACAACCCATTGGGGGACAAAAAAACCGGGATCCAGGTAGACGCTGTAGCGCACAATGGTTTGGCCGGTCTCACTCAACGGGGCCAGACGCCAGCTTCCCCTCATTTCCCGCAGGTCCCCCTCAATTTTGACAAAGTCGATTTGCCGGTTGGGTCGATAAACCGCCCGGAACACGTATGAGAGTTTGGGTAAAAACCAAATCCACTTGACTTCATGGCGGATGATTTCCCAGTTCTCGCCTGCCGCCAAAACCCGACAGGATTTCAGTCCTGGAACAAAGGTCGGGATTTCATGGCAGTTGACCATGATCTGCCAGATGCTTTCAGCCGGCGCATCGATTAGAATCGCTGCTTCCACCATTCCCTTTGACGGCGCGTCGGCTTGCTTAACATCAACCAGAACTGCCCCGTTTTTGAGTTGCAGCAGTTGCGATTCACTCAAATCGGAAGTTGCGTGAACGTCACTGAATAGCGCGATCGACGCGAGGCCCGAAATTATCAACCGGGCAAATAGAGATAAAGCCTCTAGACGGTTTACCTGAGGCCTACGAATCAAATACTCATAAAAGGGTGCCAGCCGATGAAAAAACCGATCCTGAATTGAAGATGTCATAACATTAAACTAAACTGACCGGTTCAAGCTTGCAGGGTTCAAAGATTCATGGTTCAAGGCTAAACCGGGTTTAGGGTACACGGTTCAAAGCCGGCCATGGAGGGTGATGCGCTGAACCCGACCGTTGTCGTGCACCGATTCATTGGCACCTGGCCCCATCAACGCTGCGAACGGACCATGAGCAAAGCGAGTCTTTCCGCCCAGCACTGTGAGATAAAAACTTGGGCGGCACGCGGGTGAAGGTCGGCGGGAGCCGCATCAGGAGTGCCGAGGCGGCAAAAACGTCTACACCGCACTAATAGGCTGTACTTATTGACTGTTATTGCGCAGAAAGGCATCGATCTTCGGAAACAATATGCTGAAGTTCTCGGGCGCGCCCCACACGATTTCCTTGTCGGCCCGAAACCACGTCAGCTGGCGCTTGGCGAAACGCCGGGTGTCGCGTTTCAGGGTGCGGACGGCCTCTTCCCACGTCAGGCGGCCGGTCGTAAAATCGACCATATGACGGTAACCGAGGGACTGCATCGCCTTGAGGTCTTCACTGTAACCCCTTGACATCAGGCCCCTGACCTCATCCAACAATCCGGCGTTGATCATTGTGTCCACACGGCGGTCGATGCGGTCGTAGAGGGCCTGGCGGTCCATGTCCAGGCCGATTTTCATTACTCTGAAAGGAGATTTCCGGAACCCGTGTCGGCGGTGATGGTCCGTTATCGGAACTCCCGTGGCCGCAGCGGTTTCAAGCGCCCGGATGATGCGGAACGTATCATGGGGGTGGATGCGCGCGGCTGCCTTCGTGTCGATCCCTGCCAGGCGACGGTGCAGTGCTTCTGAGCCGACCGCGTCCGCTTCCTGCCTGAGCCGCTGCCGGATGAGCGGGTCGGGTGGCTGGGCGCGGAACAGGCCGTAGAGCATGGCTTTGATGTAAAGACCCGTTCCGCCGGCGACGATAGGAACGGCGCCTCGCCGATCGATAGCAACCGCAATCTCGCGAGCCGCCCGCGAGAAGCGGGCCGCATCGAAATCTTCATCCGGGTCGACGTCGTCGATCAGGTGATGCGGCACACGGGCTTGTTCTTCGGTGGTTGGTTTGGCGGTACCGATATCCATGAAACGGTACACCTGCATGGAATCGGCGCTGATGATCTCACCGCCGAAGGCTTCTGCGGCCGCCACCGCCGCCGCCGTCTTGCCGATGCCGGTCGGTCCGCAGATGAGCAGCACAGGCGGCTTTGAAGAGATGTCCGGCTTTGATGCACCGATTGTGTCCATTAGGTCTCGAAATGAAAATAGCAACTGCGGATTGCAACAGGAAACTGGAAATTTGATAAAACCCGCTTTATTTGACGCAGCCAAGTATCAAGTTTCCAGTTTCGATTTCACATGGCACTCGCCGCACATAACCGGACCTTTGTTTTTATTCTCATGGCACCCCTTGCAATTGGTATGAAAAGCTTTCGTGAGCCCCGGCATGCGACCCTCGTTTTCAAAGGCGTGGCAATCCGAGCACAACAGGTCTTCCGAGGATTCGTCTTTAAGCTTCTTGCCATCCTCGTAAACGTGGTGACACTCATTGCATTCCTCGATCTCGGCCGCCTCGTTGTGCGCTTCGTGGTTGAACACGGAAGGAGTCCGCTGGGGATTGCTGTATACGCTGTTGTCCACATGGGTCATGTCTTCTTGGGAGTACGCCGTGACAAGCACAAGTAGGGAAACCACCACCGTTGCGAATATCATCTTAAGCCCGCGCGTCTTCATATTCTTCTCCTTGCAGAGTTAGGCGTCAACAGCTTCCGGTTTTTCCATGAGTTCGTAGATCAGGTCGCCGAAGAATTTGATTTCCAGTCCGACCCCGTAGTGGTGAACGATATCGTGCAGACCGCTGTGGCAGTTGTGACAAGGAGCGATCATGGTAACGGCGCCCCGTGCTTTGGCATCGAAGAGCTGTTCGGCCTTCACGCGGTTGCCCTCGATGCGTTTCATTTTGTAAGGCGGGCCGCAGTTGATGACGCCGCCGCCGGCGCAGCAGCAGTAATTGTGTTCACGGTTGGGGACCATTTCGACCACGTTGTCGCAAAGGGCATGGGCGATATAGCGCGCCATTTCGTGCAGTCCGCCCCCCCGGACCACGTTGCACGGGTCATGCAGTGTGATCGGCTTTTCGTATTTCTTGACGATTTTGATCCGGCCCGACTTCAGAAGGTCATAATAAAACTCGATCGCATGCACGATCGGTATCGGCGGCATGCCCCAGCCCAGCCAGCGGTTGCCCATGTCGTAGACCGAGCGGAATGCATGGCCGCATTCTCCCATGACGATGCGCTTGACTTTCAGGCGAAAGGCGGTTTCGAAATGGGTGCGCTTGATGCGTCCCATCAGCTCGTTGTCACCGGAGAACATCGCCATGTCGCTGTTGTCCCATCCCATGGTGGCCGGCATGGTCCAGTCGACACCGGCGACGTCCATGATGACGGCCGCCTGGTAGATCAACTGGGCCTGAAACTTGGGCTCGGGGGCGATGACCGAGTACATGATGTCGGCCCCCTCCTTTTCCAGGGGAATCCGCAGGGTGGGAATTTCGGCCTGGGCTTCCTCTTCCTGCCACTGGAGGGTGTCCGGCCACTCATCGCCTTTGACCCACATCTGGTTCATGGTCACCGAATGGCTGTGCGCGGTGTCCTGGAGATACAAAGGGGTGACGCCCAGGCGGTGGATGATGCGCCGCACCACGCT
>JARROL010000312.1:0-6876 GCA_037383965.1 Desulfobacterales bacterium | reverse complement strand
ACAGGGCACCACATCTGCTGTGTTGTCGGGCACTTGAAGTACAAGAGTACGTCTGCGCGGCCGACGCCTTGCATCTGCCTGCCCCGTGAAATGCGAAGCCTATTTCACCGGGGCGGCACCCTGTAAACACTTACAATTAAGTTTTTTGAAGCGCATCGGACTTTGCAACCCTGTAAACGGTTACGCGTTTCCGATTCCCGGCTTGCGCCGGTATTGTCGAAATGATAAATGTTTAACACCTTCTATTTACCACAATTCGAAAGATTTTTGAACCGTGAAAAAATCCCTCAGAACGGTTTTTGTGTGTCAAGCGTGCGGCTATCAAGCGCCCAAATGGATGGGCAAGTGCCCGGATTGCGGCGGTTGGGATGCGTTCGTCGAGGAAAGCCGCCAACCGCAGACCGGGCACGGCAGCACTGCCGGCCTGACCGCTGCGCAATCGGAGCCGGTGCCGATCGACGCCATCGAGCTGGAATCAGAAGACCGGCTGCTGACCGGGATTGCGGAATTCGACCGGGTCCTGGGCGGGGGAATCGTGCCCGGCACCCTGGTTCTGATCGGCGGCGATCCGGGCATCGGTAAGTCCACCCTCATGCTTCAAGCCCTATACGGCCTGGCCGGCAGCGGTTACAAAGTGCTTTACGTTTCCGGCGAAGAGTCGATTCGGCAGATGCGCATTCGGAGCAAACGCCTGGAGACGGTTTCGCCAGAGCTGTTGGTGGCGGCCGAGGTGGAACTCGAAACCATTTTGGACATGATGAAATCAGTCCAGCCGGCGGTTGTGGTGATCGATTCGATCCAAACCATGTATAATAGCGAGTTGACGTCCGCACCGGGCAGCGTTTCCCAGGTCAGAGAATCGACTGTCCGGCTGATGTTCATGGCCAAGCGCAGCGGTATTCCGGTTTTTCTGGTCGGTCACGTGACCAAGGAAGGCGCCATTGCCGGACCAAAACTTCTCGAGCACATGGTCGACACGGTTCTCTATTTCGAAGGCGACCGCAACCACGTCTTCCGGATCCTGCGGGCCGTTAAGAACCGTTTTGGCTCCACCAATGAAATCGGGGTGTTCGAAATGAAGGGCAAAGGCCTGGAAGAGGTCGGAAATCCCTCGGCGATTTTTCTGTCGGAGCGACCGGTCAACGCCCCCGGATCCGTCGTCACGGCCAGCATGGAGGGAACGCGCCCGATTCTGGTCGAGCTCCAGGCCCTGGCCAGCAGCAGCAGCTTCGGCACGGCGCGACGAACGATCCTCGGACTCGATCAGAACCGGGTCGCCCTGCTGGTGGCCGTCATGGAGAAGAAACTCGGCATGCAGCTGCTGGGGCATGACATTTTCATGAACGTCGCCGGCGGCGTAAAGATAGACGAACCGGCGGTCGACATGGGCATCGTGGCCGCAGTGGCATCGAGCTTCCTGGACAAATCGATCCCGGAGGGTACATTGGTGCTCGGCGAGGTCGGCCTGACCGGTGAGGTACGGGGTATCGGTCAGGTGGAAACACGAATTCAGGAGGCTCAGAAAATGGGATTTACAAGATGCCTGGTCCCTCAAAGCAACCGCACGCGGCTGAGCGGCACCGGCGGCATGACCATTACCGGTATCCGCACCATATCGGAGGGTATCGAAAACTTGTTTTAAGGGTTTACACCACCACTCAGCGCGTATGAATCTTGACGGAAAGCGGTCAATAGTACTATAGAAAGCGACCTTTTATGAAACCCTCAGCTACAAAACGCAACCGGTGGGATGACCACTACACCGAACAAGCCCGGAAGGAAAAGTACCCGGCCCGATCCGTTTTCAAGCTGCAGGAAATTCAGCGCAAGTTTCACGTCATCAAAAAGGGTCACCACGTCCTCGATTGCGGTTGCGCACCCGGCTCGTGGCTGCTTTACTCGTCTCAGTTGACCGGGTCCGGCGGTAAGGTCGTGGGAGTCGACCTGCAGCCGGTTTCTATCCATGTGCCCAAAAACGCCGTCGTCCACACCGGTGACGCCCTGTCGCCGGACGAGGACCTGCTGGCAGCCATCGGTAACGGGTATCACGTCGTCCTGAGCGATATGGCACCCTCTACCTCCGGCCATAAGAGCACCGACGCAGCGCGATCCTATGCTCTCTGCAGCGCAGCACTCAACTTAGCCGTCCGGGTGTTGGTGCCGGGCGGCAGTTTTGTCAGTAAAATTTTTCAGGGCGAAGACTTTCAATCCTATCGGGATGAGGTCCGCACACGCTTCGATAAAGTAAAAATCTTCAAACCGATGAGCAGCCGCAAGGCAAGCAAGGAAATCTTTGTCATTGCAACCGGGAAGTTGTAGGAGGCGACGATGTCTGGTCATAGCAAATGGTCTACCATCAAGCACAAAAAGGCCGCCAGCGATATAAAAAGAGGTAAAATCTTCACCAAGATCATCAAGGAGATTACGGTTGCAGCCCGTATGGGAGGAGGCGGTGATCCAAACACCAATCCTCGCTTGCGGACCGCCATTCAAGCAGCCAAGACAGAAAACATGCCCAAGGACAACATCGAGCGGGCCATCAAAAAAGGCACCGGGGAACTGGAGGGCGTCAGCTACGACGAGAGCATTTACGAAGGCTACGGCCCCGGGGGTGCGGCGGTGCTGGTGGATTCGCTGACCGACAACAAAAATCGGGCTGTGTCGGACATCCGGCACATCTTCGCCAAGAACGGCGGCAGTTTGGGAGAAAGTGGCTGTGTGGCCTGGATGTTCAGCAAGAAGGGATACATCGTGGTGGAACGCGCGGCGGTGAGCGAGGACACCCTTATGGAAACGGCCCTGGAAGCCGGCGCCGAAGACGTGCGCGAGGATGACGACAACTACGAGGTCATTTCCGCCCCGGAGGATTTCGAGGAGGTCAAGGCGGCCATTGAAAATGCCGGGATTCCCGCCGTTGACGCGGAGGTCACCATGCTGCCGCAGTCGACCACCAGCCTGGCCGATAAGGAGGCGGAACAGATGGTGCAACTGATGGAAATGCTGGAGGACTGCGATGATGTTCAGAAGGTATACACCAACGCGGATATTCCCGAGGAATACTTCAATTAAAAAACATTTCACATTTTTTATGAAACCAGATTCTACAGGGCCAGGTCGATCATTCTCTGCACGGCTGCGAATGCCGGACGTCGGATGTCCTCCGGCACCGTTACCCGGCCGTGCAACTGCTCGAGGCTCCTCAGGACATCGTGCAGACTGATTTTTTTCATATCTTCACACAGCATCCTATCGGAGGCTGGAAAGAATTCTTTGGAGGGATTGGCTTTTTTTAAGGGATAGAGCAAACCGACCTCCGTCCCAACGATGAATCGGCTGCTGTCGGATTCGGCCGCGGTGCGCAGCATTCCGGACGTGCTGGTGATCACGTCGGCCAACTCCAATACCTCCGGACGACATTCGGGGTGCGCCATAAAAACAGCCTTCGGATCGTCTTCGGGGGTCAGCCGGTCGTGAAACGGACAGCAGCCTTCCCAGATGTGGACTTTCTTTTTCGTGCGGGCGGCGGGGTAACGGGCGAGGTTGCGATCGGGGGTCATCAGCACCGCTTCCGCATCGAGGCTCTCGACAACCGCCACGGCATTGGCGGAGGTGCAGCAGATCGTCGAAAGTGCCTTTACGGCGGCCGAAGAGTTAACGTAGGTGACCACCGGCATCGGCGGCAGTTCATCGATGCGGGCCCGGAGTGAATCAGGGTCGATCATCTCGGCCATCGGGCATCCGGCGTCCGCACGCGGCAGGAGGACGGTTTTTTCGGGCGAAAGAATGGCGGCGGTTTCGGCCATGAAGTGGACCCCGCAAAACAGGATAACGGCCGCATCGGTTCGGGCGGCCTGAATGCTCAGTTCCAGGGAGTCCCCGCACAAATCGGCCAGGTCCTGAATTTCCGGCGGCTGGTAGTTGTGTGCCAGAAAAATCGCGTTCCGCTCTTTGAGAAGGTGCCGGATATTCGCTTTCAGCTCATTTGTATTCACGATCTCATTCTCCCGATCATTCGTCCATCGTTACCACGTCGGTGCCTTCTGGAATGTTAAAAGTGAAAAGGGACAGGTCCGGGATCTGATCGAAACGCGAGTTCAACAGGTCGATGAGGGTCTCGTCGCCGTAGGTATTGTAAGTAACGACCCGCTGCACGGTGTAGGTCGATTTGGACACGTACAACAAAATGCGCTCTCCGACGGAGCGACGGAGATGTCGAATTTGCGGCGCAGGACCTTGATGTCCGCCAAGAAACCGGCCCCCTTACCGCCCGCGAAAAAAGCCGGCGACTTGCCGACAATCACCTGATTGTCCTGCGGTCGGTAAATCCAAAGCCGTTCGGCGTTGGTGATGATAATCTGATGCTCCGGCTTTTCATATTCCCACCGCATCATTTCCGGTTTCCGAACGGACATCTTGCCGGTCGCCTCGTCGGCGATGTTCATGGCTTTAATGGTCGAAATCTGGTGGAAATCAGACGTAAACCCAGGCACATCGTATCGCCTTTCGAGATGCTTGACGATTTCATCGAGTCCGCCCTCTCCTGCCGGCGCAGCTTCCGGTACCCTGACGAAAAGCAGCAAAAAGCCCAAAACAAAACTGCATGCTATCAATTTCATGTCATTCTCCCCACGTTTGCGGTGGCGGCGGACGATTCGAGGTCGATTTCAAAGCCGGTTTCTTACGCGAAATCCGCCTTTTTGTAAACAGCATCGCTCCACGGACAGCAATTCTCGGCATTCAATTGTGGTGCCCGAGGCAGTCGAGACGCATCATAAATGACACGACACTATCTCATGCGCCGGATGATCCCGCCCAAGTCCGCATCAGACCGGAATGCAAAATCGACGCTTTCCAGGAGATCAAAGTCCAGCGGGTCGAGCCGGCCGAAAACCGCCAGGCTGATGCGCTCGATGAAAGCGATGGTCTTTAAGAGCTCCTCCTTGGAGACGTGCGGCGCCCGCTCGCCGCGCAGCATCAAGGTTTCAATGTTGTCTTTCTTGAGTTTTTCCTCAAACTGGGCCGATTTCTGCAGCAGCTGCCAACCGATCCGCCGCCGGTTCATCAAGACCGCATAAACGTCGGCATCATCTTCGATGTCCTCGAGAAGGTTCAATGTAAATTCCAGACACACCAATAATTGGTCGTCTCCACCCAATTTGGATAGGAAGTCGCACAAAAAAAGGACTTTGCCGTCACCCATATGCTTACGGGTATTGCGCAGTTTGACCCTGACCGCAATGCGGTCGACTACGAGAGTGGAAATCGCCTTTGCCAAGCGCGACTCGATCCGGCGGGTGAGGTTCAGGCGTTGCAGAAACGTTGTGACCAATCCCGGCGGAAACTCGACCGCCAGGCGATCCCGCCGGTCGGAAAAAACGAGCGCGGTATGAATGCGGCGAGCGGAGAGCTCGGCCGCGATGGCGTCGACATCGCCCTGTCCCAAGCCGCCTGCTTCCGGCAGCAGCTCTTCGAGCTTTTGCTGCATCGGTTCATCGGGGAAAAAGATGAGCTCCAACAACCCTTCCCGTTCGGGGTCGGATTCATCGGCAACGATCCCTTCCAATTCCTTTACGGAGGGGTTTGAAAAGGTTGCATCGATATATCCAAGCAGATCCGGCCCGACCTCGATACCCGCGCGCAGAAGTTCTTCAATCTTTCCGACCAACCGTCGGTGCCGCTCGTTCATGGTTGAACCGTCACAGGTAATGGGCCATTTTCATCATCAATTGGTGTTTCTGCATACCACCCGGCAGGCTTTCCTTCATTTCGCCATTGTCGAAAATAAAAAGGGTGGGAACACTGAGGATATTGAACCGGGACGCAATTTGCGGATTGCCGTCGACGTTGAGCTTGCCGACCCTGATTTTGCCTTTGGTCTCTCTGGCGAAATCCTCTATAATCGGGGCGACGGCACCGCAGGTCGGACACCATGGGGCCCAGCAGAAAAGCAAAACCGGCAAAGGAGCGCTCTGCACCATCTTCTCGAAATTGGCGTCCGTTACCATCACAGGCTGAGAAATAAAGAGTTCCCCTGTGGGAAGCGCTTCTTTGCACTTACCACATTTGGCCCCGCTGTCGATCTTGTTTCCCGGAACCCGATTGCGGGTCCTGCACTTCAAACAGCGAATCGTGTAACTGCCGGCTGCGCCCTCTTGGGCCGCAGTCGTATCGAGCGTCATGCGGCACTTACCGCACCGAGCGCTCGAACCGATTTTTTCACGTGGGATTCTATTGTTTGCGCCGCAGCCCGGACATTTGACAATTGCTGACGTCGATTCGTTCATCCCTCTTCCTTTAAATCTTACAATTCAGACCATTCATTTCAGTTTCCTATTATACTAAGACCTCATTGCCGGGAGTAAAGCGCAGCGGCCCTTGGCTCAAGACGTTCCTTTTTCCCGCTGGACGGCTGCATATTTTTTCAGTTTCTTGTGCAACGTTTTACGGGTGATCCCCAATTGCCGGGCCGCTTCGCTCTTGTTGCCGCCGGCCATTTCCAGGGCCTTGAGGATGGCGACGCGTTCCACCTCTTCCAGGGGGACCGGACCGGCATCCGCCGTTTCGCCGCGGGCCGCTTCGCTCCCGGCCGGCTCCGGCGCAATCCTCAAGTCCGCCAGGTCGAGATACTCGCTGCGGGTCAACACGACCCCCCGTTCGATCGCATTCATCAACTCGCGGACATTGCCCGGCCAGTCATATTTGAGAACGGCGTCCATTGCCCGCGGCGTGAAGCCCTTGACCGTTTTACTGTTTCTTTCGGCGAATATATCGCTGAAATGCTGGGCCAGAAGGGGGATATCCGCTCTTCTAGCGCGCAACGGCGGCAGGCTGAGTCCGACCACGTTGAGCCGATAGTAAAGGTCTTCTCGAAAATCC
>JARROL010000311.1:0-3546 GCA_037383965.1 Desulfobacterales bacterium | reverse complement strand
TAAAGACGAAGAAACGGCGAAGAAAATATGAGAATCAAGGCGTCGCAAGGCCCAAGCCGCCGCCGTTCTGCAGTCGGTAGAGGGTCACCGGAGACGAGATTGAGGAGCCGAAGTTCAATATGACCGTAACTGGATCAGGAGTGACATCCGGGCCGAGCTGGTGGAAAAATATTTAAAAGAGCCAAGCGATGATCGGTTAAAACATCAATCTTTGCCTAAATCAAATGTTTTTTTATATGGCACTAAAAAATTTGAGCGTCAACAGGTAAATGGATCTTTAAAAAAATCTGAATCAGCTTCAGGCGGAAGTTTGACCAGCAGCACACTCGACTCGGTTTGAGACAGCACCTGCATCGGCAGACTGCCGAGCATGCGGCGATAAACGTCGTGCCGCAGGCTGGCCCCCATGACGATAACGGCGTTGTTGCCGGCTGCTTCGATGATCAACTCACTCGGATTGTCGCCTTCGAGCAGGTGCAAGCGACCGTTCTTGTCACAATTTTCCAACCAGTTGCGGGCGTGCCGCAGACACTCGGTGGCGGCCAGCGCTGTTTCTTCACCATCATCCGGTTTTTTCACCCACACCAGATCGACTTGATTTCGGATGGCACGCAGCAGTAATTTCAGCAGCGGGAACTGACGCCGGGCCGATGGAGAACCGTCGGCGCACACCACAAACCGGCTGTCCGGGCCGCCGTTGCGGACCACCAGAAGCGATGTGTGCAGGTCCAGAGCCAGTTTGCGGGTCGTGTCGCCGGTGACCAGCCGCCGCAGTCCGCTGCGCCTGGGTGGTGAGATGACCAGCAGGTTGTAGCCGTGCTGGTCCACTTCCCGGTTGAGCGTCTCGATGAAATGACCGAAGGATTCGCAGAAGGGGACCCGTTCGCCGGACGGCGTTCTGCCGATAAACAGGTGGCCGTTGGAAATGTCGCGGATGTTGATGTGTGTTTGGGGATCGAGCAGACCTTCATCCACGAGGACATCGGCCGCTGCGACCAGAATCTGCAGCCCGCGGGGGAGAGCCTGTCTGTTATCGAGAGACACATCGATGCCGACCGGCGGCGGCTCCTCGGTGGCGTGCGTACCGGAACGAACGGTGATAACGGCCAGCTCGGCGGCCAGCCGTTTTTTCAATTCGACCGCAAAGCGCAGGGCACCAACTGCTGCGGGCTTTCCATCCGTATAGACGAGCAGCTTTATCATCCCTTTGCTCTCTCCTGTGCGGCCTCTGCTGCGGCCGGGTCTCCGTTGCGGTCGACGGCCGTTTCTTGCCGTTTTGCAACCTGAGGCAGAACACAAACCCGGGGCTGGACCCCCTGGCCGAATATTTCCCAGTTGCCTTGTTTCAGTTCCGGGCATTCCTGAAAGACCGCCACCTCGCAGGCGGCGCAGACCGCCGGGCAGAAAGACTCCCGCATGGCCTGGCGGATGGCGGCTCCCGTGGTGGTGCGGATATGCGTCTCGCCGATCTCCTTCAGCATGCCTGAGTTTTTGAAAACCTCGAATACCCTGTGATTTAAGCCGGAAAAAAAGAGACCGCCGCCACGCTGCCGTACTTCCCCCTGCACAATCTCAAGGAGGTGAATGCCGCTGGCATCCATCGTGTTGACCCGGTGCATGCGAATAAGGACGTGGGCGATTTGCGGAGCGCTGCGCAGCCGACGCTGAAGATTGTCCAGCACGAAGGCGGCCGATCCGAAAAAGATCGATCCCTCGATATCGAGAATGTCCATCTGGCAGCAGGTCTCGCCAAAGTCTGCCGGCACCATTTTGGTTGTTTTGGGGTCCGGAACCACCGATTGGATGCGCGGGTGGGAAGTGGCGACCAGGTGCAGCCCGATGGAAAGGAGCACGCCGACGTAGATCGCGAACTCGATGTTCAGAAAGAGAGTCGACAGGAAGGTGATGACCAGCACGACGGCATCGCTACGGGTGGCCCGGATTGTGCGCACCGCATCTTCCTTGTGGACCATGCCGTAAGCCACCACGATTATGACCCCGGCCAGGGCGGACATCGGTAGTTTGGCGGCCAGCGGGGCCGCAAGCAGAACCGTTGCGGCCACCGCTAAACCGGAAATGACACCGCTGATGGGGGTTTTCCCGCCAGATCTGAAATTGACGGTTGACCGTACGAACGATCCGCTGCCGGGGTAGCCGCTGAACAGTGAAGCCGCCACGTTCGCAAGACCCTGGCCGATGAATTCGCGGTTGATGTTGAGCCGCTGCCGGGTCTGGTCTGCGATCGACTTGGCGATGGACACGGCCTCGACCAGGCCGAGGATGGCGATCGCCAGTGCGCCCGGCACCAATTGCCCGATCTGGGTGATATCTCCGAAATCCGGCACACTGAACGGCGGCAGACTGCGCGGGATCGCACCGACAACCGCTACACCGCGTCGATCAAGATTGAAGACGGTTACCAAGATGCCCACAAATACCATGGCAATAAGGGTTCCCGGCCAATTCGGGCGGCTGCGTTTGATAACCAGGATGACGACAATCGTTATGATACCGAGAAGAAACGTGATCACTTCGGTCTGGTGCAGGCGAGTGATGATGTTAAAGAGGTGCTCATGGAAAACGCTGGTCTTGGCGACTTTTATTCCGAGCAGTCCGGGGACTTGTTTGAAGGCGATCAGCACGGCGGCGCCGGCCGTGAACCCGAGCAGCACGGCGTGCGAGACAAAGTTGAGCAGCGCCCCTACCCGGGCCACACCCATACCGATTTGGATAACGCCGACCAACGTTGCCAGAAAAAATGCCAGCACCAGATATGCGGGGGTATCCGGCCGGGCCAGCGGACTGAGTGTACTGAAGACGACCAGGGACACGGCGGTCGTGGGTCCGGTGATCAGGTGAGAGGAACTGCCCCAAAGACATCCGACGATCGTGGGGACGATCGAAGCGTACAGGCCGTATTGAACCGGCAGGCCGGCGATCAAGGCGCAGGCCATCGATTGAGGAACGGCCACCACCGCTACTGTCAGACCGGCGAAGAGGTCGGCCTTGATGTAACGCTTTCCGTAACCGCGGATCCAGGAGACGAAAGGGACGAAGTCATCGAGGTGAACGTGCACCGCTGTATCCTCTGGTTTAATCCCGCAATATCGGGATTGAGCCGGTCTAGCCCGTTTGCACGTTGATACTGTTGGTAACTGACCAGAGCCTTAAGGCCGCGGCAGGAAATAATGACACATCTTATTTGTCATTTGGCTCGTCTACCGCGCTACATCCACCAACACATACACAGATATGCATCGGCGGACGTTCCTTGTAGACGGACTAAAATCCCGCACAATCTTGCGTAAATTTTTTGACGAGAACCTCAATAAAACCATGAATGGGCATCAGGCCGTATGCTACTCTTGAATCTGATACCTACCGAAAATAAAGCAGCAGATCAACTGTCATGAGCGAAATGCCCGGATGAGTCACAGACCTCCGGCGAGACCGCTTTGGCTGTGTCCACAACCCGGCGGACATCTCGTAGACATCAGCGGCCCTTCGGGTTTTTAACGGCGCATTGACATCCGCCGAGTCGCTTGG
>JARROL010000310.1:0-3546 GCA_037383965.1 Desulfobacterales bacterium | reverse complement strand
ATTTGTTGGGTCGCGAATCTTTTGAAGCACTAAGCTGCAGCCGGTCTGAAGGCTTTTTTCAGCGCGGGATCCATCACGGTTTCGCAGCCGATCATCTGTGCCACCACGGCTCTATCGGCGTCAAGAAACGTTATTGTTCCCCGCATCTTATGATCGCCGGCCGCTGTAACCTCTAGCACGGCCGTAACCCCCTCGGCCGGGAACCGGGTGCGATACTGGCGGTAGGCGGCACAGTAGCTCGGCAGGGAAACTGCGCCTTTTTCCTCGAAGCACCAAATCGTCGCCATCTGAAATGCCGCGTCCAGGGCCAACGGATCCGACAGCCATCTGTTACGAAGTGGCTCCTTTACCCAAACGGAGGGTGCCGGTGCCGGTGCGACATTGGCCACCATACCGTCAGCAGACAAATGGGTAATCTCGCGGAGGCCGCGCATATCGGGACCATGAAACAGAATCCGGTCGTAGACTTCAGCAATGGTCCTGTCGTAGGAACGCCGGGTGAGCTTTGCCGGGATGCGGAATGGCGGTGCCGGCGGCAGTTCGTCGACTAGAATCGCTCTGGCCCTGGAATGGATCACTTCCACGTTGCCATGGACGCCGTCACGCAACTCCAAGGGCACCTCGTAGGCGCCTTGTTTTCGACGGGCTTTCCCGGCCATAACCCGGATATGTTTTTTCCCCCGATCGAGTTTAATGCCGTTCAAGACCCTGATATCATCCAAGCCTTGCAGCAAGAGGCCCGGATTTTCGTGCAGGGCACCATGGCCGAACCATTCGGTCATCAACGCCAGGGGCACGACCGCTTTTCCCCCGATCACATGCGAACGAAGAATCGGATGATTTCCGATGTCGAGATCTCTTTGAAAGGTAAGAGACAGGGCGGCGGGGACATCCGATTTGGAGAATTCCGAAACGGTGGTGCCCACCCGAGGTACCTCGTGCAATCCGACACCGGAAAGCGAGGCACCGACAACCACTTCGACGGCCGGATCATCGGAACGACACATCTCGGCGACCAGATGGTGTGTGCCACTGGCGATTGAAATCAGTTCAATTCCGCGGCGGTGAAATTCTCGACCAAGACCGGTCGACACCATGCCGCCTTCCCATGGACCCCAGTTGACGGCCTTAACCCGGCAGTGCGGATGGCGAACGGCAAACTGCTGGGCGATTTTATTCAGGGCCTCATTGGCCATGGCATAGTCGGCCTGTCCGCGGTTGCCCATCCGGGCCGTCACGGAGGAAAACAGCACCAGGTGGCGCAATGGGTCCTGAGCCGTTGCAGCCAGCAGGTTCTCGAGTCCTTTCACCTTGGTGTCGAAGACACGCTCAAATTGTTCCGGCTTCTTGTCCACGATCAAGCGGTCCTCGAGCACTCCGGCCCCGTGAATAACCGCCCTGACCGGCCCATGCGTCGCCCTGACCGAATCGATCAGACTGAGAACGGCGTCGGCACTCCGAACATCGACACTATGATAATAAACTTCGGAACCGGTTTGCCGTATCGCCGCCAGGGTCGATACAATCTCCCGATTGGCCATATGCCGGCGGAAGGCGGATTCCAGTTGAACCGGCGTGGGGTTGCCATTGAACTCGTGATCCAGAATTGCTCGCTTGACGTCGGCCGCATCGGTCAACTCTTTCAACCATGAGGGTTCCGGTTCGGGTGCCGGTGAGCGTCCCAACAGTATCAGTTTCGATTGCGTGTCGGCCGCCAAAGCGAGGGCAACGGCGGCCGTCACACCTCTGGCGCCGCCCGATACCACCACGACGTCACCGGTTTTCAAAGGCCGGGCTGCCGTCGCGGCGGCCGGAAGCGGCGCATCTTCCAGCACCAATGTGCGGCGTCGTTTTTGGTCCAGTCCGATTTCAACCGGGTCTTCTTGCCTGTAATGAAGCAGTTCATCGGCCACCATGGCAGCCGCTGCAGTCGTGTCCGGCCAGTTCGGAGCCATATCGATGGCCCGGCAGTGAACGGTGTCCCACTCGATAGCGGCGGTTTTAACCAGGCCGGCCAGCGCGCCCTGCAAGGAATGGTCGATCCCCCGTCCGTGAAAACCGAAGGCACCGTCCATTCTCGTGACCGAAGCAAAAACGGCACCGCTTCGAGCAGCCGATTCCACCAGTTCGGCGCCAAAAAGGCTCGCCAGTTGGAACATTTTCTTCAGGTCACCGGAAGTGGACGGTGAATGTGCAGGGGCGATCAAGACCAACCCGGCAGCCGGCGCCAAATCCGTCTTGTCACTCAAAAGAGTTAGAGGGATCAGGTCCGTTTCGATATTGCGCCGTCCCAGTTCGTCGGCCAATGCGGCCGCAAGTCCGGCACCGTCGTCGGTAATGAACACCTTCCGTCCGTCCGGAATCGTCACCGTTTTCCAATCCTCGCAAGGGGCTTCGACCACTCTGATGACCTGCCTTTGGAGCGGCACGGGCGCTTTTTCTGACGTCGACACTGCCGTGGTCGTTTCGGTCTTCGTCGACGCCGCATTTGCCGGAATTTCATCCGGCTTCACATCCGTCGGTGTAACACCGCTCGAGCTGCCGAGATAGTCGGCAATCTGCCCCAGCGTTTTGAGTCGACCAATGTCGCCCGGTGATATGGTTTGAAAGCCGGGCATCTTTTCCTCGACAGCCGACAAGATTTCCACGCGTTTGATGGAGTCGATGCCCATGTCGGCCTCGATGTCCATATCCGGCTTAATCATCTCGATTGGATAGCCCGTCAGTTCGCTGACAACGTCAATCAGGGTGGTCAGCAGGGCGTTTTGGTTCTCTTCGCCGGCAGGTGTCTCCGGTGCTGACGTGTCGATGACCGCTTCCACTTTTTTGTCGGACAACGCTTCGACCGATTCGGTGTCCTCACTGGACCCGGTCAAGAGTTCTGCCACTTGCCCCAGGGTTTTCAGTTTCCCCATGACGGCTGGTGGAATGGCGGGCAGGTCAGGGACTCTTTCTTCGAGGGTCGATAGGATCTCGACGCGCTTGATGGAGTCGATGCCCAAATCGGCTTCGATGTCCATATCCGGTTCAATCATCTCGACCGGATAGCCCGTAAGGTCGGAGACGACTTCCACCAAAAGGTTCTGAACTTCCGGAACGGTCCGCGATGCCGCAGATGCAGCGGCAGATATCGTTTCTGGCGAGGTGCCCTGCCGGGCGAAACGCTCCGGGACAGTGCTTGAAGGCGTTTTCTGGAAGGGCGTCTCGGTTGCAGGAACCGGATCGATCGTCCCACTTGAGCCGTGGTTCGGCTTTTCACGGGATTCAAGGACTGGGGAGGGCGGCGCCATTGGAAGCCCTTGCCCGGGCATTTCAGAGGGTATGGGTGTCTCGGTCTGGTTCAGCGACGCCTCCGTCAAGCGGCGGGTGTGCGCCAACATGGCTTGCAGTGTGCGGCCGGCCTGGATCTGGGTGTCCAGAAATTTCTGGTGTGTCTCGGCTGTCTGTTGTTGCAGGGCCTGCATCGAGTCCAAACCCTGTTGCAGCGTCGACAATGCCTGCCGGATCCAATCGGGACCAGTTTCCGAAAGACGTTCTGACTGGGTA
>JARROL010000309.1:0-3563 GCA_037383965.1 Desulfobacterales bacterium | reverse complement strand
CTTCAGGAAAACGCGGTTCAGAAACTGGCCGCAAAGAACCTGGACATCATCGCCGGTAATCTGATCGGTTCCCCCGCGTCCGGCTTCGAATCCGACACCAACCACGTCACTCTCTTTTTTCAAGATGGCACGCGCGAGACCATACCGGTCATGGACAAACTCGCCATCGCCCATATTATACTGGATAGGATCGTCGAGCGGGCTGGGCTCCGTGGTGTCGATCACAGGAACTGACCCCCGCAGATCCTCGCCGATCGAAGCGACCGGCACGCATAGTGACGCGAAGATTCTCAGCGGTCATGGCTGCCGGGCCGCATTTCCATTTTGATGCGACAATCGGCATGTATTCCGGACCTTTCCCACGATATGATCGAATTAGGGATGCTATGAACAAACGGCTGGCGGTCTTGGCCGCCATAGACGAAATCGAACACTCCTTGTTGCAGCTGGGCCGCATCGGATGGAAAGGTTTCGACTGCTCTGAAAGAGGGCTTGCGGTTATCGACTCCTGGATGTCGATTCCTCGCGGTTCCGTTAACGGGACTTCCGAAACCCTCGAGGATATTCGTGGTGATCTCGGGGACTGCCGCCGCTGCAAACTAGCGAGCGGACGCAAGAATATCGTATTCGGCACCGGAAGCAGCCGTGCACGGCTGGTATTTGTGGGTGAGGGGCCGGGTTACGATGAGGACTTGCAGGGTCAACCCTTTGTAGGCGCTGCCGGCCAACTGCTGACAAAAATCATTCAGGCGATCGGCCTCAGTCGGGAGTCCGTCTACATCTGTAACATCATCAAGTGTCGGCCGCCTGGAAACCGCAACCCGCAACCGGATGAGATCGATGCCTGCAGCCCGTTTCTGAAGCGCCAGCTGACGTCTATCGCACCGGATTTCATCTGCGCCCTGGGGGCTTTCGCCGCACAAACCCTGTTGCAGACCATGACCCCGATTTCGCGGCTTCGAGGGCGGTTCTACGATTGTATGGGGGCCAAATTGCTGCCCACATATCATCCGGCTTACCTGCTTCGCAACCCTGAGCAGAAGCGGGCGGTGTGGGAAGACATGAAGCTGCTGATGAAAGCCATGGACCTGCCGTTGCCAGAGCCGCAGGGTCATAAAACCTGACGTCGCTTGGGCAGGGACAAACCGGAACATGTATGAAACATACGGCTAAGACAATACGCAGAAAACCGCGGATTCCCTCCGGAGGGAACCGGCCTGTTTTGACATCTGCGGTATTTTTTATCGTCCTGCTGATGTTTTTACTACCGGGTTCTGAGGAAATCGTGCCTGCCGCCGCTTCCGGCGATATCTACATTATCACAATCAACGCCGGTATCGGACCCGGCGTCGCGGATTTCATCACAAACAGCATCACCACAGCCAACGAACAGGATGCCGCCATCCTGATCATCGAACTGGACACGCCCGGCGGGCTGGCCGAGTCGATGCGCACCATCGTCAAAGCCATATTGGCCAGCAAGATACCGATTGCCGTGTATGTGTCGCCCAGTGGCGCCCGAGCCGCTTCGGCAGGCGTGATGATCACCATGGCCGCTGATATCGCTGCAATGGCACCGGGCACGAACATTGGTGCCGCGCACCCGGTGGGCGGCGGCGGTCAAGAAATCAACAAAACCATGTCGGAGAAGGTGGTCAACGACATGGTGGCCCAGGCTCGCAGCGTCGCCCAAGAACGGGGCCGCAATGCCGCTTGGGTCGAAAAGGCGATTCGGGAAAGCGTTTCCGCCACCGAAACAGAGGCGTTGAAGAAAAATGTGATCGATCTGATCGCCAAGGACACGGACGAACTGATCCAAAAAATTAACGGACGCAGCATCAAGGATAAGGGACGTCTTAAACTAACCGAAGCCAAAAAGGTGGTTCTATCCGAAACCCTGCGCGACAAAGTTCTCAGAACGATCAGCGACCCGAATATCGCCTACATTCTCCTTATGATCGGGCTGGCGGGGCTCTATTTCGAGCTCTCCCACCCGGGTGCGATTTTTCCAGGAGCGATCGGCGGCATCTGCATCGTCCTGGCCTTCTTCGCGCTCCAGGCCTTGCCGATCAACACTGCCGGCATTCTTCTGATCCTCCTGGCCATCGTTTTTTTCGTTCTTGAAATGAAGATTGCCAGTTACGGACTCTTGAGTATCGCCGGCATTGTGACCCTGGTGCTTGGCTCGTTGATGCTGTTCAGGTCGAGCAGTCCGGAAATGCGGCTTTCCTTGGCCGTGCTGGTAACCACGATCGTCCTGGTATCCGGTTTCTTTATACTCGTCGCCACTCTCGTCTTCCGGGCTCAGATGTCGAAACCCAGAACCGGTTCGAGCGGCATGATCGGTGAAATCGGGGTCGTTCGCCAGGCCCTCACTCCGGAAGGAAAGGTTTTCGTGCATGGGGAACTGTGGAAAGCGACTGCCAAGCTGCCGATTGTTGAGGGGACCCGGGTAAAGGTCATCGGTGTCGAAAATCTGGTTCTGAAAGTCGAACCGTTGAGTTAAACAAGGAGCATCACCATGTTTTATCCACTCATTGTTATCGTTATACTGGTTGTTTTTTTCCTTTCCGCCGCTCTGCGCATTTTAAACGAGTACGAACGCGGAGTTATCTTTCGACTGGGGCGCGTCATCGGTCCCAAGGGTCCCGGCCTCATCATCCTGATCCCCATCATCGATAAGATGACCAAGGTCAGCCTTCGGTTGATCGTGCTCGATGTCGATCCGCAGGATGTCATCACCCGTGACAACGTTTCCGTCAAAGTCAACGCAGTCATCTATTTCAGGGTGATCGATCCGATCAAGGCCATCGTGGAAGTGGAAAATTACAGTTACGCGATGTCGCAGTTGGCCCAGACCACGATCCGCAGCGTCTGCGGACAGGCGGAACTGGACGACCTGCTGTCGGAAAGAGAAAAAATCAACACCCAACTGCAGGAAATCCTCGATACCCATACCGACCCCTGGGGGATCAAGGTGGCCACGGTCGAGTTGAAGCACATCGATCTGCCGCAGGAAATGCAGCGGGCCATGGCTCGCCAGGCTGAAGCGGAGCGGGAACGCCGGGCCAAAGTCATCAACGCCGA
The DNA here is from genome assembly GCA_037383965.1 of Desulfobacterales bacterium. Classification (GTDB taxonomy): domain Bacteria; phylum Desulfobacterota; class Desulfobacteria; order Desulfobacterales; family SG8-13; genus JARFQH01. Next base: position 476 of record JARROL010000309.1, on the reverse strand, counting down.
GGGTGAGTTTCAGGCAGCCGCCCGGTTGGCCGAAGCCTCCCGGATTATCGAGCAACATCCGACCGCCCTGCAGCTGAGATACCTGCAGACCGTCAACGAAATGTCGGCTGAAACCAATACGACGACCATATTTCCGCTGCCACTCGAACTACTGACGCCCTTCATCGAACTCTACAAGAAGGCGCGTACGGTCGATGAGCCGCAACCCCAAAACACGGCCGGCGCGACGCCGCCGCAGGAGTAGCGGCGGCACCATCAGAAATTCTCGGTGAATACTTGGATCTATAGATTACGCCGGGCACCCGGGTTTTAAAGCGCTCAAAAAATTGATCATTTTAAAACCCGGTCACCCGGCTCCATATAAAGGTTCACCGAGAACAGCTACAGAACAGTATTCGCTATTGACATGCCGAAATAAATTAGTTTATGTATCCCAATTTTAATTAACGACTGTTGGACATCCGTGCTTTATTGAG
>JARROL010000308.1:0-3571 GCA_037383965.1 Desulfobacterales bacterium | reverse complement strand
CTGATGCTGACCCTCAATCGTCCCGAGGTCATGAACAGTTTGAATTTTGCTTTGCTGCACGCCCTGGCCGGTGAAATCGAGGCGGTGCGGTTCAGGGCCGATGTTCGGGTAGTCGTCGTTACCGGAGCGGGCGAGAAGGCCTTCTGTGCCGGTGCGGATCTCAAGGAACGGGCCGGCTTGAGTCCGGAAAGAGTAAGAGAGTACATATACACGATCCGCAATCTCTTCACCGCCATCGAATATCTGAACAAACCGGTGATTGCCGCGGTAAACGGCATTGCCCTCGGCGGCGGCACCGAACTGGCGCTGGCCGGCGATATCCGCGTCGTCGCCGCAACGGCCAGCATGGGGTTGACCGAAACCCGTCTGGCTATTATCCCGGGTGCCGGCGGTACCCAGCGGCTTCCGCGATTGGTCGGAAAAGGCAAGGCCAAGGAGTTGATTTTCACCGGCCGCCGGGTGGACGCCGCCGAGGCCCTCGACATCGGTCTGGCCAACAAGATATGCGAATCGTCAGAGCTTCTCGCCGAATGCCGGGATATGGCGGCGATGATCTGTGAAGCCGGTCCAATCGCCATCGAGCAGGCCAAGTACGCGATCAACTACGGCCTGGAAACCGATTTGCAAACCGGACTGGCTATCGAATCGAATGCTTACTGGGTTTGCATTCCGACCGAAGACCGTCTGGAGGGATTGACGGCTTTTCGGGAGAAGCGCAAGCCGGTGTACAAGGGGAAGTAAAGGTACGTTTGGCAGGTTTGCCGGGTCGCCTGTTGACCGGTTTGGGGAGTAAGCGACTTTAATACGAAAATAAGGTAGGCGCCTCCGTCCGGACAACCGGTTGCGAGTGGCGGCTGAAACTCGCCGCCAACGGGTTCTAAGGCCAGACCCGGCCCGGATATAAAAAAAGATTAGGATTCCAATCCAAGATTGTGCGTCGCGCGGGCCTGAGGATAAGGGTCCGGCCTAAGATCCCGAAGGCGGCTCAGACAGTCAGCCGCTGTTCGCCACCGGCTATCCGGACTCCGGCGCATCATTCTCATTCATTGTGGTGCCCCTAAAAAGGGCATGGGCGTTAAGTGCGAAAATAGGGTTGCATTTCCGCCGGCTGGCCAACGGGCTCAACGGGCTCAACCGGCCTAACCGACCTTCGGTGCGTCATTTTCATGCACCGTGGCGGCCTGCAGGGCGACGGCTTTTTAGAAAGAGGATTCGACTTGATTAACCAACTACGAACTTATTTGCAGGTGAGGTGAAAGTATGACTGAATATGATTACTGGAAAATTTTTCCGAGAATGCCCAAAAAAGTGACCATCGGTGACATTACGGTCAGAGATGGATTTCAACATCTCGAAAAATTCATCTCCACCCGTGCAAAAATATTCTATGCCCAGGAAATGATTTTTGCTGGCTGCCGAAACATCGAGGTGACAAACCTCGGCAACCCGTACCTCATGCCCCAGTTCAGTGACGCCGAGGAGGTCCTGGCCGCCTTGAGGAGCGATCTTTTTAAAAGACGCTGCGCCAAACGCGGTATCAAGCCGGATGACATCTGCGTAACGGCCGTCACCATCCGGGAGGGGGCCGTGGACCAGGCGATTCGACTGAAGGAGAAAGGGGTTGGCCCGGACCGCTGCCTGATGATGGTGTCAACCGAGGAACAGCACCATTTTGCCAATTCCGGCACAACCCTGCCGGAGTACTGGAAGGAAGCCGAGCGTTCTATCCAAAAGTGCCGGGACGCGGGCCTGAAAATGTGCGGTACGGTCAGCACCATCTGGGGCAGCCCGATTGCCGGGGCAACCGAGTTGAAAGATGCCGTAGAGTTCACCAAGCGCTGGCTTTCTATCGGTGCATCCGACATCGAGCACGCCGATCACGACGGCAGTGCCTCGGCCCCGGAAGTGTACCGCTATTTCTCCATGATTTTGGATGAAATTCCGGACACCTCGGTCCACATCGGCCATTTTCACGAAACCAAACGCGTGGCATCCGCGTCAGTGCTGGCCGCCCTGCAGGCCGGCATCACCCATTTCGAGGCGACCCTCGGCGGTATGGGTGGGCAACCGGCCAACTTTCTGGATGATTGTCCGGTGCCGGGTACCGGTGAGTACTACTACAAGGATCCCCGATATGTGGGGTTGACCTGCCTGGAAGACATGCTGGTGCAGATCGACGAGATGGGTATCGCCCACGGCTACGACGTCGATCGGGTGCTCTGGCTCGGGCGCCAGATCGAACGCACCGCGGGCATAAGGCTGCGCAGTGAGGCCGCCGTCAACGGCCGCACCCTCAAGGAGGGGCATCCGGAATTTGGACGTCCCGGCCTCAAGAAGCGCAAGGAAAAGATGGGAGAAAAGCCGGGCCAGAAGCTGCCGGCGGACTGGGGCGACAGGGCGGTGCTGCCGGAGAAATACCGGTAGGTTGACCCGTTTTGCCCGTTAGCCCGTTGAGCCGGTTAGACGGTCGGCCGGTTTGCCCATGAAGATCCAGCGGTCTGACGGCCCACAGCTTCCTGATCAAGCCGGGTTTTAGATCATGGTAGCGCTCGCTGAGGGAAGAATCTGTCATAGATATGTTTCGCAGCGACGCCAAACCGAACCGACCACATCGGAGACGATCATGACGTCATTGGCGGATGAAATCGGAGATCTGTCGCAGAAGGAATTGGCGCACCTGTTTATGGACATGTTTCATCGCATCGTCATCCATTACGGGCTTTGGTTCACCGAGGTGCGACACCAGATGGGAATGGAAGCGGCCCTTGCGGCCCTTGGTGCGGCCTTCGAACGGAGCAGGGGCATCCAACTCAAGCGCTTGTCCGAGCAGTTGGGGTTTACACTGGATGACGGTGTGCCCGAGCCTCTGTTGAAGATGCCGAAAGCGTCTTTGCTTGTGCTTTTGGACAGCGTGGCGGTGAACTGGTTGGCCAACGACGGGGTCTGGTTCCAGACTGTGGAATTCGAGCACGGCATGAATGATGCCAAGCGCTGCAATGACTCGTGTTGGGCCCATTTTTCGCCCTTCGAGGCCTGGTCGATCAAACGGTTTCTCGATCTTTCCGATCGGCCCGGCTTGGAGGGACTGAAGAAAGCACTGCAATACCGTCTCTACGCCCGAATCAACACCCAGTCTTTTGTCGACGAGGGAGCCGACAGTTTCGTTTTCCGCATCGATTCCTGCCGGGTGCAGAAGGCGCGCAATCGCAAGGGCCTTGACGATTATCCCTGCAAATCAGGCGGGCTGGTGGAATACACGTATTTTGCACGCGCGATCGATCCCCGCATCACGACCGAGTGCATCGCATGTCCGCCGGACTCGCATCCTGACGATTACTTCTGTGCCTGGCGCTTCTACATGGTTTAGCCGCTTTACCGGTTGGGTCTGTTGAGCCTGCCGGAAACGCACCCGTGTCTTTAATGAAACTGCCAATGGACACGGTTAAATTCAAACCTTAGAGTGCGCCAGAATTTCTTGGGAGGATAGCCTCGTGAAATCCATGATTTTGAAGCAGCCCTGCAACCTTGCGGAGGACAAGACACCGTTGGTGCCGGTCGAGATGACCGAGCC
>JARROL010000307.1:0-4577 GCA_037383965.1 Desulfobacterales bacterium | reverse complement strand
CCGCGCTTGAATTTCAGCCGGTTTGAGCGAGCCACCGTTGTAAAGGATCAAATCGGGAGCAACTGAAGACCGCTGCAAAATTTTCGAGATGTCGTTTCGGTGACGATCCAGAAACCACTGCACGTGCCGCGTAATGGCAGGTTCCTGCTCGTAGGGCAGGCCGAATTCCGTAATGCCTTTGCGTTCGGATGCGGGTTGGCGGACTTCTTCGGTGTCGGTTGGGAAAAAACCGTCCAGAACGAGTGCCGCGACCACGTCCTTGCTCAGGTCCACCCGCTGTGTTCCGGCAATCAGGCGACTGCCTTCCCCCATCAGCGTGACCTTGAAATTCGCGGCCGTACCACTCAGAAGAGCTTCCTTCGCCTGACGGCATTGGTGGCACAAGGCTTTCCAACGATCCGTGCTCATTGAACGGCGCGAACCGGTGAGCTGCGCCTCGACCTGTCTGGCAAGGGCCAGATCGATGTTGTCGCCGCCCAGGACCAGGTGATCCCCAACGGCAATCCGTTCGAAGCGGGGGCTTCCTTCGACGTCCCGCAGGACAATCAGGGTGAAATCGGTGGTGCCGCCGCCCACATCGCAGACCAGGATCAACTCGCCGGGTTGAACGTACCGGCGCCAGTTGTTTTCATGGTGCATGAGCCAGTTGTAAAAAGCCGCCAACGGTTCTTCGAGTAAAACGACGGAATCGATGCCGGCTGCTCTAGCCGCCTCCAGGGTCAACTCCCGGGCAACTTCGTCGAAAGATGCCGGCACGGTGACGACGACGAACTGGTTCTCGAGATGCAGACTCTCATCCTGGCCCCAGGCGCGATTCCATGTCAGACGAATGTGCTTCAAATAGGCGGCAGTGGCCGTCACCGGAGAGATTTTGGGGATCTCGGCGGCCGCGCCCCACGGCAGGATGCGGGCGCGTCGGTCGACCTTGGAATGGCAGAGCCAGCTTTTAGCCGAAGACACCAGCCGATCCGGCACCAGTGCCCCCTGATCCCTGGCATAGGTNNNTTTTTTCCTGCAAATCCACATAGGCTGCGGCACAATTGGTCGTACCCAGATCGATGCCGATAATGAACCGCCGATCCTCCCTGTCGCTTGTCATGCTTTTTCCCGCACGTTGAATTCAAGCTTCCAGCGCTTGCCGTCCTGCGGCGAGACACACCAGAGCTCTATGGTACCGATTTCAGTCAATTTGACCTGGATCGAAACCGGGATGACGCTGCCATAGGTGCCGTCAAGAGTGGTTTCGATGGTGGTGATCGGCTCGATGTCGCTTTCCCAATCTTCAATCAAAGCGCCGACGGTGTCTCCCGTGCGAATCGAAGAACCGAGGAAATCGAATTTTGCGGGTTCACCGACGATGAGATTGAACTGCCTTTCGGTCAGTTCGGTGGACGATCCTTCTTCCATGCCGAAGGGCGCCACACAAAGGGCCTTGATCGGGGCGGGCATTCCCGGCACTGCCGGCAGTGAGGCGGCCACTCCGATGTAATAGGCTTTGTTGAGTCCGCTGCGTATCCGAACGCCTCTGCCCCTGCGTGCCAGGCCGTAATATGCGGCACCCGTGGCAACGGCCAGGTCCAGATTTGAAGATTCCAGCACCCTCAGTTCGGCATCGCTTTGCCAGGAAGCCAGTACCTCTGTCACTCTTCTCTGAAGCAGCGGGGCTTTCATCACGCCGCCGTTGAACAAAACGGCCGTGGGCAATTCACGCGGGCGATCGTCCCGGCGACTGAGGAATTGCGCCAGATGCCGGGTCACGGCCGGATCGGCTTCATAGGCCAAACCGGTTTCCTGTATGCCGGTCCGCGCTCCAGTCTGGGGACGGCTCTCAGGCTCGCAAAATGGGAAGAAACCTTCCACAATGGCCTGCTCGACGACATCTCGCGTCAATTCGGTTCTCAGCGTGCCGCCGATCAGGCTGCTGCCGCGGCCCAGCACTGAAACCGGAACGGCAGCGGCATCGGAAGAGGCCAGGATTTTCTCTTTTGCACTTCGGCAGGTGTGCCAGAGCGCGCGCATTTGCCAGGCGTCCAACTTTTGACCGGCCGCGGTCATCTGATTGGCGACGGCATATGCTAAAGCCAGGTCCATATTGTCTCCGCCAATCAAAATATGGTTGCCGACGGCGATTCGCTCCAGTTCGAGATTTCCCGAAACATCGGAAACCCGGATCAGGCTGAAGTCGCTCGTACCGCCGCCCAGGTCGCAAACCAGCACCAGGTCACCGGGTCTGACGACCTCTCGCCAGCTGTCGCCGGAGGCCACGATCCAGGCGTAAAACGCGGCTTGCGGCTCCTCCAGTAGAGTGATGTCGGGCAACTGGGCCATAGCGGCGGCCTTGACGGTCAACTCGCGCGCTACGGCGTCGAACGAGGCCGGCACCGTCAGAAAAATTTCCTGTCGCTCCAGTATCAAGCTCTCGTCGTCACGGGCGATGGTGTGGTTCCAGGCCCGGCGAATGTGATCCAAAATGGCAGCCGAGGCTTCTACGGGCGAGAGTTTGGGAACTTCCGCCGGAGATCCCCATGGCAAAATGGCCTGGTTGCGGTCCACCATTGCATGGCACAACCAGGATTTGGACGAACTGATCAGCCGCTGCGGGAGCTCGGCGCCCCGATTGCGGGCCAGGTCGCCGACAATCTGCTTGACATCGCGGTGCCATGGTAAATCGAGGGAATCCGAAGCGATATCCTTTTCTCCGGGCATATAGATGAAGGACGGCAACATCTCGCGTTCTGCAACCGCACCGGGGCCGATCAACTGAGAAATTTCAAGAGTCTGAATTTTGGGGGCCTCCCGGGCCTCCGCTTCAGCCTCCGTGTATGCCAGAATGCTGTTGGTTGTTCCCAGGTCTATGCCGACGATGAATTTCGTGTCACTCATTTTCAGTTCTCACGTTAGATGATGTCATGGGTGTCGGAATAGGGAAGGTCTCGTAAACGGTTCGAGATCGAAGCGCACGCTTGCTGCCGCCTGCAGCTCGCCGTTCCGGCAGAATGAAGCGCAAGGTCCGATGCCGGGCTATTGCCGGGATCGTCATAACTCCACTTCCGCCGGTGCAATAATTTCTGCATTTTGCCGGCCTGAAAGCTTTGGCAGCTTCAGCTTGCCGACCTGCCATCCCTTGTGACGGATAATGCCGCTAAACGGGGGCTCACCGACAACCTTTCCGGTCAGCTTGATCGCTCCCGGGTCGAAATCAACATCGACAGTCACACGTTCTCCTTCAGCCTGGGCCATTATCGGTCTGGGATCGAGATACTCGCGCACGATTTGAACACAGTTGGCGTGAATCGCACGGACGGCTGAACCGATTTGGGAATCCTCATACTGGTCCAGATCTTCGGCCAAAAAATCCATCAGCCGTCCTTCCCGCTGCATCATCGAGAAGAGATGCAGAAACAGGCGACGTTCGGCGATATCCCCTTTTTCTATTTCCGGCCCTTTTTCGGCGATGTCGACCTTTTTTTCACTGGTCGGTTCCAGTCGACGGATGCGTGATCGGACGATGAGCCAGGTCAAAAGCCCTGCGACGAGTGCCAAAAACAGCAGAGCGGGAAACACCGTGTACCAGAATCGAGGGGTATAAAACTGGACGAGATTCCAAGCCAGGGCGCCGGAAGCTTTATTTGCAGCGTCTTGCAGGATCGGACGCAACTCTTTGACTAATTCCACAGTGCCGAAGTAGATCAATACGCTGAATAGGCCTGCGACTAAAAGACTGATGAAAAAAATGGGAAACGCGACTCTGTTCGACACCCGTTTAACGCTGTGCATTGGCTGTATTCCCCCTGATTGACCGGACAATTCTATTGGTTGGCATCGTTGACGCACCGCTCCGGATTCATTGCACTTCGATTTAATTGTTCCGCATCGTCTCTATCGTGTATGATCCAAGAGCGGAAAAATTAATAACGCTGAGCGGCTGACGCAAGATCTCGGATTGTATTTTTTCAACTCATTCGGCCGTCAATATCGCGGCTTGTCCCGAATAAGGCACTCCCTTTACACGCGTGGTCGCGTTTTGGCAACTGAAGAACGGCATTCAACGTCTCGGTGAAACACCTAAATTGTCGTAACCGTGCATCCGGTCGGAGGGCCCCAACTTCCTAACGTTCTAAACGCTCATGGTCACCACTGATCCCGCGTTTCGCGTTTCACGTTTCTAATTGCGGCTCTGATTCACTTTTCGTAATGGAACCGCCCGATAGACACCGTTAGAGACATGCCTTATGTTCTGTCTGACCGATCCATTTCCGTCGTCATCTCTCACAATTATTTCTGACTGCTTACCCGAACCGAGCAGACCTCATCGTGACCGGTATATTATTTACAAATGGGAATATCGTCACCCTTGACGAATCGATTCCGACGGCGGATACGGTGGTGATTCGACAAGACCGTATCGCTTATGTGGGGTGGGCGCAAGGTGCGGCACCGCACCAAGATCCCGGCACAGAAACAATCGACCTGGACGGCAAAACGCTGATACCGGGATTCAACGACAATCACCTGCACGCCATTTATATGGGCGATTATTTTTCGCGACCCAACCTTTCAGGACTCGATAAGGAGCA
>JARROL010000306.1:0-3622 GCA_037383965.1 Desulfobacterales bacterium | reverse complement strand
GAGATGAACGGTTTCACCGCGCTGCAACCGGGAGAGGTGCTCAGTCGATAAGGCGACCGGCAGGTCGTTTGCGGGCTTGTCATTGGGTGGCAAGACGGGCCCGCGCCATTCAATGCGGTTGATAATCGTTTTGCACGATTCATCTACTTCGTACGCATAACACCGATCGCCTTGAAAAAAAGTCGCGATCCGTTCGAGAGTTTGCGGCAGCATACCTTCGAAATCATCCATTTGTGCAGCCGCACATGCAGCAACTGTCTTGGCCAGCAGATCGTCCGGCCGGTTGCGTTCCCACTCCGGGTGATCTTCCGGCCTTAGATGGTCGGCATTTTTCTCATTGACTGTGTCCATATGCTCTCATAGCAACGGTAATGATGCCGTGAAGCGTGGGTCGGCGTAAGTTCGTACTGAGGGATTTATCAAAAATAACGGTTTGTTTTGAGATTCAATATATAACTAATCAATAATAATTGCAAGAAGTTGCTGTGATAATCCCTGTTTTCGGCTTGCGTTGAGACGGGTTGCAATTTTAAGGGGTACGGGTGTTGTCGTCATGCAGGGTCAAAAAAAGGCGGCGGTTTCGCGATTGGAGCGCTCTTGTAATCGGCCCCATGGACTCCAGGAGCTCCACGCTGAGCCGAAACAGACCCAAATATATATAAGATCTTGATTAAAATAGAAATTTTTATTAAAATAGTCATTAAGGATTGTTTTTGGTAAAATACTGATATCAATTCTGGGGAAAATGATCGGCCGATAACAGACAACCGGCCGATTAGAGACGAATTTTTAATCCTGCTGTGCCGCCGCCCGACTTCCGGGCCGTCACACCGGCTCCAGCAATCGCCCCCGCGCATCAGCCGAGGCAAAAATGATAAATGCTGCCGACATACTGATCGTCGATGACGAACCGATCGTCTGTGAAACACTGCAGGGCCTGCTCGATTTCCAGGGACACCGGGTTGACACCTGCAGCAGCGGTGCAGAGGCTTTGAACTGCATCCGCCGGAAACGTTTCGACCTGGTTTTTCTGGACATCCGGCTACCGGACATGGATGGTTTTCAGATTTTAGCCGCCATCCGCAAAGAAGCGGCGGGGGTCCTCGTCATCATGATTACCGGCGACGCCACCATCGAAACAGCTGTTGAAGCGCTCAAAAGCGGCGCATACGGTTACCTTCGCAAACCGGTCCGGATCGAGGAGTTGACCAAGACGGTCAAGAACGCTCTCGATCACCGCGAACTGGATCAGGCCCGCCGGCGTTCGGAAGCCGCCCTGCGGGACAGCGAGGAGCGCTTCCGGACCTTGGTCGAAAATTCGTTGATCGGTATCTGCATCGTTCAGAACAAAAAAATCATCTATCAGAATCCGGAACACAAAAAATTATACAGATCCTTTGCCAGTGTTTCACCGGAGACACTGATTCATTTTATCCACCCGGATGACGTCGACAAAGTGTCCAAATGCTATCGCGCACTCATCGCGGGGAAACAAAAATCGGTGGAAACCGATTTCAGGATCTATCCCTCGGGAAGCGAAAAGAAAGATACCGATATCCGCTGGCTGCAGTGCCGCGCCAGCTTGTTTCAGTATCGGGGTGCCGATGCCATCCTGATCAACCTGATGGACATCACCCGATCCCAGGAACTTGAACATTTCCTGCGGGTAAAAAGCAAAATGATTTCCCTGGGGCGTGTCGCGGCCGGTATCGCCCATGAAATCAGAAATCCCCTGACCGGCATCAACTCCTACCTTTTTACGCTCGAAGACCTGCTTAAAGCCGAGGAGCTCGATGCCGATACGGTCGAGATGATGAAAAAGATCGTCGACCAGGTGCAGGGGGCTTCGAACAAGATCGAATCGGTCATCAAGCGGGTGCTCGATTTTTCGAGGCCCGGTGTCCCCTCCATGTCGCTGATCAGCATGAACGACCCCCTGCAGGAGGCGCTCAACCTTTCGGCGGGCAGCCTGCGCAAGAAGGGTATCACGGTCGCCATTGACCTGGATCACGAGTTGCCGATGAGTTACGGAGATGCGAGTTTGATCGAGCAGGTCGTGTTGAACCTGATCGACAATGCCGTGATATCCATGGAGAAGAAGAATGCCGAAAAACGATTGACGCTTCGGTCGTATTCGGAAAACAATAACATCTGTCTGAGTGTATCAGACACTGGATCCGGGATCCCCATCGGTATCCGGGAAAAGATCTTCGACCCGTTTTTCACAACCGAGACCGACGGTTCAGGCATCGGGTTGGCCATCTCGTTGCGGATCATCAACGATCACCGTGGTGCCATTACGGTCGAAGGCAATGAGTCGGGCGGGGCCAAGTTTACCATCGAATTACCCATAGAGAAAAGGATGCAAATCCAATGACGCCGTACACGGTTTACGTGGTGGATGACGAAGAGGTGGCTCGGGAAGGCGTGGTCCTGGCATTGAAAAAACTATACCGGATCAAGGGTTTTGCCAACGCCGAGGACACCATCGAAGCGGTTCTGAACAACCCGCCGGATCTGGTTCTCTTGGATATCGGCCTGCCCGGCATGAGCGGAATCGAAGCGCTCAGAAAAATAAAAGGCCTCTATCCGGAGGTCATCGTGATCATGATCACCGCCTATGAGGATGTTCAAACCGTGGTTTCCGCCATGAAACAGGGTGCATACGATTACGTGGTCAAACCGCTGCAGATGAACACCCTTATGGTGACCGTGCGTAACGCCCTCGAAACGATCAAGCTGCGCAAAGAGATCCAGCTGCTCCATGAAAAATATCTCAAAGAGAACCTGCCGGGATTTATCGGTGAGAGCGACGCCATCCAGGACGTCATGGAAGTGGTGACCAAAGTTGCCAAAAGTCCTGATACATCGATCGTGATCCTCGGCGAAACCGGCACAGGAAAGGAGCTGATCGCCAAGGCCATTCATTACCGCAGCCCCAATTTCGAAGGCCCGATGATCAGTGTCAATTGTGCGGCCATCCCCAAGGATTTGATCGAGAGCGAACTTTTTGGTTACGAAAAGGGGGCTTTCAGCGGTGCCGACAAGTCGGGCAAAGAAGGCTTGGTGGAAAAGGCGGCCGAAGGCACCCTTTTCCTGGACGAGGTGGCAGACCTGAGCATGGAGGCGCAGGCCAAACTGCTGCGGTTTCTGGAAGAGGGTGAATATTATCGGGTGGGCGGCACCAAGAAGTGCATGGCCCAGACCCGAATCGTTGCCGCCACGAACAAGAACCTGGAAGAGATGGTCGCCGCGGGAAAGTTCCGACAGGACCTGTACCATCGTCTGGCGGTCATCAAGATTGAGATCCCCTCGCTGAACCAGCGGCGCGAAGATATCGTGCCCATTGCCAAACACTATCTGGTCGAATTCGCAGCGAAGTTCGGCAAGACGTTTAACGGGATCAGCCCCGAGGCGGAAACGGCATTGAAGACTTACAAATGGACCGGCAACGTGCGTGAGCTGAAGAACCTGATCGAACGGGCCGTATTGCTCGGAGACGGTCCAGTGCTGGAGTTGCGGGACGTTGGGGTTGCGCCGGACTGTCAGGGTGAGGGCACCGCCGTCGGCGGTGCCACTGTCGGGCTGCCGAGTCTAATCCCCGACGGCATCGACCTCCCGG
>JARROL010000305.1:0-5984 GCA_037383965.1 Desulfobacterales bacterium | reverse complement strand
CAGCCAATCGCGTTGTGAACCACTTTTACAAGAGCAGCCGGATCGTAGGGCTTCTCAATGAAGTCCAACGCGCCGTCCTTAACAGCCTGCACGCTCATCGGAATGTTTCCGTGCCCCGTAATAAAAATGATCGCCAGGTTGACTCCCCGACGTCGGAGCTCCGCCTGCAGCTCGATCCCGCTCATCTCCGGCATGTCGACATCGAGGAGGAGGCACCCGGAGACCTCGGGAGATATTTCCTCGGAGAGAAACTCCCTGGCGCTGGAAAAAATCCGGGCTCCGAGGCCGTATGAACGCAAAAGCCGCTTGAGCGCACGCTGGACGTAAAGATCGTCGTCGACGATGAAAACCTCGAAGCCGGATTCACTCCTCATGGTGCAGATCTTTCACGGCTGATCCTGCAGTTTCCGTCCACAGATAGCCCTTTTTCATAAAGTCATCTATACCAGACCCGAACCAACGAACCATGATTTCTAAGACAAATGGAGAGCCCCAGTCCCATCCATAGGATATACGTTTCAGATATTAAAACATGAAGGCTCAGGTTCCAGTTGTGGATAGTTACTCATAATGAGCATGTATTTCAAGGATTTTAAGCGTCGTGGGATTGAACAGTCGGAATTGCGGAAAAAGACCATTGGGAAACGGACGCTCACTTTTAATTGAGCGTATGTGAGGTCAATATGTCATTTATTTTCTGCGACAAGGCCTCCATGTTGTAAGGCTTCTGAATAAAGCCGCAGCAGCCACGGTTCAGGATCTCCCTAGCCTGCCCGTCGATGCAGTAGCCGCTGGACAGCAGGACCTTGACGTCGGGATCGATCTTCTTCAGCTCGTCAAATGTATCACCGCCCCCCATGCCCGGCATGATGAGGTCCAGGACAACCAGATCGATGCTGTTTCTGTGAGTGCCATACAACGACAGGGCTTCATCGCCTTTGCGCGTATAAAGGACGTCATAGCCCATTTTTTTGATCATCTGCGCACCGATGTCGATCACCATTTCCTCGTCGTCGACCAGCAGCACCGTGCCTTTTCCTCTCTTGACCTCTGAGTGGTTGGCGGAGGCCTCGACCAAGGAACCGGTCGATACACGCAAGTAGATGCAAAAGGTCGTCCCTTTTCCTTTTTCGGACACGACATCGATGTAGCCGCCGTGGGACTTGACGATGCCATAAACCGAAGCCAGTCCCAAACCGGTCCCCCGTCCGATTTCCTTGGTGGTGAAGAAGGGGTCAAATATCCGTTTTTGGGTTTCGAAATCCATGCCGATGCCCGTGTCGGTCACCTGCAGCTTCAAATATTTGCCGGGTTTCGGAGAGTAAGGTTTATCGGTAAAATCGGCGTGGTCGACAACCGTGGTTTGCACGTATAGCTCGCCGCCGCGGGGCATCGCATCGGCCGCATTGATGTACAGGTTGAACAGGACCTGCTCGATTTGCGATCTGTCCACATCGGCGACGATTCGTTCCGGCGCCAGATCCAGGTTGATGGTGACCTCCTTCCGGGTGCGCCCAAAGGTCTCTATGCTGTCCCGGATGACATGGTTGAGATCGACGGCCTTGGGTTCGTATTTGCCTTTTCGGGCATACCCCAACAGTTGACCGGTCAGCTTGGTTCCGCTTTGAACGAGTTGCTCGACATTTTGCAGATTCCTGTAGAGGGGACTGGTCGAATCCAGGTCGCACATCATCAGAGAAATATTTCCCAGGATCCCCATCATCAGGTTGTTGAAATCATGAGCAATGCCCCCTGCAAGCGTTCCGATGGCCTCCATCCGCTGAATGAGGTGCAGCTGCTCCTCGAGCCGCTTGCGATCGGAGATATCGCGGAGAATGACGAGGATTCCCGCGGGTTGCCCGATATGGTCTTCAAAGCGCGACGCGCTGATGCTCACGTCGATCGTCTTTCCGTCTTTGGTGTAGCGTTTGGTCTCGAATCCGTGGCACGGTATTCCGTTCTCCACCAAACACTTGATGATATTTAAAGTGGACTCCGTCTCGGATTCCGGAAGAAAGGGAATTTTCTTCCCATCAACTTCTTCCTGTGACCACCCGAACATCTTCGTAAACACAGGACTTACATATTGGGCCATTCCCTGAAGATCGTATATGACGATCGCATCGGCCGAGGAGTGAAGCAACGAGCGATACAACTCTTCCGCCCGTTTGGCGTCGTCGTAGAGCGCCCTGTACTCCTTCTCGCTTTTCTGCAAAGCCACCTCGGCCACTTTGCGCTCGGAGATATCCTTCAAGCTCCCCTCATAATACTGGACCTGCCCCGTGCCGTCTCGAACCGCGATCGAATGATTCTCGATCCAGATGGCGGTTCCGTCATAACGCCGCATTTGAAATTCGTACGGCCTACCGAAATCCTGGTTCTCGATGATGGTTTTCCATTTCGCGCGTTCTTCCGAATTTAGATACATGGCCTCTGCGCGTTGGGCGAGAAAGCTTTTCTTGTCGGGATATCCGAGCATTCTCACCAGCGTCGGGTTTGCGTCGAGAATCCGGCCTTCCGGCGTTGTGCGGTAGAGTCCGACAGGGAGGCCGTTAAACAGACTACGATAGTGTGTCTCACTCTTTTTCAACGCCGCCTGGGTCGATTCGAGTTCGACAAGGTTACTGGCGAGTTCCTGAAAAAGCTGCTTGAGCTGGAGGCGCATCTGATCAAAAGACACGGCCAGTTCTCCGATCTCATCATCACGCGCAAGCAACGCGGTGTCGCCGTTGGCTTCCCAATTGCCCTCCCCAAACGATTTGGAGGTGTTGGCCAAGTCCACTATTGGTATGATAAACCTACGGGCCGACCGTTGACCCAGTAAATAAACGACGGCAGCGGTCATGCCCAGGATCACCGCCATGGCGCTGAAAATAACCAGGTCCTGTTGGGTGACAAAGCTCTGGTAGCGTGAACTGATTTCTTTCGACTTCTGCTGCATCGCCTGTATTCGGGTCGAGAATTCGTCAATATAGGCAGTGGCCGCTATCATCAGGGTCTGCCCGCGAACCCTCGTCGAAACCGGCGTCATGGTCATGTATTTCTTACGTATCTGACCGTCAGGCTCAAACCAGTCGTAATAACCGGAGACTTCTGCTCCGGACCGGGTCGGTTCAAATATCGCCCACCATGACGGCAATTTCTCCGACAGAAACCGCATCTCCACGTCGATCAGTTTCGGGTTGGGGTGAATCCTCATAATGCCGGTCTCGGCTTCGTACATGCAGGTGTAACCGTTCTGTCCAACTTTCTGCATGGCGATGTTCTTGAATTCATCGCTTTTCTGGAGCGCCGGCATGTCGAGGTCGGGATTGAGCCTGAGAAATATGTCGACCTGCTTGGCGACGTCTCTGGCCTTGCCCTGAATAATCTTCTGCCCGATATCCTCGAGCTGGCCCCTGGCGTCTTCACTCAGCTCATAGGTTGCTTGATGGATGAGATCGGCAATATACTTCTGGGCGAAAAAAACGCCCGGAGTGATTAATTGTGTTATTTCAAGTTTTTATGCTGCTGTGCACCGCTAAGGTTCCGGTAGCACCAAGAATAAGAAACGGCGAGTGAAAATGACTATAAAAAATTGATAATATTATATATATTAGCAGAATACGACATCGGCGTCAAACGTTACCGGCTGCGGCGTGGATTATTTTCCAGATATCTTCGATCCAGTCGCAATGTTCCGGTTTCATGAGGCAGGAGCGCAGGCAGATCACATCCTCTCGGTCGAAATTGACATTCTCCCATCTGGATCGCAGCAGTTCAGAGGGGTACCTGAAGGTTGCCAAATGCAGATTTTTTTCAGCGGCGGCTCGAAACACCTTTTCCGATTGTTCCGAAATTTGGGAAGCACGCCTACCGTTCGGCGCCCAAACCACGATGTCGAGCTCCGGTGGGAAAATGGTCTTAAACCTTTTTTCCGATTGAATTTTCTCGTATAACGCCATCGCCGCGGCGTGCGCCTTGGACAATCCCGCAGAAAATTCTCCATCCGGAACGAGCGGCAAGAGTTTCTGCGTGGCCCAAAGCGCCACGGCGGAGGCGCCCGGCCTGGAACATTCCAAGCTGATCTCGCCAAGGTGGAGCTCCGAAGAGCTGAAATAGGTATAGGGGGAGTCATGTTTGTAAAACTTGCCGACCTCGGGGTCGCGGAAAAGGACGCAGCCGCAACCGTAAGGTTGCAGACCGTGCTTATGGGGGTCGACAACGATTGAATCGACTTCTGCGAGACACTCGAGGGCTTTCCGCGTTTCTGACGCCAGATTGTCGCTCAGGATGAAATAGCCGCCGTAAGCGGCATCCGCATGCAGTCGAAAATCGTAGTGCTTGCGCAACTCGAGAATTTCCGGCAACGCATCGACAGATCCCGAACCGGTTGTCCCCATAGTGGCGACAACTGTGCCGACGTCGCCCCCATCGAGGGCTTTTCTGAGCAAACGGATATCCATCCTGGCCCGATCATCGCAGCCAACCGATTGAAAGGCCAGCCCAAGCACATCGGAAATTCGCCGGTGCGTATAGTGGGCTTGCGCCGAGGCTACCACTTTTTGTCGCGGTTTCACCCGCCCGGATATCCACAGGGCCTCCAAATTGGCCATTGTCCCCCCGCCCGTCAGGTGCCCCAAATACCGATGCCAGCCGAAAAGGCCCGCGATCTCGGCAATGGCCTCTTTTTCGAGTCGTGAACTCGCCCGCCCCCCGTCGAGAGCGTGATTGTTCGGGTTGATCCATAGCGACAGCATATAGGCTAGGCGCGCAACCGGATGGGGGGGCTTCAGCATTTGACCGGCGTAATAAGGATGAAAATACGGGTAGTTGTCCTGCATGATTTCGGCGACCTGTAGCATGACTTCTTCGATTCTCTCGCCATCGAATTCATGCCCGATCTCCGGCAACGATGCGAATCCATCGTCAAGTTTCGTCAACGCCTTTTCAAGAATCCTGAGGGAACCTCTCTCGATCATGGGTGGGATCGCCTCCTTTGAAGGTGGAAACGTGTTATCGTCACGAATTGCGGCTGCAAAACCCCGTGCTATGGGTGCCGCTTTTTACCGGTGTGGATAACCGCTATCCCGTTGGTCAGGCGCCGCCAGGAGACCTGGGTGTAACCGATGCGCTCTAAAATGGTTTTCAACTCGTCGGGCAGGGGAAACAAGCGGATTGATTCGGGCAGGTGGGTGTAGGCCTGGCGGGTACCGGCCAGCAGTTGTCCCAACAACGGCATGATGGTGAAAGAATAAAAATCGTACAACCGGCAAAAAACGGGGTTGGACGGTTTGGAAAATTCCAGGCACATCATTCGGCCGCCCGGCTTCAACACCCGGAGCATTTCCGTGAAACCTTGCTCCATGTGGGTGACGTTGCGAATACCGAAGCCGACCATCACCGCATCGAAATGTTCGTCTGGAAATGCAATTTGTTCGGCATTCCCCTGAACGTAGCGAATCCGACGTCTAACGCCTGCATTTGTCTTTTTGAAGCGTCCGGCGTCGATCATGGCCCGATTGATGTCATACACCGCCACTTCTCCGGAGGCACCGACGGCCCGTTTGGCCAGGATGGCCAGGTCGCCGGTTCCGCCACAGACATCGAGCACCCGGTCGCCGGGTTCCAACCCCAGTGTGCCGATAGCCGTGCGCTTCCAGAGATAGTGAATGCCGAAACTCAGCAAGGTGTTCATCAGATCGTACTGGCGGGCAACCGAATTGAAATGGCGCAGGACCCACTGGGTCTTTTCATCCTCAGCCACCTTCTGATACCCATAATTGGCGATTTTTTCACGACGGATCCGTTCGTCGTAATGATATTGCCGGTCGTGTTCGCTTCCCCAAAAATTTTTACTTGAAAGCATAATAAAACCTAAACTGATCGGTTCCAGGTTGAATGTTCACGGTTCAAGGGTTATGAAATACTGATTTCCGCGATTTTATACTATAGAGATAAATCAGCAGTCAGGCGGCTGCAAAACCACCGATCAGGCACGCATA
>JARROL010000304.1:0-4286 GCA_037383965.1 Desulfobacterales bacterium | reverse complement strand
GAGCGGATATACGTCAATCCTCAGGGAAAGGAATACGTCATGAGCCTTTCCAATACCTGCCTGGATTGCCATTCGAACAAGACCGAGTTTTGTGATCGATGTCACAATTATGCTTCGGTCCGACCTTACTGCTGGGATTGCCATATCGATAACCCGAAGGAGACCAAGTGATGGAACGCAGTCGCAGAGACATATTAAAACTATTCGGCATTTCAGCGCTGGCCCTGAGCACCGGTCCGGTGTTGGATGCATTTGCCGCCGAAGAGGCCGAGCACGGCGCTGCTGCCGAACCGTATGTCAAAATGGGGGACAAGGCCCTTAAGGCCAAACAGTGGGCGATGGTGGTCGACACCCGCAAATTCGCGTCCGAGGAAGATTTTACACCGTTGATCGATGCCTGCCACAAGATCCACAACGTCCCGAGCATGCCGATCAAACGCCAAGAGATCAAGTGGATCTGGACAGCCCCCTATCACAACGCCTTTCCCATGAGCCCGATGAAATTTGTCAACGAGAAGCTCGAGCACACGCCGCTGCTTGTTTTGTGCAATCACTGCGAAAATCCGCCTTGTGTCAGGGCTTGCCCGACCAACGCGACTTCGCTTCTGCATGGCGGCGTGCCCCTTCGGCGCGCGAAGTTTCAACTTCCGCGATCCGCGTCCCTTTATTAACCCAGCCGAACTGAACAAACAGTTTCCGACCCGCACAAAGGGCGTCGTGGAAAAATGCAGCTTCTGCGCGGAGCGTCTGGCGATCGGTCAACTACCCGCCTGCGTGGAGGCGTCCAACGGCAAACTGGTGTTTGGCGACCTGTATGATCCTGAATCGAAGGTTCGGGAACTGATAAGAACCAATTACACCATTCGACGCAAACAGGCTCTGGGTACGGAGCCGTCGGTCTACTACATCGTGTGAGGTGGTTATGCTTGAATTAGCGCTTAAAGGAAGTAAGAGATATTATGGCTGGATGGGTTTTCTGCTTGCCATGGTCGGCTTCGGATTCCTGATCTATTTGAAACAGCTCGATTTCGGTCTCGGTATCACCGGCATGAGCCGGGACGTGTCCTGGGGATTTTACATCGCGCAGTTTACCTTTCTGGTCGGCGTGGCGGCCGGGGGGGTGATGGTGGTGCTGCCCTACTACCTGCACGACTACAAGGCTTACGGTCGAATCACCATTCTGGGTGAATTTCTGGCCATCGCCGCTTTGGTCATGTGCCTGACCTTCATCATTGTCGATCTCGGGCAGCCGCGGCGGATATTCAATGTATGGCTTTACCCGACGCTGCATTCGGTGCTCTTCTGGGACACGATCGTGCTCAACGGGTACCTCTTTCTGAACATCATCGTCGGCTGGAACGTACTTGAAGCCGAACGAAACGGCGTCCACTACCCGGCTTGGGTCAAACCGTTCATCTATCTCTCCATCCCCTGGGCCATCAGTATTCACACCGTGACAGCGTACCTGTACTCAGGCCTTCCCGGCAGAGGGTTCTGGCTGACGGCCATCATGGCGCCGCGCTTCCTCGCTTCCGCCTTTGCGGCCGGTCCGGCCCTGCTGATCCTGTTGTGCCTGATTATTCGGCGGACGACCAGCTTCGATCCAGGGCGGGAACAAATCCAGACCCTGGCCAAGACCGTGGCCTATGCCATCGTTCTGAACGTGTTTTTCTTCCTATGTGAAATCTTTACGGTATTCTACAGCCAGATTCCAGAGCACACGGACCATATTACATACCTTTTCTTCGGTCTGCACGGACACGGCACCTATGTGCCCTGGATGTGGACCTCGATGGGCTTGATGGTTATCGGCATCATCCTTCTGGTCAACCCCACCACCCGGAAAAACGAGGGGGTTCTGGCGGTGGCCTGCATAGCGGTTTTTGCTGGAACCTGGATCGACAAGGGGCTCGGCATGATCTCAGGCGGTTTCGTACCGAATCCGTTGCACGAGGTCAATGAATACATTCCGACATTGCCGGAACTGTTCATATCGCTGTCGATCTGGTGCCTCGGCTTCTTTGTTCTCACCGGTCTATTTAAAATCGCGATTTCGGTCAAGGAAGAGGTCCGAGAGTAAAAGAAACAATTCAAAAACAAAAAAGGGGAACCCGGAGCGGGTCCCCTTTTTTGTTTACAGCGGGTCGAGCATGAATTAAGGTTATAATTAAATTATTTATCGTTATACTTCAAAGCGTATTGTTTAAATGAATTTTAGCGTCGATGTCATTTCCGAAGCCTGGCTCCTTCTTAAGGAATCGGGTCTTTACATTCTTTTCGGCCTGCTGGTCAGCGGATTGTTGCGGGTTTTTCTCAACCCGAACACGATCGTCCGACACCTTGGAAAAGGGCGCTTTAAACCGGTTTTTAAGGCCGCCCTGTTGGGGATCCCCATCCCGCTCTGATCTTGCGGGGTGCTGCCTGCGGCCGTGACGCTGCAGAAACAAGGGGCCAACAAAGGGGCCGTCACCTCCTTTATGATCTCTACGCCGGAGTCCGGCATTGACTCGATAGCCATCACTTATGCCCTGCTGGATCCTATCATGACCGTGGCGCGTCCGGTTGTGGCCTTCTTCACCGCTGCCATTGCCGGTGTCGCTGAAAATCTGCTGGAAAAGAGCGGCAGCGACAAACAGGTTCATCCGGACCTGACCTGTCCGGTCGATCAATGTTGTGACGGAATCAACTGCCGCCCCGAGGATCACAAACGCCATCATAGCGTAGCCGAAAAGCTGGGGGCGGGGGTACGGTATGCGTTTACGGATTTTTGGAACGATTTGGCGGGCTGGTTTTTTATCGGGCTATTGGCAGCCGGTCTGATTGCCGTTCTCATCCCCGAAGAAGTGGTCAAGACCTATCTCGGCAGCGGGCTCCCGGCAATGCTCTTCATGCTGGCGGTCGGAATACCGCTGTATATCTGTGCGACCGCTTCGACCCCCATCGCCGCCGCGCTGATCCTCAAAGGCGTCAGTCCCGGCGCGGCGCTGGTTTTTCTGCTGGCCGGCCCTGCCACCAACGTCGCTGCATTGACGGTCATGGCGGGCATTAT
This sequence comes from Desulfobacterales bacterium, assembly GCA_037383965.1. Taxonomy (GTDB): domain Bacteria; phylum Desulfobacterota; class Desulfobacteria; order Desulfobacterales; family SG8-13; genus JARFQH01. Next base: position 1,237 of record JARROL010000304.1, on the reverse strand, counting down.
CGGAAAACGGGCCACCGCCATTTATCTGGTGGCGATAGCCGTTTCGACCGTTGTCTTCGGATTGATTTTGGATCAGGTTTACTCAGCTCTGGGTGTTTCGGCGCAAGCCGTTGTCAGCGGGACGGCAACCAACATACCGGAGTGGATCGAAGTGGCCGGCGCTCTGGCACTAGTCCTCTTGTCTCTCCCACTTTTATTCCGGAAAACCCGTGGGGCTATGCGTGCCGGGCGGCGCTATTTTGGTAGACCGTTGGCCAGCCGGACCGATACACGACCGGCTCCTCCGTCCCCTGCTAAACCGGTTTGCGGGCCGACTTGAGGGTGTTCTTCCGGTCCGGGCGGATCATAATCAGTGTCCACTCGCAACAGGCTGTCCGGGTGGAGGCGCCGGCCTTTTCAACAGATTAGGCTTAATTTTCGTGTTAGTGGAATTATTTCTTACCGTGACCCTTAAAAAGCGAGCCTGTCGGCACCGCAAAAAATGTACAGTCCTTCACCGTGGGACAGGCAGGCGAGGGTCATGTTCAACTGCTCGGCCAAGGCCACGGCTATGGCGGTCGGCCTGGAAACCGATACGACGATCGGAATTCCGGCCCGCCCGGCTTTTTGAACGAGTTCATAGCTGGTGCGCGAGGAAAGAACCAGCAGGCAGGCTTCAGCCAATCGCTCGGCCCGAAAGAGCTTTCCAATCACCTTGTCGAGGGCGTTGTGACGCCCCACATCCTCTGCAGCGGCCAAGAGGTTGAAATCTGAATTGAACAGGGCGGCGGCGTGGGAAGCCATGGTCTGTCGGCGCAGCGGTTGGTGATCTGAGAGGGTATCGATGCATTTCAAGATTCTGTCGGCAGAAAGCGTGGGCCCGTTCGGCACCGATGATATCGCCTGTTGCAAATCCCTGACAATTTCCTTGCCGCAGATTCCACAACTGGTCTGGCTGATATAGCCCCGGCGGTCGAGGGTTGTGGCAATTTTTTTGCGGCGGGACGCCGTCAACGTCACGGTCACCACGTTGGTGTCTGTATCGTCGCAAAATCCGATGGCGTTAAAGTCGGCGGGAAAATCGACGATCCCTTCGGCGAGGCAAAATCCGGCGACGTGGTCGATTTCATCACCAGGGGTACGCATGATCACCGAGTAGGGGTTACCTTGGATGCGAATTGATAGCGGTTCTTCGGCAATGATGTGTCCGCATACGGAACTGCCGGCAGTTCCATCCCAGTGTATGATCGCTTGCTTG
>JARROL010000303.1:0-3729 GCA_037383965.1 Desulfobacterales bacterium | reverse complement strand
TCAGCCGCGCACCGGCCCAAAGCCCCCTTCACGACAGCCCCTTCCGGGTGCAGACCGAACCCGAACCCTGGAAGAGAAGAGACATAAACACCCCCCGCCGCGCAGCCGTCAGCGCATTCGGCTTCGGCGGCATCAACAGCCACCTGCTCTTTGAAGAATGGCGGCCTGACACCATCAATAAACAATCAGCAATCTCCCTCCAACAATCAACAGTCAACAACCATCCATCATCAATCCAGCATGTTCCTATCGCCATCGTGGGCATGGCCGCCGCTTTCGGCTCCCTGACATCGCTGAGAGCTTTTCAGGAAGCGGTTTTAAACGGGAAATCCATAATTTCCAAAAGACCCCGCGGCCGGTGGAACGGATGCGACGCCGTTGCCCATCGCTATCTGGATAGTGCCGCGTCCTGGGGCGGATTCATGGAAAACCTCGCCGTCGATCTCGAAGAATTCCGCATCCCGCCCAATGAAATTCCGGATATTCTCATACAGCATTTGTTGGTGCTGAAAGTTTCCATGGATGCCATGAAAGATGCCGGCCTTCCTTTAAGGCAGGAACGGCCCCGCATGGGCGCTGTCATCGGCATTGAATTCGACTTTGAAGCCACCGATTTTCACCTCCGGTGGAACCTTTTCAACCAGGTGGGAATATGGAAAAAACAAGGCCGCCTGAATCCGGATCTCTTTGACAGGGAAGAAACAGGGTCATGGCAAGCGTCGCTTCAGGATGCCATGGGTCCGCCGCTGACCAACACGCGAACCCTGGGCGCCCTGGGCGGCATCATTGCCAGCAGGATCGCCAGGGAATTTCGTTTGGGAGGCCCGAGCTTTGTCGTGTCCGGCGAAGCAGCCTCGGGTCTCAAAGCTCTTGAAATCGGCGTGCGGTCGTTGCAGCAGCATGAAAGCGACATGGTTCTCGCCGGTGCTGTGGATCTTTGCGGGGATGTCCGCAGCGTACTGATATCGAACCGGATTCGGCCGTTCACCAAAAATTCTGACATTCGTCCCTTTGACGCATCGGCGGACGGCACCCTTCCCGGCGAGGGCGCTGCAGCCGTGGTGCTCAAAAGACTCGACCGGGCCGTTGCAGACAACGACAGGATTTATGCCGTGATCAAAGGACTGGGCAAGGCCGGCGGCGGCAAAGACCACGCGCCGGCAAAGGAGGCCATCGTCCTGTCCTTAAAGCGGGCCTTTGAGGATGCCGGCATTTTTCCGTCTGCGGTGAGCTTTATCGAAACCCACGGCAGCGGCGACCCCAATGAAGACCGGATAGAATCAGAAGCACTGGCGCAGGTGTTTGACGGTCAAAAACTTGCTTGCGCCATAGGCTCGGTAAAACCGACCATCGGCCACACCGGCGCTGCCGCCGGTCTGGCGTCTTTGGTTAAAGCCGGGCTCTGTTTGTTTCAGGAAATTATACCGCCGCTGACAAACTTTTCGACCCCGGCTTCTGCTTTATGGAAAGACAGCTTTTTCTATCTGCCGGCGTTTTCTCAATACTGGGCAAGGGACCGAGCCGACGGTCCACGCAGGGCATGTGTGGGTGCCATGACTTTGGACGGCAACTGCATGCACGCCATTTTGGAAGGCTTTGAATACAATGAATTGGACCGGAATGCCGGACGGGTTGTCGAAAAGGCGGTTTTGGAAAGAAGGCGCCCGCTGGGATTTTCCGCACCAGGGCTTTTTGTGGTGGAGGGGGGCACGGAAAATGAACTCCTCGAGGGTCTTTCTTCACTCTCGCGTCATATTCAAACCTCATCGGATCGAAGCGAACAATCGGTTCAGGTCGGAAAATTGGCGGTATCCTGGCACCAGGAAAGGCGCCTGGAAAAAAGATCGCATCCGGCCAAAAAATATGCCCTATCCCTTGTTGCCGGTAACCTCTCGCAGCTCGAAACCTTCATCGATGACGCAAGCACGGCCGTCTCCACCCAAACCCCGAGACATATGAACGGCTCTGGCGGTGTCAGCTATGCACCGTCTCCCCTGGGACCGGATGCTGAAACAGCCTTTGTATTTCCGGGATCCGGGAATCACTACGTGGGCATGGGAAGGGGTATCGGCGTGGTGTGGCCGGAAATTCTCCGCAAAATGGATGCCGAAACCACCCGGTTAAAAACACAGTTGATACCCGAGTGTTATGTCCCCTGGAGAACCTCATGGGCGCCGGGATGGGAAAAACAGGCCTTGTCCAAAATCGTTTCAGATCCCTTGAATATGATCTTCGGCCAAGTGGTCCACGGCGCAATGATGACCGGTCTGGTCAAACATTTCGGAATTCGGCCCCAGGCCATGATCGGGTACAGCCTGGGAGAATCCGCGGGACTCTTTGCCCTGGGCGTGTGGCCGGACCGCGGCCAAATGCTAAAGCGCATGCTCGACACAGACCTGTTTGCCACCGAGCTCGCCGGTCCCTGCCGCGCCGCCCGAAGCGCATGGAACATTCCCGAAAGCGAAGATGTGAACTGGTGCGTTGCCGCTGTCAACCGGCCGGCGGACAAGGTGCGAAAGATCATCGACAACCGGCCCTTTGTAAAACTTCTTATCATCAACACCCCTAATCAATGTGTCATCGGCGGCAGAAAACCCGATGTCACAGCGGTCATCGACAAACTTGGATGTGAAGCGGTTTTTCTCGACGGCGTGGTCACGGTCCATTGCGATGCGGCAGCGCCGGTGGCCCGGGAATATAAGCAGCTTCACCTGTTCCCGACGATATTGCCAAAAGATATCCGGTTTTACAGTTGTGCCTTGGGTCGGGCCTACACCCCGACCCGGGAGAGCGCCGCGGACGCCGTTTTAAACCAGGCCCTTTCAGGGTTTGATTTCACGACCCTGATCGAGCAGGCCTATGCGGATGGGGTCCGTATCTTTCTTGAGATGGGACCCCATGCCTCCTGCACGGGAATGATCAAATCGATTATTAGCGCAAAACCTCATCTGGCGCTTTCAGCATGCTGCCGGGGTGAAGACGACCTCTTGACGATCCTTAAATGCCTGGGAACACTGGCCGTCCACAGGGTTCCAATGGATCTCGATGCGCTCTACGGCACCCGTGCCTGCCCACCGGCCGGTCATGAGATCAGTGCTCCGACAACGGGTCGGGAGATGACACTTGCTGTCGGCGGGAAGATGATGGAGGTCCCGTCTTCGCTCTCCGAGCTACGCCGCGGCAAGCTCCGGTTAAATTTGCTCGGAGGTCCGAGCCAGATCGACCGAAAATTTAAATTACCGGAGCAAAGCGAGCCCTTCAATCAACAATCAACAATCAACAATCATAAATCCACAAGTGTGATCTTCAAACCTAACGCGGCCGAAGATCAGAAGTCGGAGGTCAGAGATCGGAGGTCAAAAGGTTATAACCCATATCGAAATCTCATGGATTCGTTGACCGAAAGTACACGGGCCACTGCGGACGCCCATCAAGCATTTCTCGATTTTTCAGATACCATTACCAGAGGATTGGAAAAAACCTTTGAAACGCAGACAAAGCTTCTCGAGACCCTGATTGCCGATGACGATTTTCAACCCCGGGACGATCCGGAACAAAACCTCCGAAAAACAACCGCTTTACAAGCGGTTTCGCCGGAGGACCGGCGAACAAGTGAACCGGCCTTTGACCGGGACATGTGCATGGTGTTTGCCGTCGGTTCCGTTGCCAAGATGCTGGGGACGGAGTTTGCCGTGGTCGATACTTACAACGTCCGGGTCCGCCTGCCCG
>JARROL010000302.1:0-3731 GCA_037383965.1 Desulfobacterales bacterium | reverse complement strand
GAATTCGGCGACTGGAAAACCCGGATAAAATATATCTATGGCAAATTCAGCTGGAAAGGCGCATCGTGTATTACCGATCTCTCCGGGGGCTTCCGGTTGTCCGGTCTTTTGCGGCGCGTCATGATCCTCTGTGGTCGGATGAAGCCAGGCGGGCGAATACGGATGTGATTGACGACGGCGTTTTTTAAAGAGATCGGGCTTGACATATGCAACGCCAATGCCGAAAGCGTAAAGGGACTGTTTTTCGGGGAGCCGGCGGCACCATTTCACGTGGCCGTGGTAAACACCACGGCACTCGGCATAGGGAGTGTTCTCGATGCCGAAAATAATCGGAGCGCCTGGTGCGTAAGCGAGGGTGCACTCAAAATACAACCCCCCGGCGCTGTAGTTGACCATTTTACCGTGATGATAGGTGCCCTCAGGAAGGTTTTCGATCAAGATTGTTGCCGTGTGGTCGAAACGGGTGGTACTTCTGGCTTCCCAGGTGGTTTTCATCGTATTTTTCACTTGAAGAGTGGTATCTGCCGATATCCACATCAGAAATCGACTGGCTTGTCAACAGGATTCCCTGTTTCGGGCGGACCCACATTTGCGCCAGCGGTAAGGTTATATCGGGACCCGGCCGGCGGCTTTCGGCAGCGGTACTACTGGAAGAAAAGACCTTGGGAGAGGCAGGATTTCCCTGCGACGGTTTCCCGGCCGATCGGCGCTGCATCGGCAAGGCAGTCAGGCAAAGCGGGACGGCGGCGATGAATTCCCGGGCGGTATCATTTTAGCTGGTAGCTTCTTTCCCTGAAAAGTCGTAAACAGGCTTCAACGACGTGCGGATCATAGAGCGTGCCGCAGTTTGTCGATATTTCCTCGAGCGCTTTTTCGATGCCCAGAGCCGGGCGGTAGGGACGATGGGATGCGATCGTTTCGACGACGTCGGCCACACTCAAAATCCGTGCCTCGACGAGGGTCTCTCCGTCGGTCAACCCCTGCGGGTACCCGCTGCCGTCGATCCTCTCGTGGTGCTGTAACACAATAAGATCCACCGGCCAAGGGAAATCGATTTTTTTCAAGATGTCATAGGCAACCTGTGGATGTCTCCGGATCAGTTGAATTTCGGCTTCATTGAGTCCACCGGGTTTGCTGAGAATTTCTGCCGGAATGGATATCTTGCCGATATCGTGGATGAGACCGGCCATCTGGATCCCCTTGACAACATGAGCGGAAAGTCCCATCTCCGCCGCCAGCGTCATGGCCAAATCGGCCGTCCGTCTTTGATGCCCGGCCGTGTAGGGGTCACGTTCTTCCACCGTCAACGACATGGCGTTAACGGTTTCATCCAGGTTTTGCTGGAGTTTGTTGTAGCTTTGTTGAAGCCTCTCCTCCGCCAATTTGCGTTCGACGATTTCCAGCTTCAACTGCTCGTTCAGTTTCGTTAGTTCCGCTGTCCGTTCCTGCACGACGGCTTCGAGCTGATCGCGATGTTTTTTCAGCTCATCTTCGACCTCCATCTCTTTGGATACGGTCGTCAACAATCCGAGTGATAGACAAATGCGATCGGCATCCAGGGTTTCTATGGTGGCCTGATCCTTGAGCCAGATGGCACAGTCTTTCTTGAGGGCGATTTTGTACACTGCCTCGATGGCACCTGTGCTTTTGCCTTCTTCGCGCAATTCCTCCCAGACACCGTTCAATTCCTCTCGGCTTTTGACCTCTTTGCTGATACCTGCGTGCGCGTCAATGTATCTGTATATGCGACGATCGAGGATGCAATTACGAAGAACCTCGGCCACATCGGTCAATGGGCAGCCCAGCAAATCGGCCAGCCGTTGACTGGCATATTCATACCAGATGGTGTTCGTTTTCTCCTGCCATGCAGCAATGTAAGGAATGGCGGGAGTGCCGGTTTCTTCGAAAGCCCGGTATCGTTTATAACATTCAGCCACACGATCCTTCAATTTCTCGCTGTAGTTTCCATTCAGAATGCGGCCGTGATATTCGGGCGGCCGAGTGTTGCACCGGTCATTCTGGTGTGTCATCCTGCTTTCGATCCTTTACGTCTTGCAAGTGGAAAGCCGAGATTTCAGATTTGTCATATCATCTTTTATTTTCTTGCCGTGGGCTTTGCAAAGGGTCTCGCAAAATCGTTTGATTTCGGGTAGGACGGTTCCGATTTCCGGCAATTCGGGATATTTTGTAAGCGACAGCGCCTGCAGGTCGATGGGGGTAAAGCACAACTTATCGTCCAACGATCCGGCGTCGGATGCGCCGCCACCGGTGACCTGTTCCTTCTGCACCATCTGCGGATTCAATCTTTTGGCAAACTGCAGTGCGCAGCTCGGAGAAATCGACGCGTTAACACGCTTGATTTCCTGGTTGACAAGCCGGTGCATTTCGAGCACCAGGTCGTAATAGACCTGAGTCGAATCTGGGGTGGCGGACACGTCTGTTTCAGGCCGGCCGTGGAGGTAGATGGCGCAAGATTCTTGCAGGGCTTCGTAAGCGTTGCAAACCAGTTTCACGAATCGGGTGCAGAATCCGATAGCAAATGGCATGCACATCCGGGTGTTTTGCGGCACGACTGCCCCGGCAGCGGTAAGGAGGGTTCCCTCCACGTTGAGCATTTCGTAGAAGGCCGGTGCCTGATGTCCTCGCAGCAGCAGGTGGTTGAGAAGGGCCGCCGAGTCCCGGACCTCAGCCTCCTTGCGCCGAAGCGCCTTCACATAGCTGTTGAACAGGTCGATTTTTTCGTCGAGTTGTCGCCGGTTCTCAAAAAAGGACCCGGCAACATCGGTCAGAATTTCCTCGACCAGAGGATCGATGAAATCGTCGTTGACTCCCATTTTGCGGCTCCTCGGAAAAACGGTTTGGGCTCATACCATATCAGTCTAAACGGTTCGAGACAAATGAATATTGAGTACCTTATCGCATTCATCTTCACTTGCCCTGCCACGTGTGACAAGATATTCATCTTTTCAGATCGCATCTCTGCAACTCTCTGCTGTGGGAAATAGATGAATGATAGGCTCGCAGAAGTATTGACGGCTGTTGATCTGGCGCGTCGATTCGAGGCGGCCGGAGCCGATGCCCTGACCTTTCATCCCCGCGTCGCGCCGGATCGTCGCTCACGCCCGCCGCGGTGGGAATATATCGGTTTGGTCAAACAGGCGGTTTCGATTCCGGTTTTTGGAAACGGCAATGTTTTCAGTCGGGCGGATTGTATTACAATGCTGTCGATGACCGGTTGCGATGGAATTGCCCTCGGACGGATGGCAGTGGCCCGTCCGTGGGTTTTTTCAGTGTGGGCCGATGGCGTGTCAGTCGGACCGAATATCTACGAAAGCACCGCGCTGAGGCTGACCGATCTCCTGCCGCTGTATTTCGACGATGTCCGGGCCGTCCGGCGTTTCAAGAAATTCGCGCTTTACTTTGCCGCCAACTTCAGGTTCGGACACGCTCTTTACACCCGGATCTTCAATGCTTCCGACATGGCGGCGATCCGGTCAATCCTCAGATCCTTTTTTCAGACACTGCCCGATTTGACCATGAGTCCGAATATGAATTTGTTCAACAATTGATGATTTCGGATTAACGACCCAGCAGGGAACACATCAACATGAAATAGACAACGGCGGCCAAAACCAGAATCGTGAAACGAGTCGTGATGGTCACCGTGCGATGCGGTGTTTCTAAAATAAAACCATATCAACCTACAGGAGTCGGAAGGTTTGCTCATTTTG
>JARROL010000301.1:0-7297 GCA_037383965.1 Desulfobacterales bacterium | reverse complement strand
GTCATCAGTCGACTCAATGCGCTGCATCCAAAGCTGCCGGTCCTGGTATTGACCATGCATGAGGAAGGGCAGTACGTGGTGCGGGCGATCGAGGCCGGGGCAATGGGATACATCACCAAACAATCCGCCCCCGAACAACTGGTCAACGCCATCCGCAAGGTACTCGGCGGCAGCCGTTATCTCACCGACGAGGCGGCCGAAGCTCTCGCCCTCAGAATCGCCAAGGGCAAGCAGGGGCAGACCGCCCTGGATGCCCTCTCCATGCGCGAACTGCAGGTGCTGCGACGCCTGGCCATGGGGAATACCAACTTGCCATTCAGAACCGTCTGATCGATTTATAGGCTTTGAGATAAAGGTTTTGGACTGCGTTATCGGTCGTCGGCGTATTACAATACAGCCTTCTCCCTCTGGCCTTGCCCAAAACTTTACCTCAAAGCCTCGACAACCCGGCAACCACAGCGCCCTTAATTTTGTCAGAAATTTTTTGACACTAACATCATCGATTTTTTGACAACCAAATCAGAAGATCAGGAATTGACATCCTCCGTTACAGCGGTTAGACAATAGGGGAAGTGTCAGAAATTCTACGGATCTAAAACCCAAAAAGGAGAAAAACGAATGAAGAAACATTTCATTATCGGACTGTTGGCTGTTGCACTCATCGCTCTCGGTATGACGCCGGCCCCAGCCGCCGACTACAGCATCAAGATCGGCGGCGGTCCAACGGGCGGCACCTTCAACACCTTCACCAACGCCATGGCGGTTTACGTGCCCAAGGTGAATCCCAACATACAGGCCTCCTCTGTTGGTTCTGGCGGTTCGGTGGAAAACGTCAAGCGCATCAATAGCGGCGAGTCCGATTTCGGTCTTTGCTATGCCGTGGACAGCGCCCTGGGATATGCGGGCAAGCTGCCGCAAGATCCCGCGAAGTATGACAACATCCGTTCCATGGGGTATCTCTACGGCGCCCCGGCCCAGCTGGTCGTGCGGGCCGACAGCGGTGTCAAAAGCGCCATGGACCTCAAGGGCAAACGCGTGGCCCTCGGTAATGCCGGATCCGGCGCCGCTGCCAGTGCGGAGCGTTTCTTCCGCCACATCGGCCTCTGGGGTGAATTCAATTCCGACTTCCTGGGCTACAGCCAGGCGGCCAGTGCCTTCCAGGACGGCAAGATCGATGCCTTTTGGGTCCTGGTCGGCTATCCCAACCGTTCCATCATCGAGGCCGCCGTGCAGGTGAAGATCGCCCTGGTGGACGTGGGGATCGATGCCGAAAAGACCGGCTTCTACAAAGAGTATGCCTATTCACCGACCGTCATTCCGGCAGGGACTTACGGTAAGGGAATGCCGGCGACCAAGAGCTTTCAAGATGCCTGCATATTGACCACCAACAAGGACCAGCCCGAGGAACTGGTCTACACGATCATGAAGACCCTGTGGTCCCAAAAAGGCATGGAGGCCATGTTAATGGCCAAGAAAACGTTTAAAGAAATGAACATGGAAAACGGGTTTACCGGCGCCTCGGTGCCTCTGCATCCCGGAGCAATCAAGTTCTGGAAGGAGCAGGGAAAAGAGATTCCTGCCAACCTAATGCAGTAGGGATTCAGGCAAAGCCAACCGGGGTAAGGGGAAGACCGCCACTCGTGCGCTTCCCCTTTTACCCTTAACTGAGGTGACAGCGGCGCCAGCCGGCTGCATGAGGAAAACGATATGACAGAGCCAGAAGTTCCCACGACGGCGGCCGATCAGGAAAAACTGAAGGAGATCATCAGCAAGGACTCCAAGTCCGGACGATCCCTGATTGGCTTTTGGTATTGGTTGAGCTCCTGCCTGGCCGTCGGTATGGTGCTCTTTTACATGTACTGCGCCGCCACGCCGGTGGACACCCAGTATTACCTCGGCTTGTATGTGATGGTCACCTACGTGCTGATTTTCCTCAACTACCCTTTCACCTCCAGCACGCCGAAAAAGATCGGGTATTACATCGACAGCGCCATCCCTTTCCTGACGCTTTTTCTGACGTTCTACTTCGCGCTTCATTTTCTACTGGGCACTCAGGGCGCTCGGGAGCCTTTTACCGGCGTGAATTTGTTTTACGCCGTCGTCAGCGTGGCGGCGGCCGGCGTCTTTTTCGCTCCGATCCGCTACTGGGGCAAAAGCCAGGGCAATGCCCCCATTGGCATGGATCTCTTCCTGGTCCTGGTCGCCGTCTTTGCGGTCGGATATTACATTGTCGAATACGCTGCCATCAACTACCGCATGGGCTCCGAGACAGCCCTGGATACGGCCGTGAGCTTCCTCGGTATTCTGGTTTCCCTGGATGTGGCGCGCCGCGTGCTGGGGTGGTCCATGACCTTGGTAGGGGTCGCATTCCTGCTGTACGCTTTCTACGGCGACCTGCTCCACAGCGTGCCGGTGATCGATGCCTTCGCCCACACCGGCTTTAAAATCGACCGCGCCCTGAACCACATCTACTTCAAACAGGAGGGTGTCTTCGGAATCATGGCCACCGTGCTGGTGACCTACGTGATCCTGTTCATCTTCTTCGGGTCCTTCCTGAAATTTTCCGGCGCCAGCCGCTTCTTCCTGGACCTGCCCATGGCGCTGGCCGGCAAGGCGGTGGGTGGACCGGCCAAGGTGGCCGTTCTGGCCTCCGGGTTCTTCGGTTCGGTGTCGGGCTCTGCCATCGCCAACACCGTTTCCACCGGTGCGTTTACCATACCGCTGATGAAGAAGGCCGGCTTCAAGCCGCACGTGGCCGGCGCTATCGAGCCCTCGGCCTCCATCGGCGGCATGTTCATGCCGCCGATCATGGGTGCCGGCGGGTTCATCATGGCCGAGATGACCGAGATTCCCTATGTCAAGATCATGCTCATGGCCATTTTCCCGGCCGTGATCTACTTCCTGTCGGTTTTCGTGATGATTCACTACGAGGCCAAACGCTACGGCTTGGTGGGCATCCGGGAAGAAAACGCACCGACCGCCTGGATGATCCTAAAACAGCAGTGGTTCATGTCGGTCCCCCTGGTGATCATCGTGGTGATGATGCTCCTGGGGTACTCGCCGGGGTATGCGGCCTTCTGGTCGATTCTCTCGTGTGTTGCCGTGAGCTGGTTGACCAAAGATCAGCGCATGGGTCCCAAGGAAATCTTCGCCGCCATGAACGAAGGCGCCCGTTCGACGCTGATCATCGGTGCCACGGTCGGCGTCATCGGCATCATTGTCGGCACGATCCAGCTCACCGGCATCGGCTTGCGGTTCTCCCAGATCATCATCGAGCTCTCGGCGGGGAACCTGATCATTGCCATCCTGTTGGTCGGACTGGCGTCCCTGGTGCTCGGCATGGGCGTGCCGGTGACGGCGGCTTACCTCATTACCGCGGTTCTGGCCGTCGGCGCCATTTCCGACATGATCACCCGCAGCCAGTGGGGCGTCGGTTTCATGGAGCTGCAGCTGCCTCTGGGTGATCTCTTGCCCGGTGATCCCAAGCGTGAGTTGATTATGGGACAGGTGGCCTGGGCTTTGATCGCCTCGCATATGATCGTCTACTGGTTCAGTCAGGATTCCAACATCACCCCGCCGGTGTGCGTGGCGGCCTATGCCGGGGCGGCTATTGCCGGTTCGGATCCCTGGAAAACGGGCTGGACGGCGTTCAAGTTTGCCAAGATGCTCTACATCGGGCCGTTGCTGTTCGCCTTTTCTCCGGGCTTTCTTTTGGGCGGGCCCGGGTTAATCATGCCCTGGTATCAGGTTGTTCTTGGGTATGACCGGAATCGACGTCCCGACATTCCTCGTGGACGCCACCGGCATCGGGCTGTGGGTGCTGGTCTATTTCATGCAAAAAATCCGCATCCGCAGGGATCCCACTCTGATCCTGCCGATTGGAGAGCGGCAGAAACTCAAAATGGAAAAATCAACGGCAAAGGACCATTAGTAACCGCGAAAAATCTTTCAGGCACCAACAAGAAGGGGCGTAATGAACAAGATTTTATTCTGTTCATTACGCCCCTTCTTGTTGATCACAAATTGCGCCGGCAATTTGTCTACATATCCATTTTAAAGAATTGTTCCGGTTCAGTCGCCACTCCCGGTCGGGGTGCGTATTCCGTGGGTACCGTCCCCTCCTTGAAACATTCAAAAACCGTTTTGGGAGACTCGGCGACCGGCAGTAAGCCGGTCTTGGCATCGATCTGGGTGAACACTACTCCCTCGGGCACTTGAAAGATCTGCACCGGCTTGTCGGCCAGAACCTGCTCCATGAAACCGACCCAGATCGGGCTGGCCGCCTTGGAACCGGTCTCATACTGCCCGAGGGAAGCCTCTTCGTCAAAACCGACCCACACACCGGCCGTGTACTCCGGTGTAAACCCCATGAACCAGGCGTCGTAGAGGTCGTTGGTGGTTCCGGTTTTACCGGCCACCGGGCGGTTGAGCGCTTTGGCGCGCCAGCCGGTGCCGTTTTGGACCACACCTTCGAGCAGGCTGGTCATGATGAAGGCCGTGCTGGGGTCGATCACCTTTTCTTTGGCAGGGATGAACTTTTCGAGTTCATTACCGTTGCGATCGATCACGCGGGTCACGAAGCAGGGGGGTATCCGAAAACCATGGTTGGTAAAGACAGAGTAGGCGCTGACCAACTCGAGGAGAGACACACCGGATGATCCCAGTGCCAACGACAAATCTCGGTTCAAGGTCGAGGTGATGCCCAGTTTTTGAGCGTATTCCATGACATAGTCGATGCCGATATCCTGTAGTATTTTGATGGTGATGACGTTTCTCGATTTTGCCAGCGCCTGTCTCAAAAGGGTGGGTCCGTGGAATTTTTTACCGTAATTCCTCGGTTTCCATTTAAAATCCTGTTCCCGGTCCCTGAATACGATCGGCGAATCGATAACGACCGTTGCTGGCGTGTAGCCCTTGTCGATCGCAGCGGCATAAATGATCGGCTTGAAGGCCGAACCGGGTTGGCGCCGGGATTGCAAGGCCCGATTGAACTGAGTTTCCCGGAAGTCGCGTCCGCCAATCATGCTCTTGACTTTGCCGGTTTCAGCCTCGATGCACAAGAGCGCTCCCTGAGCTTTGGGATTCTGTTCCAGCGCCAGGTTCCACAGATCGGAATCGTCACGCCTTTCTTTCAAACGCACCAGAACCACGTCACCGCTTTGCAGGGCCTCACCGGGCCGTTTAATCATCTTGGCGTGATAAGCGACCTCGGGATTAGGCTTTCGGGCCCAATCCATGTCTGCGATATCGATGATTCCCTGTCCACCCCCCATCCGAACGGCAACGGTTTTCTCGCCATCGCTCACCTGAACGACGACGCCTGTTACCGTCTGCCCTGCTTCCGGAGCGGTTTCGACCCACTGTTTCTGGAGATCCTGCACGAAGGCCTCAATGGCTTCAGGCGCGAGATGTTGAAGCGGTCCGCGGTAGCCCTGACGCTTGTCGAGAGCCAGCAGCCCTTTTTCGACCTCCTTCCGCGCGATCCTCTGCATGTCGATATTGACGGCGGTGTAAATTTGCAACCCTTCGTTATAAAGCGCCTCGGTACCGTACTTATTTTCGATATACTGGCGCACGTATTCCGTATAATAGGGCACTTCATCAATATACAAGTTGCGCCGCGGCCTGATATCCAGCTTGGTATTGATGGCCTCGGTAGCCTCAATGTTGGTGATGTAGCCCTCTTCGACCATTCGGTTGAGGACATAGATTTGTCGTTGCTTGGCCCGGTCCGGATATCTGAAGGGGGAATACCGGCTGGGCGCCTGGGGCAGACCGGCCAGCATGGCACACTCGGCAAGGTTCATGTCGCGCGCGGTTTTACCGAAGTAGTTTTCGGCTGCCGCTTCGACGCCGTAAGCACCGTGACCCAAGTAGATCTGGTTGAGATATAGGTAAAGAATGTCGCCCTTACTCAAGGCTTTTTCAATTCTGTAGGCCAGTATGGCCTCTTTCATCTTGCGGGTGTAACTTTTCTCCGGTGTCAGCAAAAAGGATTTTGTCACCTGCTGGGTAATGGTGCTGCCGCCCTGTACAATGCTACCGGCCTCGATATTTTTGATAAAGGCCCGCGTGATGCTCAGAAGATCGATCCCCTGGTGCGTGTAAAAGCGGGAGTCTTCGGCGCCAACAAAGGCCTTGATCAGCATATCGGGCATATCGGCCAACGGCACGACAATTCGCCTCTCATTGAAAAACTCTCCGATCTTGCGGCCGTCGTCTGCATAGACAGTCGAGATGATGGGCGGATGATAATCTTTGAGGGATGAAATCTTTGGTAAATCACGGCTGATATAATAATAGAGACCCGCGGCAGCTAAGCCGCCCATCACTGTGCAAATTAAAACGAAAAGCAGAAAGATGCGAAAAATGATGCGCCCGACCCGATGCTTTTTTCTCTTTTTCAAAATATCGTTGGTTCGTTTTGCCATATGGACTCTTAAATATTCAATACGCCGCGGAGCGCTTTATATAAACGAGAACGCCGACCGTGCCCTTGGAGAGGTTTGACTTAAAAACGCCGGTTCGCTTCCGGCATTATCCTGTGCTCCGTCTATCAGATTTTAGCGGATGAAGCAAGCCAGCGCTTTTCGGAAAAGGAAAAATAAATTGACTTTCATATTCATTGTCGCTACTCAACTTAGTTTATCAAAAAAACGCGGCAGGGCAAAGTGCTAAAGGCTCTGAGATGACGTTTTTGGCAATGCCAGAAGGTGAAGGCCGTATTGTAACACGCCGGAGACTGATAATGCAGTCCAAAACCTTTATCTTAAAGCCTTTAACCGGCGTGACGGCTTGCCGCCGCAAGGGCAAGGACAGGTCAACCAAGGAACGAACCGACGGTGACGCTCGATTTTGACAAATCAGAAGGCCTTATACCGGCCATTGCCCAGGATGAAAGCACCGGTGAGGTGCTCATGCTGGCTTACATGAACCGCGAGGCTTGGGAATTGACCCTGAAGACCGGCAAGGCGACCTATTACAGTCGCAGCCGTCGCAAGCTGTGGGTCAAAGGGGGGACATCCGGTCATCTGCAACTGGTGAAGGAGATTCGCATCGATTGTGATGCCGACACGGTTTTACTTAAAGTGGAACAGGTCGGTGGAGCCGCCTGCCACACCGGCTACAGGAGCTGCTTCCACCTAAAAGTCGACGACGACGGGGGAGCGACCGAGATTGTCGGCACACCTGTTTTTGACCCCGAGGAGGTCTACAAAAAATGAAGAAGCCGTTGAAACTGGGGATTCCCAAAGGGAGTCTCCAGAATGCGACGATAGCGCTCTTTAAAAGATCGGGC
>JARROL010000300.1:0-3740 GCA_037383965.1 Desulfobacterales bacterium | reverse complement strand
GCGTTCTGGCGCTGTGCCCGGCTCTTGCCGCTCGCAAATCGTCGCCGGTCATCAGAGGTGTCGGTCGGCTTCCCCTTGGTCGTGGCCGGGGGTGCAGTGACGGGAATTCGCGCAAGATCCACCTTCAGCTGCGCAGCGACGTCGGCAACGACCAGAATCCAGTCCGATGTGAGAACCGTCTCGACCATTTCCTGGCTCGAGCAGGAATGATCACCGCCGATCCCCGACAGCGCGGCCCAGTCGATGCACGCCGGCGCAAGACCCTGTTCGGTGTCTGCCCCCTGGGCGCAGAGGCGCTCTTCGCCGCCCGTCCGCGCCTCTTGCCAGAAGTCATCGAATACCGCCTTGCGGTCGGCGTCGAGGCCCTGCACGGCCAGGACCGCGATGTCGCGATGCTCGGGGTAGATCCAACCGAACGCCGCACTCGCGCTGCACCACACCACCATCGCCAGCAGGGCGCGCGACCATGACAAGAGATTGAGCTCCGAAGCCCTTTTCATCTATCCTACCCCTGTTTCTGCCGAAATTAATACTATCTTAATCCGACTTGCTTCATCGCCTCTTTGCAGCGTGAGCTGACCTTCGGGTCGTTTTCCTGTATGCATTTCAGGAGCCGGCCCTCGCCCGCGGGTACTTTCTGGCAGAATTGGTTTAAATCGTCGGCACACTCGTTGACCACATATGACAACTCGCCCACGGCCCGCTCCAGTTGTGCGGCTGCATTATAGAAGGCATATTCGCACTTGCCGGACAATTTGTCGCTGCGAGCGTAAAGGCATGCCAGCACGCGGGCCTCTCCCGGCGTGACATCTTTACAGTAGGTGTCGAGTTCGGTCTCGCATCCTTTGGCAACAGATTCCAACAAGCTCTGCTCGGCCCCGGCCGAAATCGCGGATAAAAGCGCCAAACACAAAGCGACGCTGAAAATGGATGTTTTCTTCATGGTCTTTTTCTCCTTTTTCATATCCATGGTATCAAGGTTGACTTGAATCGCTGGCCATTTATTTAACCTCCATTCTTTGCCGTTAGCAAGTCTCACTCGGGCGAAGGAGCCGCATGAAGAACACCATTGCTCACTTCGGTGTATCTATTTGGCGATAATAAAAAAAGCCGATTATTACCGAATCACGGGTATATTTCTATACAATTCGGCAGTCGCGGCGGTGTCGAACCTGTTCTCGGTCTGGTAAAACCTGACGACCTTTCTACCGGGCAGGACCTGCTTGAATTTGGAAACGTATGATTGTTTGAAGATAAGCTCGTCACCGTCGATCCGAAGCTTTTGGTTGAGCATGTCGAGCGCCTTGGCATCGGAAAGAGTGCCTTGGCTGGCGATAAAGTCCGTTGCCAGCGTGATGCGCTTCTCTGCGATTTTCGCCAATCCGGAATCGTACTCAGCGTATAGGCGCCAAAACGCACCTTTTTCCTGCGGCGTCAACTCCATGACCTTTTCGATGTAAATTCTCTTCTGATTTCTGATGGCCTCCGAGACCGCCTGAAGGTCGTCTTGGGCATCCGCCGCCCGGGAACCCATGACGATAAACACGCATAAAACGATGACCAGCGAAATGATATTTTGTATCAAAGTCTTTTTCACTTTTCCATCCTTGTGTTGATATTTATCAGTTTTCTAACAACTTGACCACCATAAAGCCCAGGTGCACGTTGCCCCCCTCCTGGCGCCAATCCCCTACAGGGAGTCCTCGAGTAAAATGCCGAACTCCTTCTGAAACTGGTAGACCGCATCCTCTGACTCGGCAAACGCCTTGGTGTCCTCCAGAGTAATCTGCCGGCTGAAATCAAGGTCGTTCTTGTAAAACATATCCGCCAACTGACTGGATAGGTCTTTGTTTTCGAATACAATTGCCGTTTCGGCGTTAAGGCGCCGGCTGCGCGGGTCCATATTGTAGGAGCCGACGATTGAAATACGGCGGTCGAAAACGGCATACTTGGCATGGATGGTTCCCTCGGTCTGCTCGGCCGCATTGGCCCGGCGCCCTTGCCACTCCCAGATTTGAACGCCTCCTGCTGGGCAAGACGTGACAGCGGGCTCATTGTTGACGGCCAGTATATCGTCATAATACTCGCGCCCCACGATGGTCAGCATGGGGAGGTCGTTTGTGGTGGGGCTGTTGGTCAGTATGATCACCTTCACACATCGCCGCGCGGCATCCTTCACGGTCTCGACAAACGCCTGCGAGGCGACGAAATAGGCATTGCCGATCAGGACTTCATCCTTGGCATTCCGTATCGATTTGAGATAGGCTTGCTCGATGTAGGTCTCATCGAACCGCGGCCGGTTCTGAAAAAAGCGGCACCTGGCCGGCTCATAGACCAGGTCGAGTTTTTTATCGGCTATTTCGCGGACATTTTTGTCCAACTGTTCGTCGGTGACATATTTCATGTCCATCTTGCCGACCTTGTCGACCACGCTGCGGGTCGCCTCCCAGTAGATGTCGGTGTTGAAAATACCGCGGCTTTCCTTGACTCTTATGAAATAATCGAAATTGCGCTCGAAGGTCGCCACCATGTCCTTAACGACAGCTCCCTTGACGATCACATCCTGGTCCCGCCAGTAGCGGCTCGGATTCTGGGGATCGATGCGGAAATACTCGTTGGCGATATTCAACCCGCCGACAACCGCCACGCCGTGATCGGTTTCTCCGTCTATGATCCACATCTTTTCGTGGAAGCGCTTGTTCGGATTGGTGGTTCCATCGGCTGCGTCGTGTCTGGCCACCGGCATCTCGTTCAACCATTGCAAGTAAAACGTTTCGTAGCCCTCCACCTCGATCCCGTGCTGCTTCAAGTCGAAATACATCCACTGGGTTTGTGGAACCGGATTGGACATGGCATCGACGATGACCCGCACATCCAGCCCCTGGGCCTTTTTTTCCTTCAACAGTTCGGCGATGTAGAGCCCCGACTCGTCGCCCGTAAAGATCAGGGCCTGGATGCGAACGGAGGTGTCGGCCTTTCTGAGGGCCTGGATGCGGGCGGCGAACGAATCGTCACCATTTCGCAAGACAGCGATTTGGCAGGTAGAGGCGGGGTGAACATCAAATAACCCGCTTTTGCCGATTTCGGCTTTCGGGCTGCCGGCAAATTCCTCAGCCGGACCGAACGGTGTGCCTTGAATCGCCGCGGCTGACACGTCGCTTTGAGGGGCCGTTTTTTCTCCCTTGCTGTTTTCTCCGGTGGTCGCGCAAGATATAAGGACCAATAAGAACAAGACCAATTGCCATTTAAATATATTTTTTCTCATTTTCCCATCCCGATAACGTTACCCGTAAAAAGTGATCGCAGGCAACCGTCATTACCGCTGTGAAAGCATTATTCGTAAAAGCCTAAGTGGAAGCGGAAGCATTCCCCAAACCCTTAAGATGCGGCAACGCATCGGTTGCTCCCCTGCCGAGCCGTTTCATCAGGTTTACCGCCGATGTGACCGTCAGGTCAAGTGGCGTAACCCGGTCTTCAGTCAAGACACACACCGACCCGGCCCAGGGGTCAGGAGCTCCTGGAAGAAAAAGAACAACCTTACCGTCTTCGATGCGTTCGATCTCAAAAGCGACCTGCCACGAATCGTCGAACCGTGCCGCAACGGGATTCATTCCCTCGGTTTCCTCGAAGCTCAGCGCGCTTTGCGCTTTGGTCTTCAGCAGATCGTAGACCGGTATTTTTTCCAGCACATTGACCTCCAAAGACTGGACGAATTTCTTAGCTCGCTGTGTTTTCGCAGC
>JARROL010000299.1:0-3746 GCA_037383965.1 Desulfobacterales bacterium | reverse complement strand
CACGTTCAGGAAACCTTTGGCGCATTCGACATAATCGGCCGCGGTTGTGCATTTTTCAACTGCAGCGTCCAGCGGTTTCTTGGCCAACTCAGTGTCCGCCATAATTTCCTGGATGCTCTTGCTCAGGGCAAAAAAATCGGCGACACGAGTGCATTTGTCCTGGGCTGCAGCCAGGGCCTCCGTCGCCGTAGCGGCATCGTCCAATTCCGACGCGGCACGCGCCAGGTTCACAAAATCCTGGGTCGTGGCACCGAAGTCTGTGGCCTGGAGCAGGTATTGTTTGGCTCTTTCCTTATCCTCCAGAACATCACCGGCGCTTTTTGCAAACAAGATGAGTTCGTCCACCGTCTGCGCCCACTCGGCGCCTTCATCCAGCAATTCGGCCGCCCGCGACATGTCGGACAGCTCCTTCACGAATTCGCCGGCCACATTCACGTAGTCTTCAGATGTTTGACAACTTTCCGCTTTTTCTTCCAATTCTTCCTTTGTGCTCATTTGCTCCCCCTTTGATTTGGTTAAGGTAAGTTATGGAAATTAAATCGAGTATCTACCTGGCCTAAATAGAAACTTGAAACTCGAAACTCAGAACCTGGAACCGGTAGTGGCTTAAGAGCCATAAGCGTCTAACTGACAAAACTGACTTATCCGACTCAACTGACACGACTGCTTCAGCATATCGAGCCTTGGCGAGGCCTGTTTCACCAAGACGGCGTCCTCGACAATCGCTCAATTTAGATGTACATATTTTCGTGCCGCCGGCCGGCCCGAATTGCTTTTTAAATGGGCCGATTGTGCATGGCAAAGCAAATAAACTGGAGCGGCGGTCGGGTCGGCAATTTATCGGCGGCATCGCCGCTGGCTTTTCCTACCCTGTCGGACCCGAAAATGTCAATCGGCAACTCAGTCCATCAATTCATTAATTCGATGACGAATTTATCAAGGAAATATCCGAAATGAATGACGACCCGATGTCAATTGCAAAATTCCTTCCCGATCATCTCGCCGAGCGAACCAGGGACCTGAACCGTCTTGCCTTCAATGATGACGGCGAATTCGTCCTGTACTGGATGCATCATGCGGTCAGGGGACACGAGAATCCCGCCCTGGACACCGCGGTGTTCGTCGCCGGGCGGTTGGGGTTACCGGTGTTGGTTTACCAGGGGCTGGGTGGGCGGCATCCCTACAACTCCGATCGGCACCACACATTTATCATGGAGGGTGCCCGGGATGTGCAGCAGGAGCTGGCGCAACGGGGCATCACCTATCACTTTCATCTGGCCCGCGATCCCGGCGGTCTTACGCCGCTCAAAGAGTTGACGGCCAGGGCGGCCTTCATCCTGACCGAAGATTTCCCCGCGCCTCCCTTTACGGCCTGGAGCAGGCGCCTCGCCGCGTCTTGCCCCGTCGCATTCTGGGCCGTTGACACGGCTTGCATTCTGCCGATGCGGGTTTTGAAAAAATCCTACGCGCGGGCATATCGGTTTCGAAAGGACACGTGGGGCGAATTTGAAAAGAGAATCACACGCCGCTATGAAGATCTGGAAACCGAGGTTCACCGGTTCCAAGGCCGGCTCGGGTTCGAACCGGTCGACCTGGTAGCAGCCGATATGGCAGGGCTCTGCGCAAACTGCCGCATCGATCACACCGTTGGGCCGGTCCCGCACACGCGGGGCGGGGCGACGGCCGGATACCGTCGCTGGGAAGAGTACAAGCGGCACGGACTGAAAAATTATGCCAGAACACGCAACGATGCGGCCGTCGCGTTTCCTTCGGGCGTCAGCCGCATGTCCGCCTACCTGCATCATGGACAGGTGTCGCCTTTTCGAATCGCCCGGGAAACCGCTTCATCCAACGTCGAGGGCGCCGAAAAATTCCTGGATGAGCTGCTGATTTGGAGAGAACTGGCCCACAATTTCTGTTTTTACCATCGCCATCCCGGCGCCTTCGATGCCTTACCAGCCTGGGCGGCCAAGACCCTTGCAGATCACCGTCAGGACTTGCGCCGGTCCGTCTTCGCCTGGGAGCAGATGGCCAGGGCCACCACCGGAGACCCCCTCTGGGACGCCGCCCAGAAATCTCTGCTGATCCACGGAGAACTGCATAACAACCTGCGCATGACCTGGGGAAAGGCCATCCTGCAGTGGACCCGCTCACCGGAGGAGGCGCTGCAGATGATGATCGATTTAAACCATCGATATGCGCTGGATGGCAGCGATCCCAATTCTTACGGTGGCATACTGTGGTGCCTGGGGCTTTTCGATCGTCCCTTTCAACCCGAAAAAACGGTCATCGGAAGCCTGAGACCCCGTTCGACCAGGTCCCACGCCGCCCGCCTCGACTTGAGAAAATACACGGCAAAGATAGCCAAACCGGCAACCTCGGCGCCGGTCCGCGTGGCGGTCATCGGAGCGGGCCTGTCCGGATTGGTTGCCGCCCGCACGCTGGCTGATCACGGCCACCGGGTGCAAATGTTCGAAAAGGCGCGTGCGCCCGGCGGAAGAATGTCCACCCGTAGAATGAAGTCGTATGCCTTCGACCACGGGGCCCAATACTTTACAGTGGGGGACGAACGATTCCAAAAATACGTCGACAGTTGGATACAGGCCGGTATTGTCCGCCGGTGGGACGGCCGAATCCGCGTTGTGCACAACGGTGATATCCGCGAGGAAAAAGCGGAGCATCTTCGCTTCGTAGGGGTTCCCGGCATGAGTGCGGTAACGCATCACTTGGCGGACGTCCTGGACATCCGCTGGCTTACCCGTACGCAGCACGTTCGCAAAGAGGGCCATGGCATCGTTCTGACGGATGAGCACAGGGATACTTTAGGAAGCTATGATGCCCTCATCGTTTCCGCTCCTCCGGAACAAAGCGCTGAGCTCCTGGCAAATCTCACCCATCTGGCCAAACAGGCGGCCGCCCTTCGCATGGCTCCCTGCTGGGCCGTCATGCTGGCCTTCGGGCAGCCTCTGGAGCTGCCGTTCGACGGTGCCTTCATACACGGTTCCCCCATCGTTTGGACCGCCAGAAATTCAAGTAAACCGGGACGTGGGGCTGATGAATGTTGGGTGTTGCATGCCGATTCCACTTGGTCGTCCGACCATATCGACCTCAACCCCGAGGAAGTCGTCCACCGTCTTACGGCAGCATTCTTTTCTGCTGTCGGCAGCAGGCCGGTGGAACCGATCTTTGGGGCGGCCCATTGCTGGCACTATGCCAGAGCGCAGAACCCATTGGACGACGGCTGCCTTTGGGACCGCCAAGCGATGATCGGTCTTTGCGGCGACTGGTGCTTCAATTCCAGAATCGAGGGTGCCTTTCTGAGCGGTGCGGCAATGGCCGGCAGAGTCCTGGGCGCCGTCGAACCGAGACATTAGATGTTTTCCGAGACGGTTCATTTCTCAATGACTTCGGTTGAATTCCGGTGACTGAATTTATAGTCGATCGAGGTTGGACGGCGACCAATAAAAGGAGATGGAATCGTCCAACACGGCAGGAATGCCTTCGTGAATGGTGGGGAATTTGGGTGCCAACCCGACCGCATGGTTCAGCGTTCCTGATATGACCGGAAGACGCAAATTCCAGCAGGAGATGGCGCCGCTGGGATAGGGATTCGGCTGGGCGGTGAGTCCGAATAGGACATCCAGAAGGCGTGTACCCACGTAAGAAATTTTTTGCGGAACGTGCATGACGCGAAGCCGAGGATAGTAGGTTTGCAGCGTTTCAAAAAACTCATTCCACGTACATGA
>JARROL010000298.1:0-5347 GCA_037383965.1 Desulfobacterales bacterium | reverse complement strand
TTTCCTGCGCCCGGGCGACATCCATCTGCTCCTTGCTCAACCGCCCGGCGGACTTCATAGCCGAACCCATCCGGGTCACACTTCCTGAACTGACGGCCTTACGGCCGAGAAACGCCCCCAGGATGGCGGTGCCAAAGGAAATCACGCTCTCAATTTTTTTGGCCTTGGCCTGCTCCTGCTCCCGCGCCAAAACTTGTTCAGCCCGCATCCGGCGATCCTGGAGAACGGCGTACTTTTCTGCGTATTTGCGGCGCAATTTTTCGATCTCAAGATCCCTCTGCTCGCGGGCCGCCTGAGTCAGGCGTGCCCGGAAGGTGCCTTCAGTCTCGCCGGGAGAACTGGTCAGTTTGAATTTTTTAGACTGATAGAGGATCAGCGGACGATTCTGGCGGACCCAGCGCAGCATGTCTTTGCACCACTTTTTGTATTCGGCAGACCGGTTGGCGGCGGCGGGCAAATCGGCAAACACGGCACCAGGCAGCGGCGAACTGGCAATATCCCCGGGCACCGCTCCTATCTCCACGGCCTGGTCCCAGTCAACCGGCAGAGGTTCGTCTTCGATGGGAGCCGCCAGAGAAACGGCTTCGCCCACATCGATGCCGAAGCGCCGATTGCTGTAGTGGACATCGAGCCAGCCCCCCACCGCCGGAACATAGGTCAGGCCCTGTCCGGCGCCTGAGGCCGGAAGATAATACACCGCCACACCCGTCGGTTGAAGAGGTGGCACGAAAGTGCCGGATTGCGGCGGCGGCACCGTGACCGGTGCGGGTTGCACAGCGGCCTGCGCTGACGGATCAGTGGCCGGAAGGGCCTTGATCTGCTCCCGGGTCATCGGTCCGGAAAGAAACGACATCGCCCAGCGGGTTTCGAAAACCAACGGTTCGCTGTCGTGTACGTTGTGAAGCAGAAACACCCGCTTGCCGAGACCGGAGAGAATTTCGCCCATACGCTGCCGATCGAACTGGGCACCGTCCGCCGCACCTGCGAGGCCCGCCATAACCCGCTCTTTGTCGTTCTCCGTCTGCAGCCGCCCGATGAACCAGGTCCCGGTGTTGGCGAGTCCTTTGTAGTCGAGATCAACCGGGTTCTGGGTGGACAGCACCACCCCGAGTCCGAAAGCCCGGGCCTGTTTCAACAGGGTCAGCAGCGGCAGCTTGGCCGGTGGATTTTTCACCGGCGGGAAAAACCCGTAAATCTCGTCCATGTAAAGAATCGCCCGGAGACTGGCGGTACCCGCCTGGGTTCGCATCCATCCCAGAATTTCATTGAGAAGCAGCGCTGTGAAGAACATGCGCTCGGCATCCGACAGGTGACTGATGGAAAAGATCAAGGCCCTGGGTTTGCCTGCGGAGGTATGCAGCATCTGTCCGATATCCAGAGGATCTCCTGTCAGCCAGGCTTCAAAACCGGGAGCCGCCAGAAGGTTGTTCAAGCGCAGAGCCAGCTGGAAACGCTCCTTGGAGGGATAAAACGACTCCAGATCCATCACACCGATGCGCTCCAACGGTGGTTGCTGGATGGATCGGATGAGTCCCGCAAGGTCCAGCCCCCTGCCGGCACTCCAGGCCTGCTCGAAAATGTTGATCCCCATCAGGGTCAAAAGAGCGGTAACCGTAGATTGGATCCGCTCCCGGAAGAGGTCGGCGTCCGATCGCATCTCCGGCGGAGGTGGGGCGAAACTGCGCAGAACATTGACCGGTAAACCGGCACTGCTTCCCGGAGTGTAGACAGCGAAATCGGCGGCCGCGCGCAACCGGGCGATTCTCTCCGGCTCCTGATCCCACACCGCCATCCCCTTTCGCCACATGGCCGCCGTTATTTCGGCAAACAGGTCCAGACTCCATCCCTGGCGGGCGGCGTCGCCTGGTTGAACCCAGGGCCGGAAGTCTTCGGGACGTAGATCGGGAAAACCGAGAAGCAGGTTGGGAATATCACCTTTGGGATCGATGGCGATCACCGGGATATTGTCGATCAGCGCTTCCTCCAGCAGCCCGATCCCCAGACCGGTTTTGCCGCTGCCGGTCATGCCGATGATAACGGCATGTGTCAGAAGGTCTTTGGAATCATAAAGGATCAGTTCATCCCTGCGTTTCCGGCCAGCCGCGTCAAAGGCTTTTCCCAGGTAAAAAACACCCAATTTTTCGTAAGCCTTCATCGCAAGCCTCCACTATAAGGTGGTGCCGTTCAAAGGGCGGTCATCGGCCTCAAGGCAAGCCGATCCCGCTGAATCCGCCAGGCGGTCTTCGGCCAAACAGATTTCGACAACGTCGCTTTTGCGGAATGGCATGAAACGCTGGGGCTGTGATTCATCGGCCATGAAGGAATCCATGCTGTGAGGGCTTCCACACCGGAAAATCGAGCCGGGTTGTGCCGATGACGACCGTCTGATGATTTTCTCGTTTTGAGTTAGAACAGAAGCGTAAGGAATACAAGCATAAAAAAGGTTCCGCCTGTATTGACACGAAGCAAAACCGGATTAAGTTCAAAAGGCGTCACGGGCATGGCTGAAGGTATGGCCATTTGATCAGCCATGATTGCCGGAATTTTGGGTGAGATGGCAACGGGATGAATATCAAGGGTGTCGATGACGCCATCGAAAATAAATTTGCGCAGATCGGTATCACCCCCGCGGAAGTGCTTTCGGATCGCAGGGCCCGGCCGAAGAACAGATCTGGTTAGAAGCCTTATTTTCCGATGGCGTCGCGGATCTCTCGCAGAAGGACGACTTCTTCACTCGGTTTGGATGGTTCCTCCGGCGCCTTTTCTTCTTTCCTCTTCATGGCATTGATACCCTTGACCATCATGAAGACCGCCCAGGCGACAATCAGAAAATCGAGCACTGTTTGGATGAAACTACCGTAGTTCAAAGTCGGCGCTCCCGCCTTCTGTGCTTCCGCCAGGGTCTGGTAAGCCGTGGAGCCCAGATTGATAAACAGACCAGAAAAATCGGCGTTTCCCAGAAGCTTTCCAAGCGGCGGCATGATGACATCGTTTACGAGAGAGCTGACGATCTTGCCGAATGCCGCGCCGATGATAATGCCAACCGCCATGTCGAGTGCATTGCCTTTGACGGCAAACTCTTTAAACTCTTTCATTAAGCCCATGGGTTTTCCTCCTTACAGAAATTCGAGAGTAAAAGAACTATTCCATACCTTACGAGAAAATTCAACGTCATCGTACGCGTGTCGGAAATAGAGTCAATCATTTTAGTATGATGGCATCTCATTTTACTCTTTTAAAAAATAAAAAAAGAGATGATTGATGGGCACCATTTTGTTAGCCGGTGGGGCCGAGTTTGGTGGAGAAATGGCATCCCCTGATCGTCGGGCACTCGATCTGGCCGGGGGCCTCTTGGCACGTATCAGCATCATCCCCGCAGCCGCGGCACCAGACGACAATCACCGGCGCGCCGGTGAAAACGGTGTGCAGTGGTTTCGCAGTCTTGGGGCGACCGCGGTGAGGGCCCTTCCGCTGATCGACCGGATTTCGGCCGAGGACCCAGTTGTGGTCAAAGACCTGCACCAATCGACGTTCATCTATATTCTAGGCGGGTTTCCCCGCTACCTGGAGCAAACCCTGACCGGCAGCGCCGCGTGGGCAGCTATCATTGTAGCATACCGGAACGGTGCGGTGGTTGCCGGCGCCAGTGCCGGGGCCATGGTCCTTTGCAGCCATTATTTTGATCCCGATTCCGGCGAAGTGTACCAAGGATTGGGGGTGGTACCGAACACCTGTTTCCTGCCCCACCACGACGCCTTCGGGCATCAATGGGTCCCGCGCCTGGCGATGCTACTGCCGACGACGGTTACGCTGATCGGTGTTGACGAGGAAACCGCCATCATGGGCGGCACTGCAAGCGAAAAATGGGAGGTCTGCGGTAAGGGAGGGGCAACGATTTACCGAGCCGCCAGCACTGAACGGTATGAAGATGGGGCGGTGTTCTCTTTTCCCGGGTAAAGCGGTTCAGTTCGATTGCAAAAGGAGTATCCCAATGCAGAAACAGATACTGGCAGTACTATTCATTACAACCTTATTGCTTTGCGTTGGTCCTGCCCCGGCGGCGCCCAAATCGGAACTGTGGCAACACTGGACGGAAAACGACCCCTCCTCCG
The DNA here is from genome assembly GCA_037383965.1 of Desulfobacterales bacterium. GTDB lineage: Bacteria > Desulfobacterota > Desulfobacteria > Desulfobacterales > SG8-13 > JARFQH01. The sequence continues at coordinate 1,235 of JARROL010000298.1, read as the reverse complement.
TATTGCGGGTAGACCACTCGGCCTGGGACCGGCTGCTGAAAACCTATCTGGTCAACAGGCCCGATGGGGTGACCCTGGTTCGATACAGCCGGGTCTCGGCAGCCGACCGCACGGCCCTCGATCACTACATCCGGCAGTTGACGCAGACAGCGGTGGGCCGACTCAACCGGAACGAACAGAAAGCCTTCTGGATCAACCTCTACAACGCCTTGACCGTGAAGATCGTCCTCGACCACTATCCTGTCAAGAGCATCCGCGACATCGACATTTCGCCGGGGCTTTTCTCGGACGGCCCGTGGGGTAAAAAACTGGTCAGCGTGGAGGGCGAAGATATAAGCTTGGACGACATAGAGCATCGCATTCTGCGCCCGGTCTGGAAGGACCCCCGGGTCCATTACGGCGTCAACTGCGCTTCCATTGGCTGTCCGAACCTGCAACCCGAAGCGTTTACCGCCGAAAACAGCGACGAATTGCTCGACAAAGGGGCCCGGGAGTTCGTCAACAGTCCCCGCGGTGCCCGGATCGAAAACGGCAAACTGACGGTCTCGAGCATCTACGTCTGGTTCGAGTCCGATTTCGGTGGCACGGACGCTGGCGTCATTGACCACCTGAAGAAATACGCGCAACCCGATCTGCGGACACAGCTCGAGAAGATCAACCGTATGTCAGACAACCAGTACGACTGGACCTTGAATGAAGCCACCAGTAAATGAGGGCCCTTGGCAACCCTCCCGACCAAAGCGTTCGCGGCTGCTGCTCAAGCCCAGGCAATCATTCCCGGCATTTTCTTCAGAGCCTGTCACCTCTAAAGGTCACCCGAACCGTAAAGCGGTGTTATGGTCTGCTTGTTCTTTGGGTTGCGAACATGATCCCGGTGGCCTATATTGATCGATAAATCGTTTACCGGTTTTAGGGGTTTAGTTTTAATATGGTCGCTTTTATCGACAATTCAAAAATGGCTTTTTTCACCATCGAATGAGGAGGTCAAACTTGGCAGGTTCCAAATACTGGGCCGACAATTACATTGAGATAAAGAAAAGCATGGTCGAAGCCGTCAGCCTTATCCGGCCGGGTCAGCGTGTGTTCATCGGGTCGGCCTGCGGTGAACCGCAGGCGCTGGTCCGGACGCTTTCCGAAGCGGCACCCCGCTCCTCTGGTCTTGAAATCGTACGCCTGATGAGCATGGAAACCACATCGCTGACGGCCATTGCCAACCGGACTCAAGATCACAGCCT
>JARROL010000297.1:0-5365 GCA_037383965.1 Desulfobacterales bacterium | reverse complement strand
AAGTATCGAAAGGAGGATCAAAAATGAAAGTATTGCGCATGGTCGTTGCAGGTCTATTGCTAAGTGCGGGGTCCGTCTGGGCTGCTGACATGACAGTGACGATCCATTCCCTTGACGAAGGTGGTGTGGGGCCGTCCATCGGAACGATCACGGTCTCTTCGAGTCCCTATGGAACGATTTTCACACCGGACGTCAATGGCCTGACACCCGGCCTGCATGGTTTTCACGTTCACGAAAACCCAAGCTGCGCGGCTGCCGAGAAGGATGGAAAATCAGTCCCCGGACTGGCGGCCGGCGGACATTACGACCCCTCCAAAACCGGTCGGCACGAAGGTCCGTATGGCAAGGGGCATTTGGGTGATCTTCCGCCACTGTATGCCGACCAGAATGGACACGCCAGCCTGCCGGTGCTGGCGCCGCGTATCAAAATCTCCGATCTCAAGGGGCGGTCACTCATGATCCACGCCGGCGGCGACAATTACTCGGATAGCCCGCAGAAGCTCGGCGGCGGGGGAGCCAGGGTGGCCTGCGGCGTCTACCACAAGTCCCCGTTTGCGCGCTGCGCCATCAAAGTCAGGCCATGACAATGCTGTCGGCAGGCACACGGCTGTGACCGTGGGTGACGATACAGCACCAGGCGCGGGAAAGAGTGTCAGCCCGATATCTTCGAGCCGGCGGCGGCAGTCGTCTGCCACCACGGCATGGCGCTCGAAGACCGCTTCCAGCCCCTCACCGAGGATCGTTTCTGCCCCGGCGTGAAGAGCCGCCAGACCGTGCCAGTTCGGTGTATAGGGAAAATAACGCGTCTTTTGAACATGACGAAAGGGTTTCAACGCATCGTATCCTGCATAGTTCACCTGTTCGACAATCTCCCAGGCCTTCTCGCTAACTGATAGGAAGGCCATGTCCGGTGGCGCGCTCAAGCACTTCTGAGCTCCCCCCAGGCACAGGTCGATATGCCAATCATCTGTTAAAACCGGCACGCCGCCGATGCTGGAAACGGCATCGACATAGAGCAACGGCACCCCGTGCTCTTTTTTCAAAAAACCGAGATCCACGATCGGGTTAAGGGTACCGGAAGGCGTCTCGCAGTGCACAGCCGTAATCATTTTGGGTTTGAACGTCACGATCGCCTGTTCGATTTCGCGTGTATCGGATATTGTTTGATCGTCTGGCAGGCTGACTTTACGAACCTCGGCCCCGATCCCAGCCGCCATATCGGCAATGCCGTGGCCGAACAAGCCGGTGGCGACGGACAGCACGCGGTCTCCGGGTGCCAAGCAGCTCTTGAGCGCACTCCAGAGAACCACCATGCCCTCGCCGGACTGGATCACCACCGTGTCGGCAGTCGCCATTATCCTTTGCAGACCGGCAATCGTGCGATCATAGAGGTCGAAAAACTCGGTTTCAAGGTCGGCTGAGCCGTAATCAGCGCTCAGGGCTTCTATCACTGCCCGGGGCAAGCTGACCGGCCCGGGAACCATAGGTATGGGATAAGTTTCCATCGACTTCACCTCCGGTTGAAAAATCACTCATAAGTTTGTATACGACTTTGGAGAACAGACTGCAAATAGGGAATTTATCTTAAGGTTGTGCATAAAGGAACGAAGATGAGGATTCCGTCTCGAGAAAACTGTTACCGGCTCATACGCGAGATGCGCATGATGGAGCATATCGTGCGGCATTCCCTGCAGGTCTGCCGCGTGGCAGAGTTACTGGTGCAACAGCTGCGCGAAAAGGGACGGACACTCAACCGGGACCTTGTTCGGGCGGCGGCCCTGCTGCACGACATCACCAAGACCCGCAGCCTGACAACCGGAGAGCAACATTCCGAAAGCGGCTGTAACCTGCTTGTCGATCGCGGATACGCAGAGGTGGGGGACATTGTCCGGCAACATGTCAAACTGGACATCTACTTCGGCAGTGACTCGCCGTCGGAAGCCGAAATCGTCAACTACGCCGACAAAAGGGTCCTGCACGACCGCATCGTCAGTCTGGACGAAAGAATGGCCTATATACTGGAACGATACGGTGATACACCCGAATATCGCGCTCGTCTTCGCTGGCTGTGGAAAATTTCGAATCGGCAGGAAAAAAGAATTTTCGCGGAATTGTCCTTTCCTCCTGACGCCATTGAAAAATACATGCAAAAAGTCGATCTAACCGTCGAAATACAAAAAGTCCTTGGACCGCTCGAGCCACTCGTTTAGAGCCGCAGTAACACATCGTTCCATAAGGCGACACCGGCTACGGGCTCGTCGGCAAGGCACATCCAGCGGCGCGTTTCGCGAGATAGGTTGCGGCGGGTGTAACGCGGTAAACAGACCAAAAGACAAGCGATATGCGGGAAATGGCCATTTATGGGCGGAAACTATTTCACCCGCTGCACCTTCTCAATCACTACCGGTTCGACCGGTACGTCCCGGAACACACCGAAGTTGCCCGTCTTGACGCCTGAAATCGCATCGACGACCGCCATCCCCTCGGTAACCCGTCCAAAGACGGCATAGCCCCAACCCTGGGGTGTTTTTTCTCGATAATTCAGGAAATCGTTGTCGGCCGTGTTGATGAAAAACTGGCTCGTGGCGCTGTGCGGATCGCCGGTACGCGCCATGGCGACGGAACCACGCGTGTTTTTCAAGTTGTTGTCGGCTTCGTTGGAAACCGGTTTTTCAGTGGGTTTTTTCTTCAAGTCCGCCGTCAAACCACCGCCCTGGATCATGAATTTCGGGATCACGCGGTGAAAAACGGTGCCGTCGTAAAAACCAGCATCCACGTATGACAGAAAGTTCTTTACGGTGGCGGGTGCCTTTTGCGGAAAAAGTTCGATCACGATGCGGCCTTTGGAGGTTGCCAATGCGACCCGGGGATTGACGACGGCTTGATCTGCCGCGGCAGCCGACTGCCAGACGACCAGCATGATCAGGACCAACCAGGATAAGGTTTTCATTTCACTGCCTCCGATTTATTAAATGTGATGTAAGCGTTCACAATGAGGTGGTTTGAAGCGCATCGGAAATAGATAGTCCCGACAGGATTCACCGGTTCAAAAAGGACCAAAACCGTCAATTCGCGGACATTTTCTATCCATAAATCAAGGACAAAACTTTAAATGATGAATCAATGATCTGTCAACCGGTATAGAACGCCGCCGGATCGATCAGTTTACTTGACCCCCGGCAGATTGGCTGGTATTAATATGGGCTATCTATACGTAACCGTATTTGCGAATCGAAGCACTTTGACGGCGCCGGATGTCGGAATAATCGGTTGACATCGCGTGCAACCGGCAGGAACAGTGGTTCGACAAGCCGGATGAACCACCGCTCGAGGGCGGTGTAACGCAAGAGTCGGTTCATGGAAGACACCTCTAAAGAGAGCTCCGATCCTAATTCCGGCAACCGCTTTTCCATGTCGGATGTATCGACTGGAGCAGGAAGCAGCAAGCGCGCCGACCCGTCACCCTCCACCGAGCTGCCGCAGCGCTATGTCGTCAAGGATATTGGGGGCAAGAAAATGTTGACCTGCCTCGAGGCCCCCAATCTGACCGTCCTGATTCAGGCCGGCTTTACGGTGTCGGCCGCCACCGCGCGCAAGGCGCCCCCAGGGACTATCTATCTAGACGGTGTCGCCCTGAGCGAACCGTTTCTGGATCACGAAAGAAAAATCTACAATCTCGACCATCACGAGGGGTGTGTTCGGACATTCACTCTTGCAACTTGCGAACAGGCCCTCGTCATGATCCTGAAAGGGCTGGATCTGCGCGAACGGGAGTGGCAGATCTACGCCAACGAGCCCGACCTTGACACGATACTGGCGATTTGGCTGATTATTAACCACCAGCGCATCAGTCGCAAGGAACCGATGCATTTGCGATTTCTATATGCGCTGGTCCGTCTCGAAGGCGTCATCGACGCTCTGGGGTTAGAGTTGAAGGAATTCAGCGCCCTGCCGCCCGAGCATCTCCGCAGGACCCAGCGCGTAATTGATTTCCTGCGCAAAGATGAAATCCAGCTTAAAAAAGACGGACTGTGGGAAGAAGTCGATTTCCTTGAGTATTCCGCAACAATCCTGCACAAAATTGACCGCATTATCTACAAATCGAGCGAGTTTACAGACTTCAAGGGCGTTAAGGAACTGGCCCGGGTCGACCTTGCAGGCGACCGACTCGTGGTGGTGGTGGATTCGGATACCGGCATTTACGAACTCGAGCCGCACCTCAATAACCTCTACGGCACTCGACTTGGACTGGTCGTGCTGCAGAGGAGCCCAGGCACATACACCCTGCGCCGAATGGATTTGTTCATGCCGGGTGACCTCGAACCGGGGGAGGCTCGTCCGATATTGGTGGGTCGCCGAGGGCAACCGGCACAAATCTCACTCCCGGGGAAATTGCCCAAGCCTGCCGCGACGCACTGCAAAAACCGAGTATACGGCTGCAGGCCGCCGGATTGTTGAAGGCCGCTCTGCTCTTGATGGCCATCCTGGCACCAGCTGAAGTTTTGCGCCTGTTCTGGCATCCGGACGCCTGGTTTGCGAAAATCCTTTTCGGCCTGACCCTTTTCCCCGCCTTCGACGCCGCGCTCCTTGTGATCGTTCTGACCGCCGTGTTTCTGGCGATCCTTTCTTATCGAAAGTCATGGCAGTACGGGTTGAGCCTCCCCCTGGGGTCGTCCTGGTGGTTAATACTTCCCGCTGCCGTCCTTTGCGGTTTCCTTGGCGGCATATGGCAGCCCGATATCTCAGCCTGGAACGTGCCTCTTTTCAAGAAAATACTGTTTTTGGTCATCACCCTTCCGCTGGCCTTGGAACTGCTTTTTCGCAGTCTGGTGCATGGGATGTTGGCCCGCTCGGCCCGCATTCAGAATTGCAGCAGCCATTGGTTCCTGTCATGGCCGACAGTCGGGTCCGCCTTCCTGTATGCCGTTTTCATCGGCTACCGGCTGCTGCTCTCTTCCGGTTCCATGGCGGACGTTTTCACCGCCTGGACCACTGCAAACATTTTCAGTGCATTCGCTTTCGGTATCGCAGCCGGTGTGGTCAGGGAACGCTCACAGAGCATTCTTCCCGCCTTTTTATTTCATCTGATTACCGCAGCGGCGGTGGCGGCCGCCAGCGGCGTTCTGCCCTACTGCAAAACGGGGGCCCCGGCCGGGGTATGTTCTGCCAAACCCCGGAGCACCTTGTTTTATATTAGTTGATCCGAGGGCGGAACAACCACGCCGCAACGGTCAGGGTGACGAAACCGCTGATCGCCATCGGCCAGTATTGGTCGACCAGCAAATAAAACGGGGTGTTTTCCAAAAAAACGCCCCGGATCACCACCATGAAATACCGCAGCGGATCGAGCAGGGTGATTTTTTGC
>JARROL010000296.1:0-3799 GCA_037383965.1 Desulfobacterales bacterium | reverse complement strand
CGGTTATCGGGCCTTTATAAGTCGAGTCTGGACACCGTTTAAGACCGCAGGGTGGCGGTCAGCCGCAGCGGGTTCAACAGCAACTCCAGGGCCGGAACGATTCCCACGCAGACCACGTCGGCCGAATTCAGCGTTGTCACTGCCGCGCCCTCTGTCAGAACGACCGCAATCCCCAGAGCCGCGGTCTCCAACATCAAGGCGTCGTTGCGGCCATTGCCGATACAGACGGTGCGCTCGCTGCCCAGTTTCTCGACAAAAGCGAGTTTGCTGCGGTCCTGGTTTCCAGGTGGCAGGATTGTCAGTTCACAGGGAATGTTTTCGAGTTGCGCACGCGCCTTGCCGAAAGTATCGGCCGTGACGACAAAAATGGTTAACTCCTCGGAGAGCTTCTCGAGGCACTCCCTGACGCCGGGTGCCAGGATGCCGTCCACGGCCAATGTGCCGTTGTGATCCAGAACCAGATAGTCAAGACTCAGGGTTCCGTGACCCGGGATGTTCACTTCGATCATCTTTCCTCCTTTAATAAGTGGAAAACTATTTACGAAACAGATTGTCTTTTCGCCAACGCTTTTCGCATTCGGTCCAGGACCTCGACGAGAACGGACCGCGGGCAGCCGAAGTTGAGACGCACGTACCCCGGTCCCCCGAACTCGCGGCCGTCAGACAGTCCGACACCGGCCGTTTCGAAGAAAGCGATCGGATCGGTCAACCCGGTTGCGCGAATATCCATCCACGCCAGGTAGGTCGCTTCAATGGGTGTCATCGTCACCGCCGGCATGCCGTTGACTGCCATGGCCACCGCATCGCGGTTTTTCCGCAGGTAATTCAACAGGGCGGCATGCCAGTCGCCGCCGTGACGGTAGGCAGCTAAAGCGGCGGTTAACCCTATGATGTTGACCATTGGCACGATTCCGGCCATCGCGGATTTAAACCGCTGTCGAAGGTGAGCGTTCGATATCACGGCAAACGAGCAGCCCAGCCCCGGAATGTTGTACGTTTTGCTCGGTGCCATCAGGGTAATGGTGCGGTCGGCGATTTCGGGAGCCAGCGTTGCAAAGGGGACGTGGCGCATGCCGGGTTCCAGGATCAATTCACAGTGAATCTCGTCGGAACACACCACGATGTCATTCTTTTCACAAATCGCGGCCAGATTCGCCAGCTCATTCCGGTCGAACACCCGTCCCACGGGATTGTGAGGGTGACAGAGAATGTAGAGCCGGGTGTCGGGCGTAACGGCTTTTTGGATCCGATCGAAATCCATCTGCCAGTGTGCGTCGGAGCGGTTGCCGCCTGTATCGGCGCCATCGGTTCCGTGTCCGCGCGAGCATGTTAGCGGCACGGTCGCCAGTGTGCGTCCGGAATATCCAGGGGCCTTGAGAAAGGGCGGATAGACGGGAACAGTGGTCAAAACCCGGTCGCGATCGCGCCCCACCGCCCGGCAGACGACGTTCAGACCGGTGACGAGTCCGGGTAGCCAGACGAGCCATTCCTCGTCGATCACCCAGTCGTACTTTTCCTTCAGCTGCGACTGAACTTCACGAACCAGGTCATGCGGCACGGCTGTGTAACCGAATACGCCATGGTCGGCGCGTTCATGGAGGGCCGCGATCACGGCCGGCGGCGAGCGAAAGTCCATGTCCGCCACCCACATGGGGATGATGTCCCGCTCCTTGTACTTGTCCCATTTCATGCTGGCGGTATTGCGGCGGTCAACCGGTGTGTCGAAATCAAAATCGGTGTTTTGTCTCACGGTCTTGTCTCATCGCAAAGGCACTGGGGAGGGTGATTTACCCGGATGGCGGCATCGGCACGGTCCTGCTTAATCGACTGTTTCAGGCCTGTCAAGCAGCATGTTCACCCGTGGCCACGGAAGCCTCGAAGTCTTACCATGCCGTGCCGCTGCGGTCTTGTTCGTCCGGGTTGAAAACGAATTTTCCATCGAATATGTCCGGGTCTGTAAAATGCGCCCGCCCGATCATTTTGACGGCATGATGGCTGCGCTGGCGCATGTAGCCGATGTCGTGAATGCCAACGGAAAAGAAGATGTAAGGTTCGATGCGGGTGGAATTTTTCATGATCCCTTCGGCTGTGAACACACTTTCATATGAGCCATCCGCACGCGGCAGTGCTTCCAGGCGATCGTATGGCAATAGCCGGTAGGTCGCCGCATCTGCCGGAGTTTCCGATGCGTACAGGTGTTCGACCTGGTGCCAGCCCGAGTTCACGCGCAGGGTCAGCGGTTTATCGGGGTAGTCCGGCGGCATCCATACAGGTACGAAAGGATAGAGACCGTTGCTGCTCGAAACGATCTTGTCCACCCTACCTTTTGGTGGTGCATAAAAATGGTAACAGCCGCAGTTGTTCATTATATCCGCCATCAGCGGCTGCCCGTTCCGATCCAAGCTGATTCGCAGGGTGAGGCCGTCCAGAGGGCCCTTTTCATAAGAAGGCGTCTTCTCGCCGCTTCTCTCGGAGTACCATAGAGAATAATTGATCTGCAGCACCGGTATCCGGCTGATAAAGGAGGTGGTGATGTAGTAGTAGATCACCGGTTGTCGCTGGTCGACTGCCACGGTCTCGTCGTTCCAGAAGACCTCGCCGAATCGATCGTAATCGGCAACGACATCCTGGATAATGACCGGTGCATAGGATCGGACCAGGGCCATGATGTCGGCATCATTCAGATCGGGCAGGCCGAAGGCATTCCGCCGCGCCGCGGTGAAAAGATGCGCCGGTTTCCCGCCCCCGTTGGTTCCTCCGCCCTCGGCCGCGAACGCCATCAAACGCCCCTCGACCGTCAGGTCCGCCATCGGCGACTGGTGCCATTTTCTGAACTTATTGTAAGCGACCTTGGTGCCGATTGTGATGGGTATGGCGGCAACGGGGTAAAGACCGAAGACCCGCATGGATGTGGAATATTCTTCCGGGACGGCGACGGCGCCCCTTAAGGTCTCGAAAAAAACCGGCTGAGTTCGGTCGTAGTCAAACAGTTGCGCGGCCGCCGCAGACGTCCGGACCAGCAAGGCTTCACGATCGGGAATGCCGCCCGCTTTCGAACTCAAAACGCTCAGAGTCTCCTCCGGAAGATTTTGGATTTCTTTCTTTCTGGCCTCGTCATCCAGCCGATACATTTCTTTGACCCAGAGTGTCTTCTGTTCGTCACCGACGAGGCGCTCTTTCATGGCCGCCAGAAAACGATTGGTGCGCAGGTAGGGGAAACCCGGCACTTTAAAACTCGACGCGTCCTGCACACCGGCTTGGGCCACTACCGCATCGAGTTCGGTGAGAAGCTGCTCGGCCTGCGGCGGTCTTCCCGGCAGCGCCGCTTTCTGCCGCGGCGCCAGGCCGGCGCAGCCCTGAAGAAGACCGATTACAAGTGCGGTAACCGTGACGATGAATAAATGTCGCCGCATGGACGTTTTTCTCCGTTGCCCCGTGGTCGGGAAAACCGACCCGACCATCCGCTTTTCAACTCGTGGGCGTCGATTCCGCATCCGTCTACACTTTATGCCGCCTTTAGGACCCCGGAAAAAAATGATTCCACCTCTTGCTTGTCTTATGGCCCGTCTTCTGTGTTAAACACTCATGGCCCTGCATGCCGCCACGGTGCATGAAAATGACGCTCCGCAGCCCGGATGAACGGTTGAGAAGGCGACTGACTGTCTAAGATGCCCACAGGGTCTTAGACCGGGCCCAACGCCGATGCCCCCTTTAAAGCACAACCGTCGGATTTGAAACCGAACACTTATTCAAGGCCGGGCGAGGTTCGGTCTTAGGGCCTGTTGGCATCGAGTTTCAG
>JARROL010000295.1:0-5249 GCA_037383965.1 Desulfobacterales bacterium | reverse complement strand
TGGCAAATGACTAGATGCAGCTCGCTTCAGCGGTCGTTGCACCCGGCGACGCGGGAAACCGTACGACGAAGGTGCTGCCGCTGTTGGACAGGCACTCCGCCTTCGAGTCGATGAAGCGGCAGTCGGAAATTTTGCCCGGGCAAAAATCCCTGTCCTGCGGCAGAAACTCACAGCGACGACTGTAAAAATCGACTTTGAAGCCCAGCCGTTCCGAAAGTGACTTTATCCGGAGCAGGTCGGCACCGGTGCCGCCGGCATTGAAATAATATGGTTTTTTGGAAGAATAGAGGTCGGTGGGTTGGGTATGAAAAAATCCACCGAAAATCATCTTCTGGTTCGCACCGGTGATGCCGACACCGTGATCCGTGAAGGTGATGCGGGTCTCGTCGGTGCGCTTTTCCACCGTGACCTCGATGGTGCCCTCGTCGGGCGTGTTCTCGATCGCGTTTTTCAGAAGGCCGGTGCAGACTTTATCGAGGACCTTCCAGTCGGTGCGGATCACGGCATCTTCGTCAAAAGACTGGATGAGGCAGAGTTTGCGGCTGTCCACAGCCGCCTTGGCGCGCTCGCAAATGCCCTTCACAAATGTGGACAGATGAATCTCCTCGGCTGTGAAGTCGGCACTCTTCTTAAAAGCTGCCAGCCGTTGGCCCACCACATGCAAAATTTCCGGATACCGCTCGGCCTCTTCGTCGAAGATCTCTTCGAGCAAGTGAAAGGCCGCCTGAGATATGTCGGGGGTGGGAACCGCGTCTATTTTCTGGCACTGCAGAATATCGTCGATCTGCTCTTGAAGCGCCTTGAGCCGTTTGACGTTGCGTTCACCCCTGTGGAGCGTCTTTTTCAGCTTGGAGAGATCGCCGGTCGCCGCCTTGTCGGCAATTTGGCGCAATGCCCCGCTGAGAATCGACAACGGCGTCTTGATCTCGTGGGACAGGTGGTTGATCGCCCGCTCCTTGGCCTTGTCGAGGGCTTTGAGGTCTTCGTAGAGGCGGGCGTTCTCGAGGGCGATCGTCACGTAGTAGGACGCAGCGGTCAACAGCTCGAGATCGTTTTCATCGAAGTCGCCGGCCTTTTTGTTCATCACCTGGAGAGTGCCGACACATTCCCGGCTGCGATTGACAAGAGGGGCGCAGAGGATGTTGCGGGTGCGCGAACCGGTTTCTTTGTCGACGCCGGGGTAGAATCGCGAATCGTTGTAAGGGTCGTTGACGATCAGGGCGGACTGCGACTTGAAGACCCAGCCCGTAATTCCGCAGTGGGGGGAAATGCGAACCGCGTTTGTTTTCAGGTCGGTAGAGGCATGCGACCACAGCAGATCGTTAACCTTGTCGTAAAGAAACACCGAGGCCCGCTCGCTGGCCATGATCGTGGCAGTTTGCCGCATGACCAGGTCGAACAAAGACGCCAGGTTCATCTCGGAGGTGACCATCTGCCCCAGTTCGCAGATCATCCTGTACCGATGGATCAGGTTCCCGGCGGACAGATCAGACGTGTCGCCCCCGGCCAGAGAACACTTTAAATTATGGCGGTCGTAATCGAGCATGCGACCCTCTAAGATTCAAAGTAAATCCCGGTGATAAATGATCATGTGCTTTACGGAAGTTGAATCCGCAGCAGTCTATAAAAATAGGCGTCAGAGTCTGGCAGCGTGAGAGATGCGGTAGCGCTTAGTAGTCGATGAGACTGCAGCGAATGAGACTTAAATTATGATGGAAGACATTGAATGTCAAACGAAAACGCGTTGAAATGACAGGCCCATGTCGATTCATGGCGGCTCTGCCGAGGTCGTTCAACCCGCCTGACGGTTGCCGGCGCAAAGGTACTTGTCCTGACACTCCTGGCAGATCGCGGATACGGCGTACTCGAATGACGAAACCGTGTCCCGGAAGCAAAGGGCCGGACCACCGCAAATTTTACAGGTCTGCGTTGTCTTGGCTATCGAATGCCGGGCGCGCATTTCCGGTTTGGACAAGATCCTGATCAATTCCTCGAGCCGCTCCATGTTTTTCTCTCCCATATAGTTTCCTGAACTGATTGTTTCAAATGAGGTGTATTTATCCGGGCCGCGGGGTGAACGGCCCGGATACAGGCTGCTCGGTCAATGCGCTTCCTCCTGGTATTATCGGCATGTTTTCGGCAAACTGATGGAGAATTTGATTCCGTCCCGCTATTCGAAACCCGGCCGTGTTGTCGGCCAAAGTCCTTCCTGCTTTTTATCTGCACCTTTAGTCCCGCCAATTAGCCGTTAAAAAAGAGGCATCCAGATTTTCATAAAACCGCTTGTTCAGATAATAGTCGACTTTGTAAGCCTTCATTGCGACATCGTTTGCCACCATTTCGCGGATCAACTGTTCTCTGTTGCCACTCAGAAAAATCGCTTTCAGAATCGCCAGTCGCGAGCAACTGCGAAGATTCTCCGATCGCGAATCCCACATACCCCCTTTGCCATCGCAGCAGGTAATCTTCTTGTCGATGCAGTTGGCGTAAAAGGCTGCCGGATCCTGCCCGACGTCGGTATCACCCGAAACGGGAAATGCCCCAAAAAGAAACACGATACCACAAACGATAAAGATGATGAGTGTCTTCATACCGTCCCTCCTTTCCGATTTAGTGTTACAGCCGGTCCCGATAATCATAGGAGCAGCATTGGTGCCAAATTCGCCACAAGCCGGGGGGATTCGGTATCGATGCTTTTATCTTCCTGATATTAGGTTTAAATTTAATTTTAGTGAGATTTCTGTGATGGTACTGAAAGCAAATGATATCGTCACAATTGTAAAGTTTGTTGATAATTATAATTTACATCTATATATTTGATTGACATTTGGTGGCAACCCTGGTCCGGATACCTGAAAATATGCCTGCCGGCTGAGACCGAGGGAAAAGAAATTTTTGGTAAGGTTCAAGGTCCAAGGTATAGGGTTCAGGGTTCAGCACAGCCTCTGGACGCCGTGTTTAATCGTGAAAGAAACTTTTTATAGTTTCGGTGAAATATTCCAAATTGCAAATAACAAACAAATCTCAATGACCACCATTCAGAAATCCAAATCTATTAGTCATTGGAGTCTTAAATTTGATGTTTCTTTGGAATCAGTTGCTCGGAATTCGACATTTCTAAATACCTCAACCGTTCTCATTAACGCACTTCAGGAGGCCGGAAATGGCCGCAATCCCCCATCAAACGGTTGGCTTGACGAAGCATGATCTGGACCTGCTCTACGAGCTGTCCACATCCGTTCATTCGATCGACAATCTGAACGTGATGCTCCGCAGAATCCTTTCCAAGATTAGAGAGGTCTTCGGCATCGAAGGGGCTTCTATCGCCTTGCACGATGCGGAGAAGAAGGAGTTTTATTTTATCCGAACGGCCGAAGAGCAGAGAGACGGGACCGGGGAAGGAATGAACAGGATGCGATTTCCCGATGATTACGGTGTGGCGGGCCGGGTGTTGCGCGAGAAGCAATCGGTCATGATCGACGATGTTTCCAAAGACGATCGGTTCTCCTCCCAGCTGGACATTCAGAAGGATTTCGTCACGCGTTCGATGATTTGCGTGCCACTCAAAACGCGCAAAGAGATTTTGGGGGTGCTGTACGCGCTGAACAAGCTTTCGGGCGAATTCAGCCAAAAGGATCTCGTGCAGGACCGCTTCAACGTGCAGGGCATCATCGGATCCAGTCAGGCGATGCGACAGGTCTTCGCAATGATGGACAAAGTGATCGGAACCACGACCACCGTCTTCATTCAGGGTGAAACCGGTACCGGAAAAGAGCTTCTCGCCAAGGCCATCCACTACAACAGCCCTCTGAAGGGCCAGCCCTTTGTCGCCGAGAACTGCGGTGCGCTGACCGAGAACCTCCTGGAAAGCGAACTTTTCGGGCATGTCAAGGGCGCTTTCACCGGGGCCGTCGCCGACAAGAAGGGCCTGTTTGAAATGGCCGACGGCGGCACCATCTTCCTGGACGAGATCGCCGACATGCCGCATTCCATGCAGACCAAGCTGCTGCGGGTTCTCCAGGAAGGACAAGTCCGGCCTGTGGGCGGCAGCCGCTATCACCAGGTGGAATTCAGGCTCATTTCCTCATCCAACCGCGACCTGCTCGAGGAAGTCAAAAGGGGACGCTTTCGGGATGATCTGTATTACCGGGTCCACGTTTTCCCGATTGTGCTGCCCCCCCTGCGGGAGAGAAGGGATGATATACCGCTCTTGTCCGTGCATTTTCTCGACAAGTTCGCCAAGAAGTTCAAGCGTCCGACGGCGCGGTTGACGCCGCAGGCCCTGGCGTCTTTCATGAAATATGACTGGCCGGGCAACATCAGAGAACTGGAAAACGAAATCGAGCGGGCGTTGACGTTGGCAGGCGGTGACAAGGAGATAAAAATCGATTGTCTCTCGGAAAAAATTACCGGTGCCCCGGGAAATGAGCCCGCCGGTCACCAGGAGGGTCTGACCCTGCAAAAAGCCGTTGAACAAATGGAGCGCCAAATGGTAGCCCACGCCCTCGAGACTGCAAAAGGAAACCGCTCACAAGCAGCCCGCGACCTGGGACTGACGCGCCAGGGTCTGCTCAACAAGATAAATTGCGACTGAGCGATAGCAGTGGAGCGGCAACGGGCTTTTGAATCCCCGACCACGGCCGAGAAAGACCTCAACCTCAACACACCCCGATGTTCGGTGAATTGGTCATATGACGAAAAGGAGGACGTATGTGGAAGACGGATATGATAAAGGGCAAGCAAATACTGATCGTCGATGACGAGCCGGACATCCTGGAATCGCTCGAGGACGCACTCGAGGTCTGCCAGATTTCAAAGGCCGCCACCTTCGAAGCCGCCAAGGAGATGCTCGAAGCACAGCAGTATGACGCCGCGATACTCGACATCATGGGCGTCAGGGGCTATGACCTCCTGCAAATCGCCATCCGCAGGGGAATCCCCGCCATCATGCTGACCGCCCACGCGCTGACGGCCGAAGATTTCATCAAATCGATGAAAACCGGCGCATACGCCTACGTCCCCAAGGACGAAATGGCGGACATCACCTACTATCTGGCCGACACGTTGCGGGCCCGGCAGGAAAGAAGCGCCAAGCCCGGCGGATGGTTTGCGAAATTAAAACCATTTTTCATCAAGAGATTCGGGCCCGACTGGCTGGACAGCGTCAAGGACCTCTGGGTGGAATGAGGTTTGAAGAAAAGGAGCCAAGGGGTCGGGGGTCAAGATAAAGAAATCCCCCCTACCCCCCT
>JARROL010000294.1:6012-7375 GCA_037383965.1 Desulfobacterales bacterium | reverse complement strand
CCATCTATGATCACCTTCATCGCAGCGTGACACTGCTGACAGACATAACAGGACGTCCGCCGACCTGTTCGGCGGCCCCGGCTTGGAAATGCAACGACCGCGTGCTCGACAGCGAAAGCCGGTTTCCTTTCGAATTCAACAGCGACTGCCGGGGCTGGAGTATTTTCCGGCCCGTGGTGGCGGGTCGGAAACTCCCGCAACCTCAGGTACCGGTCACGCTGCCGACCTATGACGAGCTCATCGGACGCCGCGGCCTGTCCCCGGCCCAATACAACGACCACCTGCTGTCCCTGCTTGATCCGGAAAATCTCAATGTTCTGACGGTTCACGCCGAGGTCGAAGGGATCGCTTGCGCCGCGATGTTCGAACGCTTCCTGACGTCTGCGGCCGCAAGGAAGGTCGCGTTCGCGCCCCTGGGTGACATTCTCAGGCTGACACCGGCGCTTGACCGCGCGCGGGTCGTACCGGCTGAAATCGAGGGCCGGGAGGGGTGGGTAGCCTGCCAGGCGCCACTTGAAAGCCGATACGATACGATTGAGTGATGCGTAAACCAGCCCTGGCCTTGATCGGCCTATTTGTACTGATCTATCTCGTGCCGTTGAATGTGCGGCCGCTTGCGGTTCCCGACGAGACCCGCTACGGCGAGATTCCGCGTGAAATGATCGCCAGCGGGGACTGGGTCGTTCCCCGCATCTGCGGCATTCGGTATTTTGAAAAGCCGGTCCTGGGCTATTGGGCCAATGCCGGGTCGATACTGCTGTTCGGAGAGAACCCCTTCGGCGTGCGGTTCCCTTCGGCCGCGGCCGCCGGTTTGTCGGCCCTGGTCGTTTTTTGGCTGATCCGCCGGTTCGGCGGCGGGTCCCGCTGCGAGGCACCCCTTGCGGCCGCCGCCCAGTTGACCTTTGCGGAAACATTCGCTGTGGGCACTTTCAGCGTTCTGGATGGGCTGCTCGCGCTGTGGTTGACGGCCGCCATGGCGTGCTTTTTTGTAGCGTACACATCCGCAGCGGGAGCGAGAAAAATCTGTTGTCTGTCGCTTTTCGGCGGGTTTTTAGGGCTGGCTTTTCTGACAAAGGGATTCCTGGCATTCGTGCTGCCGGTCGTGGCGATCCTGCCGTTTATGATCTGGGAACGTCGCTGGCGGGAGCTGTTCAAGATCTTCTGGCTGCCGATGCTGACCGCCGTTCTGGTGGCTCTCCCGTGGGCACTGGTGATCGCGCGGCGGGAGCCTGATTTCTGGCACTATTTCTTCTGGGTCGAGCATGTGCAGCGTTTTCTGTCCTCGACCGGGGGGCAGCACCCGCAACCGTTTTGGTTCTTTGTTCCGGTCATCGTCCTGGGGGCCATTCCCTGGTCCTTTCTT
>JARROL010000294.1:0-5923 GCA_037383965.1 Desulfobacterales bacterium | reverse complement strand
CCCCGCTGGCCATTTTGCTTGCTGCCGGTCTCGATCGATACCTTGATGCCGGAAGGCGCAGGGCGTTTGATTTCGGAGCCGGCACCCTGGCGGTAGTGACGGGTCTGGCGGCCGTTGCGTTATTTGCCAACCAGGTTTACGGGGTCGGTGGGATCAAAATATACGGCAGTGCTGAAGCGTGGAAATCGGTTCTCGTGACCACCGGCCTCCTTGTTTGCAGTGCCGCACTGGTGTGGGCCACTCAGCAGACAAGGGCCGGAAGAAAGATGATCCTGTTTGTCTCCGCACCGGTCCTTCTGATGCTGGTGGGTCCCTGGAGCGTGCCGGACCGCATTACCGAGATCAAGGCACCGGGGGACTTTCTGCGCAGCCACGCCGCCATGGTTGGCCCTGACACGATTTTCGTGGTGGACGCCTCGGTCATCCGGGCGGTCTGCTGGTTTTATGGAACCGAGTCGGTTTACCTGATCGGCGGCCTCAACGAGTTCGCCTACGGGCTCAGCTACGAGGAGGCCCGGCCGCGCCATCTCGGCACCGGCCAATTCATCCAAATGATCGATCAAAACAAAGGTGCCGATCGCGTCATTTTGATCTGTAAAGCCAAAGCGTACCGAAAGCTCAGGCCGCATCTTCCGGCACCGACGTTTGAAGAGATTAGCGACGGATTTGCATTCGTCCGGTATTGAGCCATAATTTTGAGGAGAGAAGCCGTGAACGATACGATTTCCAGTTCGAAGGTCGGGGTTTATATCGATGCCGAAAACATGAGACTGAACGGCGGTTTCGGCATGCAATACGATGTTTTGCGCGAGTTTGCCTGCCGCGATGGTGCCGAAGCCGTGCGCCTGAACGTTTACGTGGCCTACGACGAGGAGCGTGCGGCCAAGGATTCGAAGTACAAATACAAGATCAACGAGTTCTTTTTCGTCTTGAGGGAATACGGTTACAAGATCAACCGCAAGATCGTCAAGTGGTTCACGGACGAATCCGGTAGTCGTTATTGCAAGGCCAACGCCGACCTGGACATGGCCGTCGACGCGCTTCTACAGTCTGAATACCTGGATCGGGTGATTTTTGCCACCGGTGACGGCGATTTCGTCAAAGTGGTCCGGGCACTGCAGAACAGGGGCTGCCGGGTCGAAATCGTCGCGTTTCAAAATGTTTCAAAGGAGCTGCGCTACGAGGCCGATATGTTCATGCCCGGCTACTTGATTCCCAACCTGTTTCCGATCAAGCAGCCGCGCGGCAAGAACTGGGGCGACGTCGGGTCTATTGTAGTTGGGCGCTGCTACCACTACGATCAGCAACGCGGCAGGGGCTACATGCGTTACCTTACCAGGATATCGGGGGGGTTGTGGATAACCGATGCCAGAAATCCGAATTCACCTTATCGGACGGCCTATTTCACCAAATCCGATTTGCCGGAGGGCACGACACCATACGATCTGCCGGATCGAAATTTAATATTTCAATTCAAACTAAACGAGCAAAAAGAGGCCGGCAGTGCGCATGCGATGGAATTGAAGCTATTGGCTGAACTGTAGCGGAGATGCTTCTCCGAACGGTACCGGTATTATTTAAAAGCCCTATCGTTTAGAATAATTATCGAGTTAAATCAAATATATTATCTCAATATATTAAAGTTATGCTTAACTATCGATTGCGTCAGGAAGGATGACGGCATGTCACATGCCAGGACCATCCGATTGTTCGTTGTTCCGGTCATCGTAGTCGGCGTCGCCATTTCGGGTTTGGCCTCGGCCGCCGGAGGAGCAGATGGTAACCGGCACCCGATCGTGCCGATCCGGCACATCATCTTGTTTATCGGCGATGGCATGCAGATGGCCCACGAGGTCGCTGCAAGCCGGTACCTCTACGGGGCCGATGACGGCCTGGAGTTCCACCGCTTCCCCTTGCAGGAGGACGTCGCCACCTGGGATGTCACCACATACAACACCTGGGCGAAGAAGCGGGCAGAACTCCCCTACGATCCGAACCGCATCCTGCCCTGGTTGGGGTACAACCCCGGCGAGGGCGGAACCCGGCCGGAATTGTTCCGAGAGGATGGCGCCGAACAGGGGTCAAGAATGGCGTATCTTGCAGCGGCGGCCGGCTGCGTCGCGGAAAAGGGTTTTCGATCGGGGTGGTCAGCACAGTACCGTTTTCGCATGCCACGCCGGCGGCGCACGTCAGCCACAATGTCGACCGTGACAATTATGTCGCGATTGCCACTGAAATCCTGCGGCGCTTCCAGCCGGAGGTCGTGATCGGCGGCGGGCATCCACAATGGACGGGCAAATATAAGTACCTCTCCGAGGCGGATTATACCGCACTGAAGACCGACGGCCTCGGAGAGGCTTATGTGTTCGCCGAGCGAAGGCAAGGTGTCGACGGTGCCGCCGCCCTGCTGGCGGCTGCCGGAACGGCGGCGAAAAGCGGCCAGAAACTCTTGGGTTTGTTCGGTGGAGCGAATGGTAATTTCGAGTCGCCCGTCCCGGTGGACAAACCCGGTGCGCCCGAAGTGAACCCGGCCACACGCGAAAACCCGCTTTTAAAGGATTGCGTATCGGCGGCGTTGACGGTGTTGAGCCGGGACCCGGAAGGCTTCTTCGTGATGTTCGAGCAGGGGGATATCGACTGGGCCAACCACGCCAACGACTTTCGGCGCCTGATCGGCACCATGTGGGACCTGAACGAAGCGGTTCGTGCGGCGGTCGCCTTCGTCGAGCGGCCCGGCGACGACATCACCTGGTCCAACACCCTTTTGATCGTCACCGCCGACCACGGCAACAGCGGCATGCGGCTCGGAGAGCCGCTCGGCGCTGGAGACCTCCCGCTGCAGGTGAAGACCGTGATCTCCCCGTGCCTTTCGGGCTACTGCGATACATATGCCTATCCGGAAGGCAACCTCACCTATGCCTCCGGCAGCCACACCAACGAACTGGTCCGGCTCTACGCCGTCGGCAGCGGTTTGAGCCTGTTCGAGCCGTATCAAGGCGCGTGGTATCCCGGAACGCGGATCATCGACAACACCCACATTTACCACGTCATGGCCGCGGCGGCCGGGCTGTCGCATCCTTCCGGCATTGCAACCGTCGAATCGACGCCGGCGGGTACGAAATAACATTTCCGAAGCCGCCGTTCAGTAAAGCACGCGTCCACTATCCCGTCTCTGCGCTGATGGCGGGTGGGCATTGTGCAGCGCCGAAATATTACTCTTCCGTCAAACCCACGGGTTAGGGCACGTCGGGATTTATGTTAAACAACAACTTTAAAAAATAATGACGACGAGCGGGGATTAAACCTGCCGGTCAATTACGGATTATTCGAGTACTTTTCGGAGGTTTATAAAGTTACTGCGGTCAAAACCGAGAGTCTTGAAGAAAGAGAGCAGATCGGTCGAATCCCAGCGCACAGAGGTGTACACATTGTGGATCCCTTCGGCCTTGTAGAATTTGAAAACCTCCCGCGACAGCTGTGCCCCGATACCCTGTCCCATGAATTGGGGGTTCACCCCGAGCGTGGCGATCCAGGCACTTTTTTCTATTCCGAAACCGAGGGTCATAATGTAGCTGATCATAAAGCCGGCAACAGCCCCTTCGAATTCGGCCACAAAACAGGCGTCACCGGTACTCAGGGCATGATCCTCGACCAGGTTCTTAAAATCGGCCTGGGCCGGCTTTTGGGTAATGGCGCTGTAGATGTGGCTGATTTCATCGGCATCAGCGGGCTTCAATCTCCTGATGATCACATTTTCCACGGACGGATTTCCTCACCACGGTTAATGGATTGACGTTACATCCTTGATACCGTCTACCGATACCTCAGTCGATTCGAATGATTTTAACTTGGTGACCGACCCAGTTCGGCGGCAGATAGACACGACCGCTGTTGCCACTCGACTTCACGCTCTTTTCGATCATTTCCTCGCCGTAAATTTCGAATTTAACACGCTTGTCGGGTTGTTCCGCCGAGGATCCTTTGTGTTCGGATGTTTCGGGAGTTTTTTCGTTTGTCGCCATTGAGTCCCTTAACTAAAAGAGAAAAACTTTCGGTTTAAGGCAGCGGTGGCATCAACCAAGGTCGCTTTCGAAATCGTCAACTTGGAAGGGGCGGTGTTGCTTTCGGTTTAAAAATGAATAAGCTACAATAAAGCTACATTTGGGGTTAGTCAAGGAAAAAGGAGCGCCCGAATGCCTTGTCATGGGCTATGAAAATCAATCTGCACTACCGAGAAAAGATACCGTCAATTCGCTCCAGATCGTTGACAACCCGCCACTTACCCTGACCGCTTTCGATCTTGGATCGCCATTTCTCGACACGGTCGAGATAGTTTCCAGGATCGCGAATGTCCTGCCTGAGTTTGGTAACATTCAACGCGATCACGTTGAAATCGGAAAGCTGAAACGGGACATCACGCACATGACCCTTGGCGAGTTCCTCCTTCAGATCTGAAAAAATGAGGATGTATTTTTGTCCGGCGTCCGCTTCGTTCAGATACTCGATGGCTTGCAGGATGCCGCCGGAAATGTCGGTGTAAGAACTGCTTTTGACTTTGGCCACGAAGTCGGCCACTGTTTTTTGGAAGGCCCTTTTCTGGTTATTGGCTAACGACGGCCGCTGGTCGAACGTCATTTTGGCAACGATGTCTTTACCACTGAAACTATCGGTATCGATGCAGGCCACAGCCAGTGTGTCTTTTGGCTGCAGTGTCCCCAGAAGATAATTGACGATCGACTGCGCTTTTTTCAGCTCGAGAGCATAGGTGCCGGAGGTGTCCAGAAGAATGTAGACCCCCGTGGTCCGGTTCCGAGCGTCGGTACAGCCGCCTACCGCCAATCCGATCAGCAGTGCGAAAATAAAGAAGTGCTTCATTCGCTGCTCTCCAGAATTTCAAATCGGTCTTCGTCCTTTTGGATGTCTTTGGCTGCTTTTCCATGTTGCCGGGCCTTTGAGATCTGTTCGAATGCCTGCCGTATGTTGAACGGTCTCTCGGTGACGACGCCTTCGAGCCAGAGGGGCGGGAAGATGACCAGGTCGTAGAGGGCGGTGACCAATTTGCCGGTATAGTAAACGATGTTGCCCGAAAATCGCAGGAAAAAGGCGATAAGTCTGAGCAGGCCCGCGGCCATGGTTCCCAGAACGCTGCGCGCAGAGGAGATAAACGATTCCAGGGGGATGGCCACGAAGGTCAGGGCAAAAGGCAGGATGAATCCCATGATCATCTGACCGATGGTCGGTATCTTGCTGCCCGACTGAACGGTCTGTTCCACTCCGGCCAGAGTCTGGCGAAGGGCTTCCATATCGGCGGCGATGCGGTCCCGCATGAACGCCAGCGCCGACTCCACTCCGGCCAAAACGGTCAGCAACGCCAGCGTAATCCAGACCAAGCGCATGCGCATCTTGTCGTCCATGGCGCCGATGATCGGAAACAGCCGCGTGATGCGCAGTGACTCCATCAGGTAGAGCCCCATGCTGAGTTCGATCAAAATGATAACGAGCCCCGCCACATCGGATGTCCTGTAAGGTCCGATAAAGCTGCCGCCGCCGACCATTTCCGACATGGGCAGTGCAATCAGGTTGAAATTGATGACAGCGCCGCCGATGGCAATCAGCAGCACCAGGCCGGCAATAAAGAACTGGGTCGTGGCGGAGGAGGAGAGCTTACGGGCCGCCTTGTCGGTTCGGGCTCGGATCTCCTGGTAGTCGTCCATGCAGTGGTCGATGCTCTTGGCCCGGTCGGTCAGATCCGAGATAGAGCGACCGATATCGTCCAACGTTTTTTGGACCTTGCGCCACAACGGCAGCATGCGATTGAGCAGTACCTGGCGTTTGCCGCTGGAGCTGCGGAAGCTCTCGATCGCGGTCCGGTTTTGTTCCCGGAGGTTCCGGTCGATTTCACCCAGCATTTTGCCCACCATCG
>JARROL010000293.1:0-8151 GCA_037383965.1 Desulfobacterales bacterium | reverse complement strand
CATATAAGAGGAGAGGCACAAGATGCACGAGCACGACCAAGTCAAAGGGACGAAAATGGAATACGGCAAAGAGCGGGCCAAGGCGGAAAATCCGGTTAAGATCGAGGATCTGACGCTTCGTGACGGGCACCAGTCGCTGTTTGCCACCCGCGGTCGCACGGAGGACATGATCCCGGTGGCCGAGATGATGGATGAGGTCGGCTTCTGGGCGGTTGAGACCTGGGGCGGGGCCACCTTCGACACCATGCACCGGTTTTTAAACGAGGACCCCTGGGAGCGGATCCGCACGCTCAAGCGCTATATCAAGAAGACGCCGTTCTCGATGCTGCTAAGGGCGCAGAACCTGGTGGGCTACCGCAACTATGCCGACGATGTGGCCCGGGCCTTCGTGGATCGGGCGTGTGCCAACGGGATGGACATCTTCCGCACCTTCGATGCGCTGAACGACTACCGCAATTTCGAGACCGTGGTGCCGGTGATCAAACAAAACGGCAAGCACTTCCAGGGCTGCATCTGCTACACCATGACCGAGCCGCGCCTGGGCGGCGAGGTGTACACGCTGGATTACTATGTGGCTAAGGCCAAGGCGCTTGAGGCGATGGGGGCCGATACGGTCTGCGTCAAGGACATGGCCGGTCTGATCGCCCCCTACGACGCCTATGAGGTGATCAAGGCCCTTAAGGCGGCGGTCAAGATACCGGTTCACCTGCACAGCCACTTCACCTCGGGCATGTCGCCGATGAGCATGCTGAAGGCGATCGAGGCCGGGGTGGACATCATCGACACGTGCATGACGCCCTATGCCTACCGCACCTCGCACGCGGCCATCGAACCGCTGGTGATGGCGCTCTTGGGGACCAACCGCGACACGGGCTTTGACATCAAGCTGCTGGCCAGGATCAACGAAGTGCTGGAAAAAGAGGTGCTGCCCAAATACAAGCACCTTCTGGACGACTCGAAGATGTCGATCATCGACATCAACGTGCTGCTGCACCAGACCCCGGGCGGCATGCTCTCGAACCTGGTCAACCAGCTGCGGGAAATGGATGCGCTGGACAAGATCGGGGAGGTCTACAAGGAGCTGCCGCGGGTGCGCAAGGAGCTGGGCCAGATACCGCTGGTCACCCCCACCAGCCAGATCGTGGGGATCCAGACGGTGAACAACGTGCTCTTCGACGATGAGAAGGAGCGCTACAAGATGATCACCGGCCAGGTCAAGGACCTGTGCTACGGGCTCTACGGCAAGACGGCGGTTCCGATCGATGCCGAGGTGCAGAAGAAGGCCTTGAAGGACTATCCGCGCGGCGAGCAGCCGATCACGGTGCGTCCGGCCGAAGTGCTGGAGCCGGAGCTGGAAAAGGCCAAGGAGGAAACCAAGGGGCTGGCGGTGGACCTCGATGACGTTCTGATCTACGCGCTGTACCCGGTAACGGGCAAGAAATTTTTGAAGTGGAAATACGGCAAGGAGGAGCCGCCGGCGGAGGTCAAGCCGCGGAGCCTGGAGCAGGCGCTCAAGGAGCAGGAGCTGCTCAAGAAAGCCAAGGCCGGTCTGCTGGTGGAAAAGGATGCCAAGAAGGAGGCCCCGGCCAAGGGCGAGGCGCTGCGCACCTTTAACGTCTTTGTGGACGAGGACTACTTTGAGGTCGGTGTGGATGAGGTCGGCGGCTCGCCGGTATTAAGCTACATCCAGCAGATGCCGGCCATGCCGGCCGCTCCCATGATGATGCCCGCGGCCGCGCCGGCCCCGTCCCCGGCCGCCAAACCGTCCCCGTCCCCGGCGGCAGCGGCCCCGGCTGCGACTGCCGCGGCAGCGCCCGCTGCGGCCCCGGCTGCGGCGGCAGAGGTCGCCGGGACGCCCTTGAAAGCGCCGATGCCGGGCATGATCGTCAAGTATCAGAAGAGCGTCGGCGATGCGGTGACGGTGGGGGAAACCGTGGTGGTGCTCGAGGCCATGAAAATGGAGCGTCGGCGATGCGGTGACGGTGGGGGAAACCGTGGTGGTGCTCGAGGCCATGAAAATGGAGAACGCCCTGCCGGCAACGGTCGGCGGCACCATCAAGGCCGTCAACTTTGCCAGCGGTGATTCGGTGCAGAAAAACGACGTGCTGGCGGTCATCGGCTGATTGCCTTCAATAAATGGCGATTCATCGTATGGATCCCGCAATGGCGGGGTTCTCCGCGGGGTATCCATACGCGACGTTTTTGACGCGCGTCGCGGCGAAAACGCTTGTGCGGTCTTGCCCATAAAAAATAATATGATTCACAAAAGGATTCAGCCATGCCTGTCGAAGTACAAACCATTGAGCCGTTGGCGTTTTTTCAGGGCTTGAGCTACATTGAACTGGAGCAGTTTGCATCTTTGTTAAAATCAAGGAGCGTTAAAAAGGGAGAGGTACTTCTGCGCCAGGGAACACCTGCCATGACGTTCTTCATCATCTTGTCCGGAACATTTACGGTCACATTGGAAAAAGGTCGCGCATATACCCTTGACGACAAGGGAACGGTTATCGGCTGGTCGACCGTCATTGCCCCTTTCGAATATACAGGCACCGCCATGGCCGAAACAGATGGAGAGGTCCTGTCCATTTCGAGTAACGATTTTTTCCAGCTGATTCAGAACAACAATGCGCTCGGCAAAAAGATCATTTCAAAAATCGACAAGATTGCATCGGAACGCAGGGCGTTGAGTTCAAAAGAAGAAAGGTAAACGTATCAAGGAGGTGTGCATTGTATGGTCTTGAAGCCATATCTGCCCAAAACGGCTGGGTCATGGCAGTTGCCGGGGCGCTGATCGTCATGGCGGGTCTGACGGTGTTATCCCTCGTGATCTCGCAGCTGTATAAAATCGCCGCTTTCCTGGAAAAGAGTGTAGAAAAGCGCCCCGAGAAGAAACAGGCGGTTAAAACCGCGCCGAAAGAGGCTGTTGTCCCCAAACCGCCCGCCTTCGACATCGATGAGGCCCAAGCGCGTTTGAAGCCGCTGGTCGCCGAACTCGGAGAATCGTTCGATCTCACGAATCTCTACGAACTGGCCAACAGTGGCGAGCTGCCGCACGTGCATCTGTCGATCCGAAGCCTGCGGGAATCCGGGGTCATTGTCCCGGCCGGAGACGGCCGGTTCGTTTGGCGGGACTGATGCCGTGGTTTTCCAAGACGGCCTATCAACCGGACAGACAATAAGGAAGGGGTGCCATGGACCTGCTCATCCAGTTTTTATCCAACACCGGCTACTACCTGGCGGACTTCCGCAATATCATCATGCTGCTGGTGGGATCGCTTTTTCTCTACCTCGCCGTCGCCAAGGAATACGAACCCCTGCTGCTCTTGCCGATCGGCTTCGGCATACTGGTGGGCAACGTTCCGTTCTTCAAGGGCTTCGGCCTCGGAATCTACGAACCCAACAGCGTGCTGCATTACCTTTACTTCGGCGTCACCACCGGCGTCTACCCCTCGATCGTGTTTCTGGGTCTGGGGGCCATGACCGACTTTTCCTCTCTGCTGGCGATGCCCCGCTTGATGCTCCTGGGGGCCGCCGCCCAAATGGGAATTTACTTCACGCTCCTCAGCGCCCTGGCCCTTGGTTTCCTGCCCAAGGAGGCTGGTTCAATCGCCATCATCGGCGGGGCCGACGGTCCGACATCGATCTTTCTGACCGCCAAACTGGCTCCGCACCTGATCGGGCCGATCGCCATCGCGGCGTATTCCTACATGGCTCTGATCCCCATCATTAAGCCGCCGATCATTCGCTTGTTGACCACACAGAAGGAACGCCGGATCCACATGCCGGAAATGCGGGATGTCTCTCGGGTGGAAAAACTGCTCGTCCCGGCCGCCGGCATGTTACACTGCTGTTTTCTGGCCCCGGCCTCGATCCCCCTGCTGGGCCCGATTTTTTTCGGTAACCTCATGAAGGAATCCGGCGTGGTTGACCGTCTGGCCCAGACCGCCCGCACGGCGATCATCGACACCGCCACCATCTTTCTGGGCTTCACCGTCGGCGCCAGCACCCAGGCCGACGTCTTTCTGACCCCAAAATCGGTCGGCATCTTCTTCCTGGGCGCGGTCGCTTTCAGCATCGCCACGGCATCCGGGGTGCTCTTCGGCAAGATCATGAACCTGTTTATGAAGCAAAAAATAAATCCCCTTCTGGGCGCGGCCGGCGTGTCGGCCGTGCCTGGTTCCGCCCGCGAGGTTCACCAGGTGGGCCTCAAATCGGATCCGACCAACTATCTTCTGATGCATGCCATGGCCTGCAACTCCTCCGGGGTGATCGGATCCGCCATATGTGCCGGAATTTTATGGAGTTTCTTGGTGTAACCCGTTCAGCATATCTTGAAGTTTCCGGTAAAATTAGGCCAAAACGGCATAGAAGAGATTATTCAGATCACCCTCACCGACGATGAGCAGAAGGCCCTTCAGAAATCGGCCGATGCCGTAAAGGAATTGATAGCGGTTTTGAAGAAACCGAAATAAGACCAGAAAATATGGCAATAATATAAACCAGTGGCAACAATACGAACCATAATTATATTTCGTTTAATATTAAACTATTAAAACTAATGTGGCGATAAATTGGAACGTTTTGTTTCCACTTCATAAATGAACTGTGGTTCCCCATCCGTGTTTGGGAACTCACAATTACTGTTGATTTCAAAGGGGATTCGATGCCGCTCGGTTGAATTGTATTAAGCTTTTAATACAATTTCATAATGTTACGATCTTCAGTTGAATTGAACCGATTCTTGTTCTTCCTCGATTAGATTCCAATTTCATTTCCATGCGGTAGTTGGCAAGCTCCTTGCTCTATAAGGCTTTATCCGTTCACCCCGTGTAGTAATTGCATTTCTTGCAACCAACAATCACAAAAGAGGAGGAGGCAAAATGAAAGTCGGAATTTTAAAAGAAATCAAGACAGAAGAAAATCGTGTGTGCATGACGCCGGCCGGTGTCGAGGTCATGATCGCTAACGGCCATAAGCTGCTGGTAGAAAAAGGGGCCGGCAGCGGCAGCGGTTTCGAAGATGCGGCCTATATCAAAGCCGGTGCCGAGATGGTCGCAACAGCCCGCGAAATATTTGAAAGATCCGACAGGGTGATGCATGTGAAAGAACCGCTGCCGCCTGAATACGATCTGATCCGGGAAGGCCAGATCGTTTTTACCTACTTGCATCTGGCAGCGGCAGAAGAACTGACCAAGGCCCTTATCAAAAGTAAAAGTGTCTGTATTGCTTATGAAACCATTCAGAAACCGGACCGCTCCTTGCCGCTGCTGACTCCGATGAGCGAGGTGGCCGGTAGAATGGCAATTCAGCAGGGGGCCAAGTACTTAGAAATGGCCCAAGGCGGTCACGGGGTGTTGCTGGGGGGCGTGCCGGGAGTGGATCCGGGCAATGTCGTGGTGATCGGCGGCGGCATCGTCGGCACCAACGCGGCCAAGATGGCCTGCGGCCTGGGTGCCAAGGTGTATATCCTCGACATGAACCTGGATCGCCTTAGGTACCTTAGCGATGTGATGCCGGCCAATTGCTTCGGCTTGTTTTCCAGCCCGGCGACTCTCCGGGAACTCATCCAGAGGGCCGACGTCGTCGTCGGCGCCGTGCTGATTCCAGGCACCAAGGCACCCAAGTTGATTACCCGCGAGATGCTCAAAACCATGAAACCGGGTTCCGTTCTGGTGGATGTCGCCATCGACCAGGGCGGCTGCTTCGAAACCTCGAAAGCCACGACCCACGGCGATCCGATTTATGTGGTCGACGGTGTGGTCCACTACTGCGTGGCCAATATGCCCGGGGCGGTGCCGCGAACATCGACCATGGCCTTGACCAATGCCACCCTGCCGTATGCGGTCGAGATTGCCAACAAAGGCTGGAAAAAAGCCATGCAAGAGAGCAACGAAATCAAGCTGGGCGCCAATGTCGTCAACGGGAAGATCACCTATAAAGCGGTGGCCGATGCGTTCGATCTCGATTACACTCCCGTCGATGAGGTGTTGTAGAAAGACGTGCAAATCAGGCGTGTCGGTTTGCTGAATCACACGGCATCCGACACGCAATTATACCCGTCTTTGAGTGCTTCAAAGGGTCCTCTTCTCTTGGAGAGACTCACAAACGGATTCTTTTTTCAACAAAGGATACGAGCCATGATTGTAGGAATACCAAAAGAAATCAAGGCCGATGAGAATCGCGTCGCCATGACGCCGGCCGGCGTGGAGATCATGAAGCAAAACCGGCATACGGTTTTGATCGAAAAACAGGCCGGAAAACCCAGCGGGTTCGAGGACGTCGATTACGAGCACGCCGGGGCGGAGATCGTGGCGTCATCCAAAGATATATTTAACCGTTCCGAGATGATTTTGCGCGTCAAAGAGCCCCAGCCTTCCGAATTTGACGATCTCAAAGAAGGTCAGATCTATTTTTCGTTTCTTCACCTGGCGGCATCGGAAAAATTAGCCCACAAGCTGATTGAAACCGGCTCGATCAACATCGCCTATGAAACGATCCAAAAAGACGACGGGTCGCTGCCGCTGCTAAAACCGATGAGCCAAGTCGCCGGACCGATGGCCATTCAAGAGGGGGCCAAGTATCTGGAAATGGCGCAGGGCGGCCACGGTGTTCTGCTCGGCGGAGTTCCCGGTGTCGATCCGGCCACGGTGGTTATCCTCGGCGGCGGAGCGGTTGGCGGCAATGCCGCCAAAATGGCCTCCGGCCTGGGGGCCAACGTCTACGTTCTCGACATCGATTTGGAGCGGCTGCGGTATTTGAGCGATGTGATGCCCGCAAACTGTTTTATCGTTAATTCGAGTCCGGCGGCCATCCGCGATCTGATCACCAAGGCGGATCTAGTGGTGGGTGCGGCGCTGGTTCCCGGTGCCAGGACCCCGATCCTGGTGACCCGCGACATGCTCAAAACCATGAAAAAAGGAACGGTGCTGGTGGATGTCGCCATCGATCAGGGCGGATGCTTTGAAACCTCCAAAGAGACGACCCATCACCAACCCACATATATTCTCGACACCATTGTTCACTATGCCGTGAGTAATATGCCCGGGGCTTTACCCCGCACCTCATCGCTGGCCTTGACCAATGCCTCCCTGCCCTATGTTCTCGAGATGGCCGACAAGGGCTGGAAAAAAGCCCTGCAGGAAAACAGCGAGATAAAACGAGGTGCCAACGTGGTCCAGGGCAAAGTCACCTTCAAGGGCGTTGCCGATGCACTAAATCTTAAGTACACACCGGTTGATGAGCTCATCTGATTTATTTCCTGCCCTGAGAAGACACCACAACCGCGGATAGATACGGGGAGCACGATTGATGCTGCTTCCGGCTCGCCATAATTCACGGCCAAATTTTCCTTGAAAAAGGAGGTCTTATGAAAAGGCTAACTTTGCTCGTTTTGTTCAGCATTCTCATGGCGCCATTTTCTTCGGCACCACTAGCCGAGGGTCTGAAGGTGGGCACCCTCTTTGACACCAGCGGTGCCTTAAAAGATTGGGGGCCCAGACAACAAAAAGCGGCCGAATTGGCGGCCCAACAAATGGCGGCGGCCGGCTTTACCATCGAATTCTTCCACGAAGACAGCCAAACCGCAGCCGAACCCGCTAAAAAAGCGGCCCGGAAACTGATTGAAACCGATAAGGTGGCCGTGATTATCGGGTCTTCCTCCAGCGGGGTGATCGTGCCCGTGGCTGAATCTGTCACCTGCCCCGAAAACGTCCTCATGATCACACCGGGAGCGACGTCCCCGTTTATCACGGATCTGCCGGAAGACAAGGGAAAAGATTTTCTGTTTCGCACCTGCCCCTCGGATGCGCTCCAGGGGGCCGTGCTGGGCCGGCTGGCGGCCGGTCTGTACAAAACCGCCTCGGTCATGTACGTGAACAACGCCTACGGCCAGGGGCTGGCGAACCAGTTTAGAAGAACCTTTGTCAAGAACTGTGGCATCGTTTACACGATGATCCCCCACGGCGAGGGGGTGGCCAAATCCTATGCGGCCGACCTGCGCAACGCCTACGCCAGGATGTATTCCACCAGGCCCTTCCGTTCGGGGAGATCCGATGTGCTGTGTGCCTTCAGCTATCCGGAGCAGGCCAAGGTCTATATCAAGGAAGCCATTGAGATCTATGATGCGAAACATTTTCTCTTCTGCGACGGGAC
>JARROL010000292.1:0-3817 GCA_037383965.1 Desulfobacterales bacterium | reverse complement strand
ATGCTCCGGTCGGCTGTCCAGGCCCACGATTTTTCCTTCCTCGAAAAGGAAACCGAACTTGGTTGCAACAATCACCTTGTCGCGTCGTCCCTTCAGGCCCCGTCCCAACAACTTTTCGTTTGTGTAAGGGCCATAAGCCTCGGCGGTGTCGAAGAACGTGACACCGAGATCGATCGCGCGATGGATCGTGGCAATCGATTCGCGGTCGTCGGCAACTCCGTAAGACTGACTCATTCCCATACAGCCCAATCCAAGCGCCGATACAGTTAACCCCTGCCGTCCAAGTTTTCTTTTTTTCAGCATGCCTTCCCTCTCTCGCGCCGTCGCGGTTCCTGTGCGCACCTTGATTTTCGATCTTCTATTGTCGGGTTAAAAGAATATAATTGCAACCTAGGTTGAATGGATTAAAGGGACCAATCCAAACAATGGAGTATAAATTTTGGGATATCAGCATTTTATAACCTTTGAACCTTGAACCCTGAACCTGGGACGGATCATTTTAAGTGAATTTAATACATTTGGCTCCGCTCAACAAGCCTCCCCTCCAGTACGGAATCCCCCTGCCCCCTTTTTGTTTTTTGGAAACGACTGCAGCACGAAAACAAACACCCGGTTGGTTTGGTGTAATGCGGTCCGGTTTTGTACCGGACAGGTGCCGTTCGGAATCGACTCCCGAAATGGTTCTTGCCTGAGGAGCCGTTTAGCGTTAGATAATGTCCATCCTTAAACGGCACCTATCGGCCCGGGTCGGCGTTCTCGCTCATTGCCATCCTCGACGTCGTCCTGCTACGCCGGCCGGGGACGACGTCTACCATTTCTGGACGGACACTGATATAGGTTTAAAAATTTGACCCCTCAATCGAAGAGAAAAAAGACCCCATGAATGCAGCATCATCATCGCAGAACCGTTCCCAGGAGGCCGATTACGGTCCCAAAATTAACGTGAAAAAGCGGAGGGGGATGCGCAGACTTTTGGCTTTTGTGGGCCCGGCCTATCTTGTCAGCGTGGGTTATATGGATCCCGGAAACTGGGCCACCGACATCGAAGGCGGTGCCCGCTTCGGCTACATGCTCATCTGGGTCCTGCTGATGTCCAACCTGATGGCCATTCTCCTTCAGGCGCTGTGCTCACGCCTGGGCATCGTGACCGGCCTCGACCTGGCCCAGGGCTGCCGACGTGAATACCCGCGGCCCCTCAACTTGTTTCTCTGGTTCCTGGCCGAAATCGCCATTGCCGCCACCGACCTGGCTGAAGTGTTGGGCACCATCGTGGGCCTGAACCTGCTGTTCGGTCTACCGCTGCTTTGGGGATGCGCGGTGACCGCCTTCGACACCTTCCTGCTTCTTGCACTCCAGCGCCTCGGCATGCGCAAAATGGAGGCCTTCATCGTGATGCTGGTCGCAACGATCGGGGGCTGCTTCCTGATCGAGGTATACCTGGCCAAACCCGATTGGGGCGGCATCGCAGCGGGCTTCGTCCCACACCTTGACTCTTCTGCTCTTTACGTGGCCATCGGGATGATCGGCGCCACGGTGATGCCTCACAATCTCTATCTGCATTCGTCACTGGTGCAGTCACGCGCCGTGTCCAATACCATTACCGGAAAGAAGGAGGCATGCAAGTTCAACCTGATCGATTCGGCGGTTGCACTGAACGCCGCGTTTTTGGTCAACGCTGCGATTCTGATCATGGCGGCCGCGGATTTTCACAGCCGCGGGATCGTCGTGACCGAGATCCAGCAAGCGCACAGCTTGCTGGACGGACTCCTGGGCACGAACCTCGCCCCGATCGCCTTTGCCGTGGCCCTTCTGGCAGCCGGTCAGAGTTCGACCATCACGGGTACACTCTCGGGCCAGATCATTATGGAGGGATTCCTCAACCTGCGGATGCGCCCGTGGCTGCGACGCCTTCTGACACGCGGCATCGCCCTGATTCCGGCCGTTATCGTGCTCGCCGTCGCTGGTGACAAAGGCCTATACCGGCTGCTGATATTGTCCCAGGTCATCCTCAGTCTCCAACTGCCGTTCGCCACGATTCCCTTGATCCATTTCACATCCGATACCAAAAAGATGGGCGTTTTCGCCAACCGGACCTGGATCAAGGTCGTCGCCTGGAGCATCGCGGCGATAATCGTCGCGTTGAACCTCAAACTGGTGTTCGACGAACTCTCCGGTTGGCTCGGGAGCAGCCCGGCCTGGATTTGGGTTGCGGCCATGATACCGCTGACCCTGATACTCGGTGTCCTGGCGTACATTACCTTCGGCCCCTTGTTCCGCCCCGGCCGCACCTGGGAGAGCGCCATCACCACCGACGCCCATTTAGTGGCCGACGCCGTCGAGCCCTTGCAGATAAAGCATATCGGTGTGGCGCTCCAACACGCGGCCGGAGATGCCGTTATCGTCTCAGCGGCCGTTGCCGAAGCACGGGTTCACCGCGCCCGCCTCACGCTGTTGCATGTTGTGGACGCGCCCGGAACCATACTGTTGGGCCAGGAGAGTTGGAGCCTGCATGGCGCCGAAGACGAATCCTATCTCGAAAGCCTGACGCGTGAAATCGAAGAGCGGGACTTGCCGGTCGAGTCAATGCTGCTGCACGGACAACCGCCTGAAGAAATCGTAAAGGCCGTGAACGAGACCGGTATCGACATGTTGATCATGGGCTCGCACGGGCACCACGGGATAAACGACCTCGTCTTCGGACAAACCGTATCGGCCGTGCGGCACGCATTGGACATTCCGGTCCTGGTTGTTCGCAGCTATGGCCTGGAACGCGCCCAACGCGGTTGACAGTTGCCTGTCGCGATACCCGCGGCATATTTACCGGGCCGGCTGCGCTTTTTCTGAATATCCTGGCGGCCGGCCACCAGTGAAAAACGTGAAGATAAGTCCGTTGCAACTGCGTTGTGACATTTTCAAAACTGTGACGTTATTGTTGAATGAACCCTTTGTCGGCCTTGTGGAGAACAATTTGTATATATTTTGAAAACATCTGAAAGTCTTTGTCCGTAGTATATATTGAAAACTTGTTTCTGACAGCCGCGGCGCATATCAAGAAATCAGTGTTTGAACCTTGTATTCCCTTTGAACGGCAATGATTGAAAAACTGGGCTGCTGCAACATAGTCTTCCGTAAAAATTGGAAGATCAGGAAAGCTTTCAAGATGCTTCCGGAGTTTTTTAAACTGAGATTTACTGCGAATGCCCGATAAGATTTCCTGACGTATAGGGCCCATCATTTGGACACGATGGTCATGGATTAAATGACGAAGTTCTTGGACGGACGAAGGAGATTCATCTTTATCGCGTCTTAAAGCCAGAGACCATACGCTTGTGTCAACAATGACCTTCATGACCGGCTTCTCTGCTTTTTATAATCATATTCAGGTTCGTATTCCACAGTACCAAACATCGTGAGAATTTTTTCTTGCTCCAACTGATGTATATATTCAATTAACGCCTTTGAGACAGCGGCCTTTTTTGTTTTGTGTCCGCCGAGTCTAACCGCTCTTAATATGAGATCGTCATCTATTTGTAAATTTGTCGCCATAAAAATCACCTCCTTAAATTTCACACACAACATTACACATTAAATTGTGTGAAATCAAGGGAGGATTTTTAAATTCCTCGTGGTAAGGTTGAGCACGGCGGTCGTTTTTAGGTGATCGAGGCAAAAGATATGTCTACGAAAACTGCCCCTTCAGTTTGTCAGTGATCCCTTTGGGCTAATCCGTATGTCTCTATTTGCCATTACTACTTATCCATAACATGATCCGGTCTTTTTTAACCTGACACCCATCCCTGGCAAAGAGAACTCACAC
>JARROL010000291.1:0-5003 GCA_037383965.1 Desulfobacterales bacterium | reverse complement strand
TTTAGCGCAGCCAGCGAGTCGCGCCAGACTACTGCACGGGTTGATTCTGTTTGCTCAGAAGCACATCGATTGTCCTCCTGAAAGTCTATGCCCCTCCTTGTGCCGCTGTTACCGCACACTTTTCTCTTTTATCTTTAATTTTCGACGGTGTGGCCCATTCGGCAATGGGGTTGTGACCCCATTTTGACCTCAAACTTCAGGGCTTCCGCGTCCGGCTTGTATGAAATAGGTTGCCGATGACTGATGGTTGGTTATTGCAGGGGGGTTTGTTTCGTGGTTCTGCTGAAGGTCGTTCGAGAACAAAAATAAACAGGCACTCGATTCAATCGGCGTGACGCATAGATGCCCAATTCCCCTCGAAAGGCAGTTCCAGGCAGACGGTCGTCCCCCGGCCCGGGCTGGAATCGAGGGAGAGCGACCCGCCGACCACCTCGGCGCGGTCACTCATGCCCTTGAGGCCGTAACCGCTGAGCGGATCGGTGATCTGAATAGCATCTTCAGGATCAAATCCGCAGCCATTGTCTTTTACGCACAACCGCACACGATCTTTCGCGGCCGTTAAGCTCACCTGAATCGTGTCGGCCCCACTGTGCCGCAGGGCATTGTTCAGGGCTTCCTGGAGCACCCGGTATATCACGATCTTGCTGTATTCGGGAACGTCGTCATCCTTGAGCGCCAGTTTGGTTTCGATCCGGGAATCCGCATGTAATTCCCCGCTGCTGCGGCAGTACCATTTAATGGTGGCCAGCAATCCCAAATCGTCCAGCATGGACGGTCTCAAGCTCGTCGAGATGCGGCGCACCTCCTTGATGGTGTCGTGGATGTGGCCGGCGATTTTCTCCAGCGGGACGGCATCGCTGGGAGGACCGTTTGTCATGGTCTGCAATTTTCCCTCGACGGCAAATTTGATGGCGGCCAGGCTCGATCCGATGCTGTCGTGCAGCTCCTTGGCAATCTGCCGGCGTTCGTTTTCCTGGGTTTCGATGATTTTCAAAGACAGGTGGCGCAGGGCCTGTTCGGAGTCGCGCAGGGCCTTTTCAGTTTGCGTGCGTTCGGCGATCTCTTCTACCAACGCCTCGACCGTCCGGGAGAGTTCGGCGGTGCGCAGCGCCACCTTTTTTTCCAATTCCGAGTGCGCCTTTTTCAAGTCTGCTTCGGCTTTCAGGCGTGTAACAACGTCCGTATGCCGTTGTTTGACGTCTTTCAGCTTCAAAGGCAGCAACAGAAGATAACCCTGGTTCGGATCCTTGATGATGTAATCGTAAATACCGGCTCTGAGCGCATCCACCGCTAGATTTTCCGAACCGGTTCCCGTGAGCATGACAAACGGCGGCACGTCGCTTTTCTGCTGCAATTTCTTGTAGGCGGCCAAGCCGCTGATGCCCGGCAGGTTTTGATCGAGCACCACGATGTCGAAAGATTCGCTGCCGGTTTGCAGGGCCGTGGGAATTCTTTCGGCCCGCTCGCACACGGTCACCTCGAAAGGTGTGTCCGCCTTCTCAAGAGCCCTTAGAAAGGCGATCTGATCGTGTTCGTTGTCTTCCACCAGCAAAATCCGGATGGGGGATGAGGGGGCTTTTTCATTCATAGAGGTTTCTCCGGTACTTCCACCAGTAGAAAAACGATGGGGTCTTCGTTCAAAGCCTTTCCTCTCATTTGCCGTTGGCCTTTCGCCATTAGCCATTCGCCCTTTCCCTCGTATTTTTTCTTTTTTACCTCGAACCTTAGACCTTACATCTTCCACTTCTTCAGTAATAAAGGTCTTCGCGCGGAAAACCGGTATCGGCTCTTTTTCCCACTTCCGTTGATTCTAACGGCAGCCGGAGGGTGAAGGTGCTCCCTTTTCCGGGTTCGGACTCGAGTCGCACCGTACCGCCAAGCTTATTGGCGGCCTTCTGGACGATCGCCAGGCCGATACCGGTGCCTTCATAGGCCCGATCGGTATGCAGGCGCTGAAAAATCCTGAAAATCTGCTCCCGGTATTGTGTTTCGATGCCGATGCCGTTGTCGCGCACGAAAATATCGATGGTATCTCCGGGCGCCGCCTGCCAGCCGATTTCGATGCGCTTAGGGTTGTGCTCGTTGAATTTGACGCCGTTTGAGATCAGGTTCTGCAGGATCTGCTTGAGCAAAGTGCGGTCGACGCTGAAGTCCGGCCACTTCATTTCGACGGTAATTTCCACCTCGTCCGGCAGAGCGAGCAGGGATCGGACTTCGGCGACCGTACCGGGTACATCGGCAGCCTCCATTTCCAGTGGCACTCGGTCGATGCGCGAGAGGTTCAACAGATCGTTGATCAGATTGTCGCCCTGATCCACCGCCGTCTTCAACCCCTCCAGGTACTTTTTCTGATCGCCGGTCAGGGTGTCGGCCAGATCTTCATACAGGAACTCGGCATAATTGCGAATGGCACGCAGGGGCCCCTTGAGGTCGTGGGAAACGGCGTAGGCGTACTGGGACAACTCCTCGTTGACCCGCTCGGTTTCCGCGAGCTGCAGCGTCAACTGCAACTGCGCCAGCCGGACGGCCTCTTCGGCATTCTTGCGCTCGGTGATGTCGTAGTTGATGCCGCTTATGCGTGTCTTTCTACCGTTCTCGTCGCGGTAAATGCGGCCGCGTGCCGCGAGCCAGCGGATTTTTCCATCCGCTCGTACGATGCGAAACTCTTCCATGATGTGATCATCAGGGCTGTTGATGACCGTCGTAATGCTTGCAACGCTGCCGGCACGGTCTTCGGGATGGATGAACTCGAAAAAACGCTCCGCGTCTTCAGGGCCGTCCCGGGGCTCCAGGCCGAGCAGGCGGTAGAGGTGAGTGTTCCACTTCGATTTTCCGCTCACCAAATCGTAGTTCCACACGCCGAGTTCGGCTGCCTGAGCAGCCAATTGCAACTGTTCGTGAACCTCCTTCAGCCGCAAATTCTGCAGATGCGCCTCGCTGACATCGAAAAGAGCCAAGTGCCAGTGGCTGAACCTGCCTGTGGGGTCGAGTTTGGGCTCAACTTGGATGTGAGTATGGATCTCCTCCTTGTCAGTTGGGCCAATGATACGCATTTGGAAAGTAGTGAGGCGGCCTGTTGCGGTGATATTTTTGAGTCCGCCAAAATAGATGTAGTGATCTTCAGACTTTACAAAATTTGAAAAGGGAGCGCCGATCGGGGGATGTTCAGACCCGACCAGCATCTGCCGGGCAGCGGAATTGACCCTTTCAATAATGCCCTTTTTACTTAATTTCACGAAGGCCACCGGAATAAAATCCAGATAATCAAACAGGTCTGCCCCTACGGTTTCGAGATCCCGGCTCAGCTTTCGGAGCTGCTCCTCTTTGCTCTCCAGCTCCCCCTGGACTTCTTCGAGTTCATAACGGTAGTGATCGAGCTCATGGGTCAGCCGCAGAAGCTCCAATTGTTCCTCTTCCAGCAGACCGAAATCTTCACCCCCGGCAATTCGGTCTGCGATTTTTTGCAGCACTTTTTGTGCCGCCGCTGAATGTACTTTGTTCGAGTCAGTAGTCATTAAAAACAGTCATTGGTCAATCGTCATTTGCTAATGGCTAAACTTATTGCCGATAGATCTGATATAACCATTGAGCAGCTTCGCGGCTGTGTCGATTTCTTCGTTGAAGGCGGCGAACAGCTCCTGGTCGACGAGGCGTCGATTCTTGGCTTTTCGCAGCCACGTTCCCGTTTCAAATAGAGAACCGAATACCTGCTGCCTTGCCTATCTGTCACATCCTCTATGGCCAGCAGGATTTTGTTCTGAGTTGGATCCTCCTCGCGCAGATGGCGCCCATTCAGCAGCATTTTCCTTAAACCGATCTTCGGGAAACGGTGTTCGACCGGATAATCCTCGAAAGCCTTGCGCTGCTCGGTGGTTTCCTCCAGAAGCCGGCGCAACTCGGGAATGTTCCACTGGCCGTTGCCCAACTCGAACAGGCTCTTGCCTTCGGTCTCCTCCCGGTCCGTGCCGAAGTGGTCGAAAAAACGACGGTTGGCGGTGACCACCCGCATCTGCTCATCGAGCACCAGCAGGGCTTCCCCGACGGTCTCAACGATGCTTTCGGCAAACCGCGTGGGGTTTCAGACTGTTTCACGCCTTCAGCGGATTCAGGTGCTCTGATTTCCGGCCGGTATCGATTTGGGGGCCAGATATGGTAAGCCGCAGTAGCGCGTCATCCTCTCAGAAGATATGTACAGTATCCAGGTTAGTCCCCCGCAGCAGTAACTAACGGAGCTCTAAACATCAGTAAATTCGAATTTAATAGCCCAGAACTTAAAAATACACAACATCCATAGGGACTTGCGAATTTAGGTCTTTTTTTCCACCAGCCCCTTTTCGATGGCGAGCGCGGTCAGCTGCGGCACATTGTGCAGATCGAGTTTGGACATGATATTGGCGCGGTGCTTTTCAACGGTCTTGACGCTGATAAACAGCATCCCGCCGATTTCCTTGTTGGTGTAGCCTTCGGCCAGCAGCTTCAGGATTTCTTTTTCCCGCTGGGTAACAGTGTCCCAGGCGGTGTCGGCCTTGCGCTCTTTCCGCTTCGCCAGAAAACCATCGAGGACGTCTTTTGTAATGGAAGGACTGAGGTAGATGTTGCCGGCCAACACGCTGTCGATTGCGACCAGCAGCTCTTGGCGGCTGTCGTTTTTGCTGCAATAACCGTCTGCCCCGGCTTCGAAGGTTTCCATCACGTAGTGCTCGGATTCGTGCATCGTCAGGACCAGGATCTTGATATCGGGCAGGTAGGCCTTCGTGTCCAACAGCACCGACAGACCGTTCAAACGCGGCATCGACAGGTCCAGCAGGAGCAGGTCCGGGCGGAGTTTCTTGACCTTGCGCACGGCTTCCAGTCCGTCCACGGCCTCCCCCACGATGTCGAGGTCTTGCCGGCTGCCCAGGATGGCCTTCAGCCCCTCTCTCAGCATCTGGTGGTCTACGGCAATAAAGACCCTTTTTTTGACTGTCATCCGCGCCTTCCGGTCTGGCATGATGTTTTTCCCG
>JARROL010000290.1:0-3833 GCA_037383965.1 Desulfobacterales bacterium | reverse complement strand
CTGAACCGGAGCATCACTGGTTACGCCAACGTATATGCAGTATATGACCCTCATAAATCGAAGATACATCGTTAGATTATCTGCCTATGGGATCATTAAAAAAACTCTCGGCAGGTTGAACCAGAATGTCTTTAAACCATTGAAAGTGAGCTCATTCGGCAATATAGTGGCTGCTACATTGGATTATTCTCGGTATTGGACCAAAGTCCAATAGTATCTCGCACGCATCATGCTTACTTATTACTAACATTTATTTTCACAACGCTTTCGTCGCGATTAGCCGGCAAAAAAATGTTTGTCAGTGGATTTGAGAGGGAACTGCATTCGAAGCGAGGCTCCATTTATGAATCGCTCCAGGTCAAAAACACTTTGTAAATTTTTGGCTCTTTCTTTGGCTGTCCTTGTCTTGCACGGATGCGCGACCGCCCGACCTGCGCCGACGGATCCAATGGCCTTTAAGAACCGGATGAAGACTGCTGTCAAAGAAGATGTGACCGTCACGGTCGCGGTGCCGACCACTGCCGAAGCCCAGGCTATATACGGGGTGAAGCTGAGGTGGAAATTCATCCAGCCGGTGTGGGTCGAGGTGAGGAACGACAGTACCAATACTTACTGGTTTCTGCCATCGGGTATGGATCCCAACTACTTTTCCCCGTCCGAGGCGGCCTTTGCGTTTCACACGGGCTCCAAGGAAACGAACCGGCAGATTGATGACACGTTCATCGGCCTGCAGTTCCAAAACCCGATACGACCGGGTTCGAGCGAATCGGGCTTCGTGCTCACCAACCTGGACGAAGGCTTCAAGGCCGTGGATATCGACCTGATCTCCCGTGAAGACGTCAAGAGCTTTTCGTTCATCGTCCCGGATCCGGAATTCAAGGGCGACTACAAGATGCTCGACTTCGATACGCTGTATGCGGCCGATGATATCATCGACATCGAAGACGAGGAAGAGCTGCGGCAGGTGCTCGAAGAGCTCCCCTGCTGCACCACCAACGCCGACGGGGACGAATTCGGCGATCCGCTCAACCTGGTTCTGATCGGAGACATAAACGATATCGTGCCGGCCCTGGTTCGCCGCGGCTGGCATGCCACCGAGGTCATCTGGTCGGAGGCCATCAAGCGGACCATAAAATCGTTTCTACTGGGAGAGCGGTATCGGTACTCGCCCATCAGCCCGCTCTACGTGTACGGAAGAAAACAGGATATCGGCTGGCAGAAAGCCCGCGGCACCATCAACGAGCGCAACCACATGCGCTTCTGGTTGAGCCCGATCCGGTTTCGCGGCCAAAAGGTGTTTGTCGGCCAGATCAGTCGGGACATCGGGGTGAAATTCACCCTGAAATCACCCACCATTTCGACCCACGTGATTGACCCGGACGTGGACGAGGCTCGCCGCTATTTTGTGGAAGACATAGCCTATTCGCAGGCGCTGGCCGGCCATGGGTATGTCGAGGGCCTCGGAGTCGTTAGCCGGGAGGATCCCCGGATGAATCTGGTGGGCGATCCCTTTTACACCGATGGCCTGCGGGTCGTGCTTTTCTTCGAACCCCGGCCACACACCCTTGCCGACATAGAGCTTTTTGATTGGGAAAAACCCTCGGGCTATTACATGCAAAAATAGAAAATTGAAAGTTCTCCTATAAGAGACTGGATGTGGTTACTATATCCAGAGAGTCAAAAACATGCAGAAAAGACAATTTAAACAGATGAAGCGATCGGCTGTTGTCGGTATTGCGATATGTTTGACGCTGCTGGTGAATGCCTGCGCGACGTTTAAAAAGCCGGCCGCCGTCAACGAGGCTCCCATACAGGGTCGGGCCCAGACCAAGGAGGCGAACGGGATTCGGGTGTCGACCGCCCTTGTCGGCGACGAGGAGACGAGGCAGATCTTTGGAATCGATCTGTCCAAGAAAGACATTCAGGCCCTGTGGCTGGCGATCGAAAACAACACCGATCGATCACTGATCTTGATGCCGACGGCCATCGATCCCGAATATTACGCACCACTGGAGGTTGCCTTCGCCTTTCACAAAGCCCTTGCCGTCGATGCGAACAAGGCACTCGACGAGCACCTGCTGAAGCTGAATTTTCCTGTTCGAAGCCTGATTTTGCCTGGCACACGTGCATCCGGATACATTTTCACCAGCCGGACTGAGGAGGTGAAAGCCCTCGATGTCGACCTGGTGAGCGATGATTTCAGTCAGAACTTCACCTTTTTCGCCCCCAACCCGAATTCGCTGCGGGGTGAAGACTTGCTCGAAAAATTGGAATTCATATATTCGGTCGACGAGCTGCAAAACGTGGAGAGCGAGACCGATCTTCGGCGGATACTGGAGCAACTGCCCTGCTGCGTGTCGCAGGAAAACGGCGGGTCTTCGGCCGAGCCTCTTAATGTAGTGATTATCGGTGATGTCGACGACTGGACGACCGCTTTTATCCGCCGGGGTTATCATTACCAACCGCTGAACCCGCGCATTGCCTTCGGACGTATTCAGGACGTTTCCGGTAAAAAACTGAGTCGGGGGTACATCAAGAAACAGGCGCATACCATCCGAATTTGGCAGACACCGATCCGGTACCGGGGCCAACCGGTCTGGGTGGCTCAGATCAGCAGCCGCCTGGGGGGACGTTTCGCAGGAAAAACAGACTCGGAAGTTACGCTTCCTCTGGACCCACACGTGGACGAAGCCCGCAACGACCTCACCCAGGACCTGGCCTACTCGCAGGCATTGGTCAAGATCGGCCACGTCAGAGGGGCGGGAAGATCGCGATCGACTATTCCAAAAGATGAGTCTGGTGAAATATCTTATACGACAGATGGATTGCGGGTGGTTCTGGTTTTCGGCAATCGTCCGGCTTCCCTGTCCACGATTGATTTCTTTGACTGGGAGAGGCTCGCCGACTATCGGTAAGGAACAGCGGTGACAAGAGAGATAAATTAACGGCGTATTGCAGAAGCAGCCCGGCATAATCTAATGACGACTATCTTCCGCACCAGATAAGAAGTAAGTACTGAATAAGGAAGGAGTATGAAATGCTCCGGTTTTTGAAAACCACCGTGCTCGGCGGCATTTTGTTCCTGGTTCCCATCATCATTTTTATTGGCATTATCGGCAAGGCCCTTCAGATAACCAGCAAGCTCGCCATTCCGATTGCCGGACTACTGGGAGCTGACAAGATCGTTGGCGTCGCAGTTGCGGAACTGCTCGCAATCGCCCTTCTCGTGCTGATCTGCTTCATCGCCGGGTTGGCTGCGAAAACACAGCGAGCTAAGAAATTCGTTCAGTCTTTGGAGGTCAACGTGCTGGAGAAAATACCGGTCTACGAACTGCTGAAGACCGAGGCACAAAGCACGCTGGGTTTCGAGGAAACCGAGGGAATGAGTCCCGTTGCGGCACGGTTCGACGATTCGTGGCAGGTCGCTTTTGAGATCGAACGTATCGAAGACGGCAAGGTTGTTCTTTTTCTTCCGGGAGCTCCCGATCCCTGGGCCGGGTCGGTGTGTGTTGTAACCAAAGACCGGGTTTCGCCACTTGACCTGACGGTCACATCGGCGGTCAACCTGATGAAACGGCTCGGTAAGGGAACAACCGCAGCGTTGCCGAATCTTAAGGGTTTGAGGAATGCTTCCACTTAAACTTTTACGAATGGTGCTTTCACAGCGGTAATGACAGTTGCCTATGATCACGTTTTACGGATAAAGTTTCGGGATGGGAAAATGAAGAAAAATATAAATCAGTCCCAATTGGT
The DNA here is from genome assembly GCA_037383965.1 of Desulfobacterales bacterium. Lineage (GTDB taxonomy): Bacteria > Desulfobacterota > Desulfobacteria > Desulfobacterales > SG8-13 > JARFQH01. The sequence continues at coordinate 80 of JARROL010000290.1, read as the reverse complement.
TTTGTTCTTAATGGTTTTTATTTCCTGCGCAACCACCGTAGACAACATCAAGGGAGAAAAAACGGCCCCTCAAAGCGACG
>JARROL010000289.1:0-3836 GCA_037383965.1 Desulfobacterales bacterium | reverse complement strand
CTTGTAAGTGTTGGACAAGTGGACTTCGACGATCGGAATGTCGACCAGCAGCAGTGCGTCTCGAATGGCGATGCTGGTGTGTGTGTAGGCACCGGGGTTGATGATGAGGCCTGACGCCTTTCCGACCGTCTGCTGAATCTTGTCGACGATCAGCCCTTCCTGGTTGGATTGAAACGATTCCAAAGACAGGTTCAGCTGCGCCGCCTCGTCGGCCAGCAGGGTGTCTATTTCTTTCAGTGTCCGGCGGCCGTAAACCTCTGGTTCCCTTTTTCCCAGCATGTTCAGGTTGGGGCCGTGAATGACAAGAATTTGCGCTTGCCCGCCGGCTTTAACGGCCATTATGTCTCTCCAATGATCTCTTTGAACCGTGCGATCACCTGCCGGTAATCCTTTTGTCCGAAAATGGCCGAACCGGCGACGAACACATCGGCGCCGGCCGCCGCCACCTCGGCAATGTTGTTTTCTTTGATGCCGCCGTCGACCTCGATTAGTGTCGACACACCGCGCTCGTCGATCATGCGGCGCAGGCGGCGGATTTTCTCCAGAGAGTTGCCGATAAAGGCCTGGCCGCCAAAGCCCGGATTGACGCTCATGATCAGGACATAATCGGCATATTCGAGCACCCAGTCCAAGGCCGAAAGCGGCGTCGACGGGTTCAGGACCACACCTGCCTTGGCGCCGCTTTCCTTTATCTGCTGAATGGCGCGGTTCAGGTGCGGGCAGGTTTCCACCTGCACCGAGATCCAGTTCGCTCCGGCTTCGGCGAATGCCTGGATGTAGCGGTCCGGGTTTTCGATCATCAGGTGAACATCGATGGGCAAACGGGTGATTTTTCGCACGGCCGCCACGACCAACGGACCGAAAGTGATGTTCGGAACGAAATGACCGTCCATCACATCTGCATGAATCCAGTCGGCGCCGGCCGCTTCCACCGCGTGAACCTCTTCGCCCAGGCGGTTGAAGTCCGCCGAGAGAATCGATGGGGCAATTAATTTTGTCATTTCAGCTCCTGCTATATCTCAATTTCCGATCCAGAAATGTGCAATTTCACGCAAGTTCAAGGAAATCGGCGGAATTGCGCGGAGGCGTACTTTTGTACGACGCACAAGCGATTCCCCCGGTTGACGCCGAAATTGCGGGAAAGGGCCATTTATGGACGGAAATTACCAGTTGTCATACACTTCTGTGCGCACCAGCCGGTCGTCATCATAGACCAGCAGGGTGGCGGGCTGGTCTCTCGGAATGATCAGCCAGATATCCTTTCCCGGACCGACGAAATCGTCAAAGAGATCAGTGGTGAGCCCGTCGCGGTTCAGCTGCACCCGTATATGGCGTTTCAGAAACCCGTTGTCAATCCTGTAATGAAAAATTCCCCCGGCGGCCGTGCCGGTCTGCTTTGTCGCGGCGCCGGCCTCTTTACGACGATTGATCACCAGATTGACCTCATCGCCCTCAGTCACGCGATAGCCGGCCGGCGGGTTCTGCTCCAACACGCTGTTTTTCGATTTGCCTTTTTCAATTTGTGTTTTAATCTCGCCGTGAGGCAGGTGGTATCTTTCGATCGTCAACAGGGCATCTTCGAGCTGCAATCCGCTTAGATCCGGCATTTTGTAAGCTGCGGGCCGGGGCCCTTCACTGACCAGCAGATCGACACAGCTGCCGCGTCGAACCGTTGCACCGGAAGGGGGGGATTGGGCGATGACGGTGTCCTTATCGGTGCTGATGTCGAAAACGCTTGCAAGGCTTCCGCGGCACAGATCCTGCTCTTCGAAGATAAGCCGGGCTTGCTGAAGCGAGAGCCCCGCCAGGTTGGGCATCGGGATCATTTGCGGACCCTTCGAAAAAATGATCTTGACGTCGCGGCCTTTCTTTATTTCGGACCCGGCTCTCGGTTCCTGGAAAATGATGTGGTTTTTCGGCACGTCGGCATTGTATTCGGACCCCTTGACCTTGGTGTTAAGCCCGAGTGCGGTCAGAGATTCGAGAACGTAGATCACATCTTTGCCGATAAAATCCGGTACGATGACCGTGTCTTCGCTCTTGATAATAAGTGAAAGGGTGAAATAAGACGTGATACCGGCAACACCAATAAAAAGGACGCAGAGCGCCGCAATTTTTATGATCCTTCCTATCATGGCATGCGCCTGAAACGGGCGGAAAAAAATCCGTCCGAGCCGTGTCGATGCGGATAAGTTTTAAGAAAACCGTCGCGGGTGAGCGGGCGGTCGACTAATCGGGGCAGGTAGTCAGCGGCGTTTTCCAGCCGGTAGTCCGGGTGATTTTTCATAAATGCGTCAACGACCGCTTCGCCTTCTTCGGGTTCACTGCTGCAGACCGCATAGACCAGAACACCGCCGGGTTTGACCTGCACTGCCAGACGATTCAGAAATTCGACCTGCCGCCGGCCACAGTCGCCGAGCGCGGTTTCTTCGACAGACCATTTGGCGTCAGGATTCCGACGCAACACGCCGAGGCCGGAGCAGGGAGCATCGAGCAGGATACGGTCGTAGGGGCCATGATTATCGGACAAACGGCCGCTTGACAGATCGGCGTGGCAAGGTCTGACGATCGATGTCCCCAGCCGCGCCATCTCGGCCGTCAACATTTTCAATTTGGCCGCCTGCGCGTCCAGGGCGACCACAACGCCGCTATTTTGCATGAGTTGCGCAATGTGGCCGGTTTTACCGCCCAGACCGGCGCAGGCATCCAGGACCCTTTCCCCCGGTTGCGGGTCGAGCAGGATCGTGACGAGTTGGGCGGCTTCGTCTTGGACCTGGAACCAGCCCCGCTGAAAGGCGCGGAATTCTTCTATCGGTTTTTGAGGGTGGCGCAGCAGGAGGGCCTCCGGAGCCATCGATGCGGCCGCCACGGTTCCGCCTTCGTCGGTCAGTGCCTGCAGCAGCACCCCGCGTTGGATTTTCAGGGTATTGGCCCGCAAAGTGACCGGAGGGATTGTGTTGACGGCATCGCACAGGGCTGCCGTTTCATCCGGACCGAATTGGTGCAGCCAGTGCCGTATGAGCCAGGGGGGAAAAGACTTTGATGCTGCAAGCGCGGCAACCGGGTTTTGTTCGAACACGGGAAATGGGACCTTTTTGTAGCCCGCCGCGGCCTTGCGCAATACGGCGTTGACAAATCGGACCACCCAGTCCGGCGCCAGCGGCTTGGCCAGTTCCACGGCCGTGTTGACCGCAGCCGAAACCGGAATGCGGTCCAGAAACATCACCTGAAAAAGTGCCATTCTAAGAATGTTCAAAATATCGGGTTGAATTTTAGTCAACGGAGTGCGTGAAAAAGCCCCGATGACAAAGTCGATCCGGCCGCGCCAGCGCAGGACCCCGAAGACAAGCGTCTGCAGCAGGGCTCGGTCTCTCTGGCGGGCAAGAGGGTACTTTTGCCTGAAGTCCTCCAGGGCCGCATCGAGGGTTTGTCCGCGCTGGTCTGTTGCTCTCAGTATTTGCAGCGCCATGCGCCGCACGAATTGCGGGTCATCGGAAGAGGCATGGGCGGTCGGCTGTAAGGCATCCACTGGCATGTCGGAGTTGGCGGTATGAGGTTTAAGGTGCAGGGCTAAAGGGTTCAGGGTTCCAAGGTTAACGCCTATCGGCAAACGGCTGAAGGCGAAAGGCTCAAGGCGGAAACAAGGTTTTTAAGCATAAGGTGTTCAATAATTACTGTGCAGCACTGCCCCTGGCGGCCTCGTCTGATCGTGTAAGAAACATTTAAGTTTCGGTGAAAAATTCAAATCGCAAATAACACATACCAAACCAATCCCCACGACCACCATTCAAAATGACAAACCTGTGAAGTTGGAACCTCTTGGGTTATGGTTCAGG
>JARROL010000288.1:0-3838 GCA_037383965.1 Desulfobacterales bacterium | reverse complement strand
CACAGATTTTTTATCTCATTAATTCGAAGCGCCCATTTTGTCAACAACCATAGCTGGTTTTGCGATGCCGACCTGTCCCCTGCCCGGGGGGCGGGATAAAATTTCAACTTGCATTTATGGTGCGTAGCAACTAATTTTGGGTACTTGAATAATCCGCGATCAACCTAAGTCCATCGGTTCATATTTTCGATGACAGATTTATTACATCAGGACTTGGTGCTGAGTGAGCATTTGATCACTCTCATTTTCGGTTCGATATTATGTTTGCGAATCGAAGCACTAAGTCCTGATGAAATAAATCTGTCATCGAATATATGAACCGATGGACTTAGGTCGATCGCGGATTATTCGAGTCCCCAAAATTAGTTGCTACGCAGCATAAATGCAAGGTGAAATTTTATCCCGCCCCCCGGTCCTGGGACAGGTCGGCATCGCAAAACCAGCTATGGTTGTTGACAAAATGGGCGCTTCGAATTAATGAGATAAAAAATCTGTGCCGTTATCACGGTCTGAATGACAAACCGAAACGCACAGGCCCACCGGCCGTGCGTGTTTTTTTACGGCATGACTATGCCGCCGGACACGAGCCACTATGGAAGCAGACTGGATCGATTACCATTCCAAGAAATCCTTGAAGCGTCTTTTACCGCGACTTGATGATGTTTTCGACAGCCGTCCCGGCGCAGTTGCAGCGCACCGGCGCCAGGCGTTCGAAGAGCGTTTGCTCCGCCACTGGGAACCGTTGTTCAGGCTTCTGGTCAATCTTTATGGATGGCACTACGACTTTTATTACCACCTCGAGCAGATCCTGATCTCCACCGCGCGGGCCTGGCTTGAACGACCGGAGGTCTTGAAAGAATTGGATGTTCGGCGCGAGGAAAATCCGGACTGGTTCCTTTCACAGGAAATGGTCGGCGGCGTACTCTATGTCGATCTGTTCAGCGACAATCTGGCCCGGTTGTCAGAGCACATCCCCTATTTTAAACAGCTCGGCTTGACCTATCTTCACCTGATGCCTCTATTTGCCATGCCTCACGGAGATAATGACGGCGGTTACGCCGTCAGCGATTATCGTGCCGTCAATCCCGATATCGGAACCATGGACCAACTAACCGAACTGGCACATGTCCTGCGCCGCGCCGGCATCAGTCTGGTCCTTGACTTCGTCTTCAACCATACGTCAAACGAGCATATTTGGGCACGTCGCGCTCAGACCGGCGATCCGGACTACCAGGAATATTACTTCCTTTTTCCAGACCGGGAAATGCCGGATCGATACGAGCGGACCCTGCGCGACATATTTCCGAGCCTTCGGCGCGGCTGCTTCACCTGGCATGAGGGCTGCCGGAAATGGGTGTGGACCACCTTCAACAGCTTCCAATGGGACCTGAATTACAGCAATCCCGATGTGTTTCGCTCCATGGTCGAGGAAATGCTGTTTCTCGCCAACCACGGTGTCGAGGTGCTGCGGCTGGATGCGGTCGCCTTCATCTGGAAACAGCTCGGGACCAGCTGTGAAAACCGGCCGGAAGCGCATATGGTCATCCGGGCCTTCAATCTGATAGCGCGCATAGCCGCTCCGGCATTGCTGTTCAAATCGGAAGCCATCGTTCACCCGGATGAGGTCATCAAATACGTCGATCGTCATGAATGCCAGCTCACATACAACCCGCTGCTCATGGCTCTCCTGTGGGAGGCCGTCGCGACCCGCGAGGTCAGGCTACTGGCTCGAGCCATGCAAAACCGCAGCCGCCTGCCGGACGGTTGTACTTGGGCCAACTACCTTCGCTGTCACGACGACATCGGCTGGACATTCGACGATCTCGATGCCGCGCAGGTCGGCATCGATCCGGCCGGACACCGCCGGTTTTTGAACGATTTCTTCACCGGCCGCTTTCCGGGTTCCTTCGCCCGCGGGTTCCCCTTCCAGTTCGATCCCGACAGCGGCGACCAGCGGGTGTGCGGCACCCTGGCGTCTTTAGCCGGTCTCGAGAAGGCCGTCGAAGAAAACGATCCTCAACAAATCGAAACAGCGGTTCGGCGCATCAATATGCTGCGCAGCATCATATTGAGCATCGGCGGCATTCCACTGATATACCTCGGTGAAGAATGGGGCGAGCTCAACGATTACACGTTCCTGTCAGATCCGGCGAAAGCCAGCGACGCACGCTGGATTCAGCGTTCCAAGAAAAAGTGGCAATCCCGCGAGAAGTTAAACGATCCGTCGACACTGGAGTGGCGGTTTTTCGATGAAATGTTCCGCCTGATCAAACTCAGAAAATCGCTTCCGGCATTTTACAACGGCGGGATGGAGGTCATCGACACCGAGAATCCGCATCTCTTCGGTTACACCCGGCAGACCGCCGATCAACATCTACTTATTGTCAACAATTTCTCGGAAAGCCCACAGACAATGAGTGCCCGGGCTTTAAGGGCCTGCGGTTGCGGTCGCAGCAGCACCAACCTGGTCACCGCCACGATCCTTGACACCGAAGCGGCACTGCGACTGGGAAGCTATGGGTTCGTCTGGCTGGATTGCAGCGCCCCGGCCGACACCGGAGCTCGCCTATGACGACCATCTGGTCTTACATCTTTATGATCATCGGGTTTGGGCTTTTGATCAAAGGCGCAGATGTTTTCGTCGACGGCGCTGCCTCGGTTGCGCGGCGATTTCGCATCTCCGATCTCGCGATCGGCCTGACGGTCGTGGCATTTGGCACCAGTGCTCCGGAACTCTTCGTCAACCTTACCGCCGCAATCCGGGGCAACACCGATATTGCCATCGGCAATGTCCTGGGTAGCAACATCGCCAACACCCTTCTGATCCTGGGCATAGCCGCCGTCATCAAGCCGTTGTCGGTCTCCAGAGGAACGGTATGGCGGGAGATCCCATTCAGCCTCTTAGCGGTAATTGTGCTCGGGTTGATGGCCAATGACAGACTTATCGATCACCGCGACTTCTCCGATATCTCTCGCAGTGACGGTCTGGTGCTGCTGTGCTTTTTCATGATTTTTCTCTACTACGCGTTCACCGCCGCAAACGGCATCCAAGGACCGGTGCAACAGGTCCCCTCAAAAACATATGGATTGCCGGGCGCATCGATCCGATTGGTGGCCGGCCTTGTGGGCTTGAGTCTCGGCGGCCGCTGGATCGTGGCTGGTGCGGTCGCTGCGGCCGATCACTTCGGATTGAGTCAATCGGTCGTGGGATTAACCGTCGTGGCCGTGGGAACTTCCCTGCCGGAGCTGGCCACCTCGGCCGCAGCCGCCTATAAAGGCAAGGTCGAGATGGCCGTCGGCAATGTCGTTGGCTCCAATATTTTCAACATCTTTTTTGTCCTCGGTACCACGGCTACCATCACGCCCCTGCCCTTCAAGACCGAGAGCAACCTCGATGTCGGCATGACCGTTTTCACCGGCCTGCTTCTGTTTGCTTTCATGTTCAGCGGGCGCAAAGGGCGTGTCGATCGTTGGGAAGGTGCGGTCGCCCTGCTGCTCTATGCCGCTTATATCGGCTACCGGGTCATCAGCCAGTGACCCGGCAAAGCGGACCCGTTTGCGAAACCGAACGGATCGCTTAATTTTACCGTGCCCCCAAGGCGAGATCGTAGAACGGGCCGCGGCGTTCCATCAATTCGGCGTAAGTTCCCGATTCACAAATCTGACCGGCTTTCATGACCATGATCCGGTCAAAATTCTTGACGGTATCCAGCCGGAAGGTCTCTATTTTTCATGTTGCACCTGACCTCTGCAGGCATTCACCCTGACTGCCGTCTACAAGACACCCGCAGGTGTCTATGTTTGACAACATTGAGGAACCATAATATGGTATTTAGCA
>JARROL010000287.1:0-3871 GCA_037383965.1 Desulfobacterales bacterium | reverse complement strand
ATTAAAACACGGGCCACTGACTTAACTGACCTAACCGACCTAACTGACACAACGGCATTAAATACAAATTATCATTTTCAGGCACCGTGGCGGCCCGCAGGGCCATGATTGTCTAGCACCAAAATAAGGTAGGTCCCTCCGCCCGGATAAACGGTTTCGAATGTCGCCTGAAACTCGATGCCAACAGGCCCTAAGACCGGACCTCGCCCGGCGTTGAATAAGTGTTCGGTTTTCAGGCTTGACGGTTGTGATTTACAGGGCGCATCGGCGTTGGGTCCGGTCCTTTTCCCGCAGCCTTCCATATGCTTAGCATGAAAGTTGGCCCCTGACAAATACCGGTTTTTCCCACCTCTCTGGATCGGAAACCGAGCGGTTTCTTGATGAAACCAGGGCTGAACCCTCATTAAAAGGTTGACACGCCCAGCGGCATTGAATATTGAATTTTGTATGCAAAATACAAATGGTGTTTTCGAAGCCGACTGCCGGCCTGTTCCGCGATACCAAAGTGAATACCGGACCCCGAGGTTAGTGAACTAAATGGAAAATATGGGTGTCATCCACGAGAATTTGGACCAGAAAGTATACCTGATCATCAAAAACATGATCATAGAGCGTCAGTTGCTGCCGGGAGAGAAAATTCCGCAGGACAAGCTGGCGCGCGAACTGGGCATCAGCCGCACCCCCCTGGTGAGTGCCCTTAAATATCTCGAAAAGGAAAAGCTCGTCGAGGCCAAGCCCCGGCGGGGATTTTTCGTGCGTCTTTTTACGAGGCAAGAGATGGTCAGTATCTTCGAGCTGCGCGAGGTGCTGGAAGGACTGGCGGCCAGACGCGCAGCCCTCAACATTACCGACGCCCAAATCGAGAAACTCAAAGACTTCTCCAAAGCCTTTCAAATTTCGAAATCGTTTCCCGAGGTCGGCTCTTATGCCAAGGTGGACCGCAGCTTTCACAACTTCGTGACCGAAATCGGTACCAAAGAGTTTCTAAAAAACATCCTGCAAACGTACAACATCATCAGTTTTTCATATCAAGTGGTGTCCTCCGAGGGCTTGGTCAGACCACCCGCCGAGACAATCGATGAGCATCTGGCCATTATCGACGCCATCGGCCGGCGGGACCCCGCTTCCGCAGAAGAGTTGATGCGGCAGCACTTCAGACACTCTATCGCAACGCTAAGATACGACATCGAAAACGGCACTCAGGGCAGGGCGGCAAAAGTCGACCGCATACAGTTCGGCCGATCGACGACACCATCTCAAGGCCTGTGGACGCCGAAAACGCCAAACGCTTTGTCAGAAAAGCCGTAACGCCGGTCGGCCCGTAAGGATGGAAAAGGGCGATCGGCTGTACAGGCATGAAAGGAGGGATGGACTCGATATCACAGAATTTGCACCCTTGTGGACGGAAACCCATTCCAAATCGTACAAACATAAAAAAGGGAGGAGAGCGATGAAAAAGATTCTGTTCGTCTGTCTGGTCGTGATGTTGGCGGTAACCACCGGTGCCTTTGCCGCGAGCAAAGGGTTTCCCACCCGGAATATCACCAATGTGGTCGTTTGGGGCGCCGGTGGCGGTACCGACACCTGCAACCGGATTATCAGTGCCGAAATGGCCAAAATCCTGGGCGTCAATATCAATGTGATCAATAAAACCGGCGGTGTCGCCGGTTCGGTGGGCATGAATTATGCGTATTCTCAGCCGCACGATGGATACACCCTGTGCGGCCTGTCTGAATCAAACGTGACCGCCGGTGTCCAGGGCGGCTGGGATAAAAATTTCGACGTTTGGGACACCTTCATCGTCGGCGGGTCTCCGGATGTCATATCCGTCACCCCGGATACGCCCTACAAAACGCTCAAAGACCTGATTGAAGCCGCCAAGAAAGACCCCAAGGGCATTAAAGCCGCCGCCAGTGGTGCGGGCTCCATTCACCACCTGAACCTGTTGGCGGTGGAAAACGGCTCAGGGGCCCAGTTCAACTTCATCCCCTACAAAGGATCGGCCCCTGCCCAGAATGCAGCCATGACCGGCGAGGTTTCGGTGGTCGTGACCTCGCTGGCCGAGCAGCAGCAATTGCTGCGTGGCGGTAAACTGAGGGCCCTGGGCATGTTGATCCCGGACTCCTTCGAGGTCGAAGGACTGGGGGCTATTCCCTCCGCGTTTGACGCCTATCCCGGATTGTCGAAATACCTGCCGATTTCCCAGGCCATCGGCTTCGCGGTTCCGGCCGATACGCCGGCAGAGGCCAAATCCGTCCTCGTGGATGCCTTTAAAAAGGCAATGGCCACCGAAAAGGTAAAATCCTGGGCCAAGGAGAATTACTACCTGCTCTCGGGTAAAACCGGGGCAGAGTCGAAGGCGGTCTTCGACGCACTTCAGTCGAATTTTGCCTGGACGCTGTGGGACCTGAAGGCGGCCACGGTCGACCCGGCAACTCTCGGTATTCCCAAACCGTAAGTCAAATAATTCGGCGCAGGTGCCGGGGCCCTCAAGATGCCGGCACCTGGCCGGGATACCGCTCCGCAACAGCGGAAAGCGACACCGGAAATCCGATCGGATTCAAGGACCGTTCATTATGATGGAGAAAGAAAAACTTCGCAAAGCGGATATGTTCTCCGGCGGCATCATTTTTTTATTCGGCCTGTGGATTGTCAGCCAGGCCGTGAAAATGCCGATGAAAGACTCCTGGGGCGGCGTCCAGAACGTCTGGTTCGTTTCGCCGGCCCTCTTCCCCCTTTTTGTCGGCGCCATGATCATGCTGTTGGGCGTGCTGCTCATTCGGATCGCCTACAGGGAAGTGGGGCCTGAGGAATTGAAGCGGGTTCTGCGCTGGCTCGGCAGCCCGGATTTGCTCCGATTTTTGAAGACGGCACCACTGCTGCGCTTTTACGCCATCGTCGTTCTGTTTTTCAGCTTCGTCTATGTGACCATTCCGCGTATCGATTTCTTCCTGTGCAGCGTGCTTTTTCTGGTGGTGTTCATCAGCATGTTCTACTTTGACGATGACGCTTTGCTGAAAAAGATGCTTTTTTTCTATCTTTCCGGGACCATTTTACTGGTTGTCTTCCTGGCTTCCGGGCTTTCAGCCACACTGACGTCTGTCCTGCACTATCCGGGCGATTGGTTCGTCTTTGCCTTCATCATCGCTTACTGCAGTTACGTCCGGACATTAATTCGCGACAACCCGGCCCTGCGGTTAAAGTTTAAAACCAGTTTGATTCTATCCGTGACCACGCCCTTTTTGATCGGCCCCATTTTCAAGTATCTTTTACTGGTGCCCATGCCGAAAGAGGGCCTCGTCGTGGTGCTGATGGATGCCATCCGGTACTGGGAATTCTAGCCTGACCCTGCGGGAGCCCTTACTTCCATGATACTTCTCGACCGTTTGGGGGCATTTTCTGAGATTGTTTTTCATCTCGCCTCGGCGCCAACGAGCCTTGCCATTCTTTTCGGATCGGTGCTTTTAGGGATTATTTTCGGTGCGATGCCGGGATTGACATCGACCCTGGGGGTCGCCCTTCTGACCGCATTGACCTACGGGATGGACACAGACCTGGCCATGGTCTGCCTGTTGGCGATCTACGTCGGCGGCACTTACGGCGGGTCCTACGCGTCGATCCTGATCAATATTCCCGGCACCGCCGCGGCTGCCGCCACGGCGTTGGACGGCTACCCGTTGGCCTGCAAAGGCGAGGGCGGACGGGCTATCGGCTTGACGACCACCGCTTCGGCCATCGGCACCATTGTCAGCATGGTCTTCGTGGTGAGCATATCCCCGATCATTTCGCACTGTGCCCTGCAGTTAACGTCCTTCGAGGTTTTCCTGCTGGCCTTCTTCGGTATTCTGATCAGCGGCACCCTGACCAGTCC
>JARROL010000286.1:0-3900 GCA_037383965.1 Desulfobacterales bacterium | reverse complement strand
AAACTTCACGCCGCGCGAAGGAATGAATCACTTCGAAGGCAAGATACGGGACCGCAGCTATATGGGCGGCGAGGTGAGCTACTTCATCGAACTGAATGTCGGGCCCGAGATCCACGCCATCAGCATGATGCGGTCGCGGATCTACGACACCGGCGACGAGGTTGTCGTTCAGGTGGCCCCGAGGCACTGTCATCTTCTTCGGCTCGAAAGTTCCCGCTCATAAATGGTCTTTTTTCCGCTGGACTGCCGGTCGTAGCGGGTTTCCGACTGCGGCCTACATAAAGTAGGCCTCGCCGTAAACCCTCGTGCGGCCTTTCCTAGCGAAAAAATCCACATTTATGAATCGGACACTGAAATGCGCTTACACGATCGAGGATGGCACCCGATAATAATCCACAGACCACCGGAATCGGTATGACCATGCCGAACCTTGATGGACTCACCGGCGCTATGGCCCGAAAATTTCCGGTCCGAATCAAAACCATCGATTCCCACACGGCCGGTGAATCGACACGGTTGATCGTCAGCGGGCTCGGTCCGATCCCGGGCCGGACAATGGCCGAAAAACTGACACACTTCCAGCACAACTTCGATCACGTCAGACTGGCATTGACCCGCGAGCCACGCGGTCATCGCGACATTTTAGTTGCGCTGCTGACCGAAGCCGTCTCACCCCGGTCCCGCTTCGGTTTGATCTACATGGACGCCCGCCGCTACCCTTTCCTTTGCGGCCATGCCACCATCGGCGCAGTGACAACTCTTATAGAGGCCGGCGTGATCGAGATTACCGATCCCGCAGAACGCATCACCGTCGATACGCCCTCGGGTCCCATGGAAACCCGCGTAACGATGTCGAACGGTCGGCTTGCAGCCGCAGCCGTTCGAACCGTCCCTTCGTTTGTCTACCGCGTGGATCAACTGCTCGATGTGCTCGGCCACGGACGTTTAAAGGTTGACACGGTCTGCGTCGGAGGATTTTTCGTGATGGTCTCGGCCGATCAGATCGGGCTGCCGTTGGATGCGGCCCATGCGGTCGAATTAACGCAACTGGGCATGCGTGTCATTGAATCCGCCAATCGCCGGCTCGTGGTCCGGCACCCGCTGCGCCCGGAAGTTCGAACAGTGGATGTGGTCGAGTTCTACGACACCGCCGATCACGCGCGGCGGCGGGGTCGCTCGGTTGTCATTTACGGCGAGGCCCACATGGACCGGTCTCCCTGCGGCACCGGCACGGCGGCCAAGTTGACCTTGCTGCACCACCGCGGTCTTTTGAAAGTCAACCAGACTTTCGTCAATGCCGGTCCCTTGGGCACGACCTTTGACGCCCGTATCGTCGCCGAGACCAGGGTCGGTAAACACCGGGCGGTCGAAGTCGACATTAAAGGCACCGCCCACATTACCGGCCTGCAGGAATTTGTCATCGATCCCTCCGATCCCTTCCCGGAAGGATTTCTTCTCTGAATTGGTCACAGTGGCGATCAGCTTGCGTGCGCGCCGAACACCAGAAAACCGTCGGAAGATGTCAAACCCTCGACCACTAAGGTCGGCCGGCCGTCTTCGTCATCCGTCACCCCTTCCGGCCAGTCGAAACCCGGATCCATCCCCCGGAAATACGCCAGATCGTAAGGTGTCAGCCGAATGCGAATCTTTCCGTCTTCCACCAGCAATTTAGACGTCAGCCCGAAGTCCACTTCACCCAGCCGCGTGCGAATGATGTAACGCGGAATTTCCCGACCGCTGCCGTCCCGACGCACGCGGGCGGCGATGTCGATCACGTCGGCCACATCCAGAGGACGGACACCGTTCCAACGCTGTTGCAGCGGCGTCCCGGCCACGAAAAGATGGTGAAACTCGATGCCGCACTGTCTCAAGCCGTAAGCGATCCGATTGACTTCGTCGGGGGTGTCGTTGACGCCGGTCAGCAGGGGCATGTTGGCATAGACGCTGATGCCCCGGTTTCGCAAAGCGGCGGCGCTGTATTTGTGGATTGGTTGGATTTCTTTGGAATGCAGGAACTGAGTCTCGATTTCGAGCCGCAGCGGATTGACGACGGACAATCGGTTGAGGTCTCCCAGACGGGTCACCACGGTTTTCGTGTAACACTCGGGTATGTAATTGAACTTCAGGCTGCGCAGCCGCACGGCATTGACGTGTGGAATATCCTGCAGCCGACGCACGAGAGCGGTGATGCGAAACAGCTCATCGACGGCATCTTTCTCCGATGTGATGACGACATCGGTGATCGCCTGGTGGGCCTTGATGTAAACCATCTCGTCACCGCCGGCCGCGGTATCCATTTCGACCCGGGTTTCGTGCACCCGCCGCAGGGCCTCAACACCGGACGTCACCATGGCGTACGGGCTGCTCTGATCGGCCAAGGCTTCGGCCTGCAGACCGCCAAGCGCCGCCGTGTCCGTCACGGCCGCGCGCTTTCTTTGCGACGAGCGGTTGCGGGCCCCTAAGAAAAGGTCTGGATCGCCGATGCGGGCCATGTAGCGCACCTCGATGGTCCCCTCGGAATTGACCCGCAGGTTGTCCAAATTTTCGGCCAGGGGTGCGAAGGCCTTGAAATATTCCGGCGTGTAGGGTGTCCGGATCCAAATGAAATGATCACTGCCCGGATCCTGTTCCACGGCCCAACCGCTGGTGTGCCAGTCCATTTTGCCGATCGGTGTCGCGGTGCAGATGCGTGGGATGACCCGATCGGAGAGGTGGGCCCTCAAATACACGGCCGCCTGAAGCCCTTGCGATATCGGCGTCCAATATATGCTGTTGCCGTGAATGGGGCTGCAGGGGATATAGATGTAGTGAAGCTCTGCCCCGGCCCCGCGCAGCAGGCTGAAAAGCCTGACCAATTCCGGCCCTTGATCGTTGCAATCTTTTAGAAACGGCGTTTGCACATAGACCGCAATGCCGCTTTTGACGAGTTCGGTTATGATTTCCAGGCTGTCCGGCGAAATCTCGTCGGGATGTATGAAATGGGTGGCCAGTTCCAGGCGCTTTTCTTTTTGCTGCAGCTCGAGGTTTTTCATCTTCAGGTAGTTGAGCAGCTCGCCGTCATGCCCCAGAAATAGGTGCGGGTAATAGGCCACCGACCGGGTGGCCAGGCGCAGGGTTTGGACATGCGGAATGTCGCTGAGACCGTCGATGGCGCAGGCCATGTTGGCCCGGTTGAGAAAAGGGTCCCCGCCGGTGACGACCACCTCCTTGATACCGGGTGACACGCGCACGTGTTCCAGGGCCTGGTTGACGTCAGATGTGGTGGGGTTGTCCTGATTGCGTGAATCCTTGTGCTTGCGAAAACAGAACCGGCAGTAAACCGGGCAGCTCATGTTCAGAAGAAAGATGACGCGGTTCTGGTACATCTGCTCCAGCAGTCCCTGGTGGAACTGCCCGATCCAGGTGTTGGTGTGACCGGTCTGATCGAGCTCCTCGACGAAGGGCAGATACTGGTAAGCCACTGCCCGGGACACCCGCATCTGGCGGATGGTGTGCATCGAAAGTCGCACCGGATAGGTATCGATCACCTTTTGCAGATCCTCCCGTTCGGCCTCCGGAACGGCCATGCCGGTCTGCTTCTCCAATTGGGCCACCGTCCGGACGCTGGTAAATTTATTGCCGGGAAGCAGCTTTTCGAGGAGCGCCACGAGCAGCAGCTGCGGCAGATCCACACCGTTGATGCGCACCGGGGTCCCGTTGCGACGGTTTGCCGGCGTCAGTTGACGGACGAGTTCGCTGCAGAAACCGCGGGGATCGCCGGTGTAGCCGCAAGCCGTCATCAGTCGCATGAATTTCGAATGGCCGTCTCCATCTCCGACTACGTCGCAGAAAGACCGGCCCATGAGCGTCGGCACACCGTAGTAGTCCAGAAATGAGACGACCTCATCGCTGATTTCTGCA
>JARROL010000285.1:0-6864 GCA_037383965.1 Desulfobacterales bacterium | reverse complement strand
TCCCGCGGGTCCTGTTCCTGTGGCGGGCCAACCTGCTGGGGGCCAGCGGCAAGGGGCACGAGTATTTCCTCAAACATCTGCTGGGCGTTGAAAACGCGGTCTTCAACACCGACGGCAGTTTGCGTCCGCAAGAGGTCGAGTGGCGCGATCCGGCCCCGGAAGGCAAACTGGATCTTCTGGTAACCCTGGAGCTGCGCATGTCCACCAGTGCGATGTATGCCGATGTCGCCCTGCCGGCTGCGGGCTGGTACGAGATGCATGATTTGAACACCACCGACATGCATCCCTTCATTCACCCGTTTAACCCGGCCATCGACCCGCCCTGGGAAACACGGACCAATTGGGAGCAGTTTAAAACGATTGCCGAAAAATTTTCCGAAATGGCAGTCATGCATCTCGGAGAAGTAAAGGACCTGGTGGCCACACCCTTGATGCACGACAGCCCCGGTGAAATCGCCCAGCCGGACGTCAAAGACTGGCGCAAAGGTGAAACCGACCCGATTCCCGGCAAAACGATGCCCGGTTTGGCGGTGACCACCCGTGATTATCCCAACACCTACAAGATGATGACGGCCCTGGGGCCATTGGCCGCAAAAGTGGGTGTCGGTTCCAAAGGGGTCATGTGGAAGGCATCGGAAGAAATCGACGCCTTGAAGGAAGCATTGGGGACCGTCGCCGAAAGCGGTGTTTCCCGGGGGATGCCGTCCATGGCAACGGCCAAACAGGCGGCCGAAACCATCCTCATGCTGGCCCCGGAGACCAATGGCGAGACGGCCGTAAAGTCGTGGGTGGGTCTCGAGCGAAAAACCGGCCTCGATCTGCAGCACTTGAGTCTTCGGCGGCAGGGCGAACGCTACCGGTTCGATGACCTGACGGTTCAGCCCCGTAAAATCATCACCTCGCCGATCTGGAGCGGCATCGAATCCGAAGAGCGTCGCTACTCACCTTTTGTGATTAATATCGAAGAGAAAGTCCCGTTTCGCACCCTTACCGGGCGGGCGCAATTCTATCAGGATCACCTGTGGATGCGCGATTTCGGCGAGCACCTGCCGCTGTTTCGGCCCCCGCTGGATATGATGGCGCTCGAAGCGGCCCATGTTCAGCGGAGAGAAGCAAAGGAAATTTTTCTCAACTACCTGACCCCCCACTCCAAGTGGTCCATCCACAGCACCTATTCCGATACCCTGACGATGTTGACGCTGTTTCGAGGGGGGGAGGCCATTTGGCTTAACGACGAGGACGCCCGAAAAATCGACGCCAGGGATAATGACTGGCTGGAATGCTTCAACGCCAATGGGGTCGTGATGGCAAAAGCCGTGATCAGCCCGAGAATTCCGCCGGGCAAAGCTTTCATGTACCATGCCCAGGAACGCTTGATCAACACGCCGGGTTCGGAACTATCCGGGCAAAGGGGCGGCACCCACAACAGTGTCACCCGGATCATGGTCAAACCCACCCACATGATCGGCGGTTATGCCCAGCTGAGCTATGGTTTCAACTATTACGGCCCGATCGGCTCTCAGAGGGACGAGGTGATCGTGGTCCGCAAGGCCGGGGAGGTAGATTGGTATGAAGATTAAAGCCCAATACGCAATGGTGTTGAATCTGGACAAGTGCATCGGCTGCCACACCTGCAGCATCCCCTGCAAGAATGTGTGGACCAACCGCAAAGGGGCCGAATACATGTGGTTTAACAACGTCGAGTGCAAACCGGGTATCGGATACCCCAAAAAATGGGAAGATCAGAATGAATACCGGGGAGGATGGCGATTAAAAGGAGGCCGCCTAGAACTGAAAGCCGGCGGACGCCTGCACAAAGGGGTCAATATCTTCCACAATCCCGATTTGCCGACCATCGATGACTACTACGAGCCGTGGCGTTACGACTATGAAAAGCTGATCAAAAGCCCCCGCCGACGCCACCAGCCCTCCATTCGACCCGTGTCCCAGATAACCGGAGAAAATCTCAAACTGCGCTGGGGGCCCAACTGGGAGGACGATTTGGCCGGCCTGGGCGAAACCGGCTCCGGGGACACCAATTTTAAAAATTTAGAGCTTGCGACCTATCTGGAGTTTCGAAATGTCTTCATGTTCTGGCTGCCGAGGCTGTGCGAACACTGCCTGAACCCGGCCTGCGTGGCCTCCTGCCCATCCGGTGCCCTGTACAAACGGGAAGAGGACGGCATCGTTCTGGTGGATCAGGAGCGCTGCCGCGGATGGCGGTATTGCGTGTCCGGCTGCCCTTACAAAAAAGTGTACTTCAATTGGAAGACGGGGCGCGCGGAAAAGTGCATTTTCTGCTACCCGCGCGTCGAAGCCGGCTTGACGACCCTCTGCGCCCACAGCTGCGTCGGCCGCATCCGTTATGTCGGGCTGCTGCTCTACGATGCGGACCGGATTTCAGAGGCCGCTTCGGCCGCATCCGACCAAGCGGTCTACCCGGCGCATATGGATATTTTGCTCGACCCGCGTGATTCTGCGGTTCAAACCGCCGCCGCGGCAGCCGGTTTGGCCGACAACGTCATCGACGCCGCCGTGCGGTCGCCGGTATACCAGTTGATCAAGGCCTGGAAATTGGCGCTGCCCCTGCACCCCGAGTTCCGGACGCTTCCAATGGTTTGGTATATTCCACCGCTCAGCCCCGTCAGCCGGCACATCGACTCATCACTGGAACAAGATGCCATCGACAATATGCGGATTCCGGTCACCTATCTGGCGAATCTGCTGACGGCCGGAGACGAAGCCCCTGTCCGGCAGGCGCTGAAACGATTGTCCGCCGTGCGACACTACATGCGTTCCAAAAGGGTCGACAACCGAATCGACGAACAGGTGCTGGAAAAGGCCGGCATTTCCGGAGACGCCGTCGAGAGGTTGTATCGCCTTCTGGCACTGGCCCGTCTGGAGGACCGCTTCGTCCTGCCGACAGCCCCGATTAAGGCTGAAGACATCTTCATTCGGCAAGGCGGCTGCGGTTTCGGCGGCGCCTCATAGAAATAAATGACATTGATCGGTTCTACGTTCATGGTTCAAAGGTTGTAAAATGCTGATTTCCGATATTGAAATCCAGATGACAAATGTATCTCACCACAGGCTCAGAGGTCATATAGATATATTTATTCGTTTGCCGGGAGACGACGGCAAACGGAAAGTATCGACGCCGGCGGATAACGAAAATCTTCGTTCCAATCATTAGTGTTGGTATAACCAAAGGTGCAGATTTTTTGCTCATCGCCGTCTCCCGATGGGCAAAAAGAAACAGTGTCTCTGTGCTCTGTGCCTCAGTGGTGCGACATTATTAAGAAGAACAGGTCGCTGCAATTATGAATAACAGCACTTGGGAGAGAAACGAAAGGGATCAGTCATCATGAAAAAAGACCCTGTCCACCCGCTTCGGCTGCTGTCGGCCCTGCTGCAGTATCCCGATCATGAGTTGCTCAGCCATATCGAGATGATCGAGACCGAGGTTGACGATATGCCCTCGAAAGAAATGAAAAAATGCATGGACGACTTCCTGATCTATCTCAAGGCCCATTCGCCGATTCAACTCCAGGAAGGCTACACCGCCGCATTTGACATGAACCCGACGACCACCTTGAATCTGACCTATCACATTTACGGGGACAACGAAAAACGGGCGGATATGTTGGCGCGCCTGCAGCAGCTCTATCAGGATGCCGGCTATGAACGCACCACAGGGGAGCTGCCGGATTATCTTCCGATGATGCTGGAGTTTCTCTCGGTTTGCCGGGAGTCGGAAAATACCGGCTTGATTTGGGAGTGCCTGCAGGGGCTTGAAGACGTCGTCGATCGCCTTCGGAAAGCGGCACCGCCTTACGCGGCCTTGCTGCAACCGCTGATTCCCATGGTGGCCGACCGCGTCGACAACAAAATTTGAGAGGGTGAATTTGCCGCACGCTTAAGGAGGGCGTCATGGAACTCGCATATACTCTCGTTTTTACGGTCTTTCCTTACTTATGCTTAACCAGCACCGTTTTGTTTCATTGGGGCATCGTTCTGACATTCCTGGGTCATGCCGGGGGCCTTCTGATTCCGCAAAAATATTTCGACCTGGCCGGCATCGACAGCCAAACCCATCTGGCGATCGCTTATGGCGCGGGCCTGGCGGCGGGCCTGGCCGCCTTCGCCGGGGCACTGCTTTTACTTCGACGGCGACTGACCCAACCGCGTGTTCAAGCGGCGAGCACCCTGAACGATACGATCACCATCGGCGGTCTCGTTTTCGTCATTGGGGTCGGGTTCTACAACGTCGTTTTCGGCCACTACAACGTTTTATACACCGTTGCACCCTGGATAAGGGGGATAGTGACGTTCACGCCCGATGCGGCGCTCATGCGGGAGGTGCCCCTCAACTACAAAATCCATGTTCTCGCCGCTCTGGCATTGCTCGGGTTTTCGCCCTTCAGCCGCTTGGTGCACATCTGGAGCGTACCGGTTTTTTACTTCATCCGGCGGCCGATCGTTTTTCGCCGCCACCCGGCAAGCCCCTCCGGAATGCTGAACACGCACTATCTGAAACCCGGCAGAAAGGAAGGCTGACATGAATGATGAAAATGTCTGTTACGCCCAATCGAGTCGGGGCGCCGCCCTTTTTTGGATCACCCTGGCTTTTTTCGGTGGATTCGCCGGCGTCTCCGCCTTTGGCCCGATCGTATCCAAGCTGAAGGAGAGCCTGGCCTTGAGCCCGCTTTTGATGGGTCTGCTGGCCGCGAGTCCGGCCCTGAGCGGCTCTTTGCTCAGAATCCCTTTCGGTGCCATGGTCGATCGCACGGGAGGCAAAAAGCCGATTCTGATTCTTCTCGCGTTAGCGGCCGCGGGTATTGCCGGGATCACCTTGATGTTTTGGATCTATCCGGCGCCCTTGCCCGCTCAATATCCGTTTTTTCTGCTGTTTGGCGTTCTCTGTGGTTGCGGCATTGCGGTTTTTTCGGTGGGCATTCCCTCGGTGTCCTACTGGTATCCGCAAAAAAGCCAGGGGTCGGCGCTGGCCGTCTACGCCGGACTGGGCAATCTCGCGCCCGGCATGTTTGCCTTGCTGCTGCCCTATCTTGTGGTGTCACTGGGATTTACGATTTCTTACGTGCTGTGGTTCGGGTTGATCTTTGCCCTGGTGATCCTGGTGCTGGTGTTCATGAAAGATGCCCCTTATTTTCAATACCGTGAAATGGGAATTGACATTGATCCGGATGCTTTGCTCCTGGCCTGTGGGGAAGAGCTCGTTCCCTCCGGGACGGCGATGCAGTCGCTCCGCAAAGCGGCTTCGGACTGGCGCACCTGGATCCTGACATATCTATACTTCGTCTCATTCGGCGGTTTTATCGCGTTGACGGTCTGGTTGCCCACCTATTGGGCCGAGTATTTCACAATGAGCCTGGTCCAGGCCGGTGGGTTAACCGCGCTGTACTCCCTTTCGACCAGCCTGCTCAGGGTGCTGGGCGGCTTTACATCCGACCGGTTGGGTGGAGAGCGCGTCACGCTGATGTCCTTCGTCATCGTGGGCATCGGTGCGCTGGCGATGATGCTGGCTGCCGGTTCAACCGGCATGGCCATCACCGGCGAGGTGATTCTCGCGCTGGGAATGGGCTTTGCCAATGCAGCCGTTTTTAAACTGGTCCCCAAGTACAGCCCGGCGGCTGTCGGGGGGGCAGCGGGCATTGTCGGGGGGCTGGGTGCGTTTGGCGGCTTCGTGATCCCGCCGTTGATGGGGCTTTTCGTTAAAATCAACGGGACAGCGGGATACGCTCAGGGATTCGGCGTTTTTATAGGGCTTTCTGTATTGTCTGTCGTTCTGATTGCCGTCTTGAACAAACAGGCACCGGTGAGTGTCAAAGAAGCGGTTTCCAGCACCTGAATATCGGTGCGCGGAGATCATCCTGTCAGCCGGACGCTCGGTATTGTCGTCACAGGCCATTTATGTTACCGCTTATTACGAGCGCGTAAAGAAATCGGGAATCAGCGTCTGCCCCGTATGCGCCGAAGCGTTTGCTTCAACCCAAGGAGAAACCTGCTGGTCTTGCCAGGGGAAAAATTATTATGAATGGAACATCTATCCAAATGCGGCGGCAAGGGGAATTTAGTGCTTATATTCGCAAATACGATACCATATTGAGAAGAAGTTAAAAAGAAACAGTGTCTCTGCGCCCTTTGAGCCTCTGTGGTAAGAAAATATTAAAAGGATCGAAGCATGTATAAAACCGTCAAAATCGAGGATGCGATCGGTCTGGTTCTGGGTCATGACGTTACGGAAATCCGCAAAAACGAGTTCAAAGGCAGGGCTTTCAAGAAAGGCCACCGTATCGAAACCGCCGATATCTGCCATTTCCAACGCCTGGGTAAAGAGCACATCTTTGTCCTGGAGATAGATGAAAACCAACTGCACGAAAACGACGCAGCACTGGCTATGGCAAAGGCCTTCTGCGGAGCGGGGGTCGGATTTCAGGGTGAACCCAAGGAAGGCAAGCTGAACTTGATCGCTCAAAGAAATGGTTTGCTCAAAGTGGCGGTAGACGCACTGACCGACATCAACATGCTGGGCGAGATCATGTGCGCCTCCCGGCATTCGAACACCCTCGTAAAGGCGGGAGACACGGTTGCCGGTACCCGCGCTATCCCCTTGACCGTCGAGAAAGCCGTTGTCGCTGAAGCCGTTCGAATCGCGGAATTTCACGACCTCTCCGCCTTCGCGGGACTCCGGCCGTTGGTCCGGGGCGAAGAGGGGGCCGATACCGCCTCTCTGTCCCGGGATCACACGCTGCAGGTCTCCGACTCGGGTCTCGTGACCATCACCGGGGGGAAATGGACCACGTATCGGAAGATGGCCGAGGACGCGGTGGATCACGCCGCCGC
>JARROL010000284.1:0-6334 GCA_037383965.1 Desulfobacterales bacterium | reverse complement strand
ATACTGGGCGGTATCAATCGGGCCATTCGATTCATCGGGGCCTGTGAGGCTATGGGCATCGGTTTCTGGTGTTACAGCGGGGATACGGGGGTCTGTACGGCGGCCTATCTGCATGTCACTGCCGCCATGCAATGGATACATGAACCCAGTCAATCCTTAAAGCGCTGGCAAATCGGCGATGTCATCCAGGACGGTCCCTTTAAACCCAAAAACAATGTGGTGGCCGTGCCGGAAGGCCCCGGTCTCGGCGTCGAGTTGGATCGAGATGCCTTCAAACACTGGCACCAGCATTACCGGGAAAATGGTCCGGTGGATCATTATTATAATCCGGAGAATCCCGGATACTTTCGGCGCTTACCATTAGATTAATTTAAAAATGCCTAAAGTGACTAATTTTATACAAGTGAGAAGTGAACTAAAGTGACTAGAGTGACTAAAGTTAAGGAATTCTGTCATTTATATATAAAAAGATGGAGCATAGCGACACCACAACTTTAGGCACTTCCCACTTTAGTTCACTTTAGTCACTTGTTTTTCTATCCTTTAAGATATGTTTTGTATATGCATGCAAACTGAAAAACTAAGGCAATAAAAACGGAGGAGGAGCGTATGGGTAAGATTTATGTGCCGGACAAGGCTGATCGCACGGCGGACGCGGTGGTCATCGGCGGCGGTATCGTCGGCGTGGCCACGGCTTTTTGGCTATCAAAAGCAGGTATGGAAACCATCCTGGTTGAAACACGCGACGGGTTGTCAACGCTGACAACCGCTGCATCCATCGAATCGTTTCGGGCCCAGTTTACCGAACCGGCGATGGCGGCTTTAGCCAGGGAATCGATCGAAGTCTGGGAGAACTTTGCCGAAGTGATCGGCATTTCCGACTATTCTATCAACCTGCGTCATGGCGGCTACCTTTTTATCAGCAAGGATGAAAGCAAATTCGAGGAGATCAAAAAGACGGTTGCAGGCTACCATTCCGTCGGCGTTGCTGATTCCGAGTTCTGGACCGGCGAAGATGTCCGAACGCACTACCCCTGGGTCTCGCCGCAAGTCGTCGCCGGCGCTTTCAGGGCCAAAGACGGTTGGTTCTCGGCCCATGAGGCCACCCAGGGTCTGGCAAAGGCTTCACAGCAGGCGCAATTCTTTCTCGAGACCGAGGCGCAGGACATTTTGGTGGACGAGCAGGGCGTCAGCGCGGTGGTTACCAACAGGGGAACCATTTCTACCCGAACCGTTGTTAATTCTGCAGGCCCTTTTGCCATAAAGGTGGCGGAGATGGTCGGAATTGAGTTACCGGTTTTCCAGGTCAGGCGGCAACGGGTCTTTGTGGCGCCCCATCCGAGAATACCCCAGGATGCGCCATTGACCATTGATGTTGACAACGACTCGTACTGGCGGCCGGAGACCGGCGGTGCCCTGATGGGCTGGCATGATCCCGAAGAACCCAAGAGCGAACCCATGCGCAAACCGCTGGGAGACTATGAGTTTCCGGCCTATACTTTTGATAAAGTGGGCGTTCTGTCACCGTTCTGGAATGAGATCATGGGTGATTTCAAGAAACCCGATCTTGTCGTCCACGCCGGCCAGTATGTTCACGCCCCGGATGACCAGCCGATAATCGGGCCGGTTGAAACGGTACCCGGCTTTTTTGTCAACTGTGCCTACTGGCCGGGGGTAATGCTCTCACCTGCGGCCGGCCGCTGGACCGCCGACCTGATTACCGGTCGCATGAAACCTGAAGAAAACCCCTTGCGCTTCTCCCGTTTCGAGGAGGGAGTTACGGTTGCTCCCGGGGCTTTGTTGCGCGGTCGGCATTAAGAGCGATCCACAACCAAAGGAGGTGAATTGAATGCACGCCTGGACAGGTAAATTACTGCGGGTCGACCTGACGGCCGGTTCTGTTGCGGTGGAAGAAATTCCCCGGACCCGGCTGCAAAATTATCTTGGTGGGCGCGGTCTGGCCGTTCGCTACCTGATGGACGAAATCGACCCTCAGGTCGAACCGCTTTCGCCTGAAAACAAACTGATTATGGCCAGCGGTCCCCTGACCGGCACGCCGATTCCCACCGGTGCGCGCTACATGGTCGTTACCAAAAGCCCGCTGACCGGTGCCCTGACCTGTTCAAACTCCGGCGGCTTCTTTCCGACCGAGATGAAAAAGGCGGGTTTCGACATGATCATTATCGAGGGACAAGCGGTGCAGCCGGTCTACCTGTTTGTCCAGGATGGACGGGCTGAACTGAGACCGGCAGGTCACCTCTGGGGTCGGCTGGTGCCGGAAGCCGATCAGATTCTGCGGGATGAGACCGCAGAATCTGCCAAAACGGCAATTAGCTGGTTTTAAGAGAATACGGGACCGCCTATATGCCGCCGGTGACTTCCGGGGCCGGCATGTGCCCGACCCGCAACTTTCAGACCGGCGTCTTTGAAGGGGCTGAGAAGATCTCCGGGCTTGTTCTGACCGACAAGTATCTGGTTCGCCCCGGGGCCTGCTGGGGATGCCCCATTGCCTGCGGCCGCATTACGCGACTGGAACATGAGCGCTGGCAGGGGCAGGGTGAAGGCCCGGAGTATGAGACCCTGGCCTCTCTGGGTTCATCCTGCGGGGTAGACGAGCTGGAGGCCATCATCAAGGCCAACTACCTTTGCAATGAGCTGGGGCTGGACACCATATCGATGGGAATGACCATCGGCTGCGCCATGGAACTGTTCGAGAAAGGCCTGCTGCCCCGGGAGGACGTCGGCCGACCACTGAACTTCGGTGATGCTGAAGCAATGGTTGCGCTGACCGAACAAACGGGTCTGCGGGAGGGGTTCGGCAACCAGCTTGCCGAAGGCAGCTATCGACTGGCCCAAAAATACGGCCACCCGGAGTATTCCATAACGGCAAAAAAGCTGGAGCTTCCCGGTTACGATCCACGGGGTGCCAAAGGCATGGGCATTCTATACGCGACCTCTAACATCGGCGCCTCCCATATGAAAGGGGATATGATCTACCTTGAGTTTGGCTATTTTGATTTTCGCCTGGATCCCTTAACCGAACAAGACAAAGCCCGCTATTGCAAGCAGATGCAGGACATTTTTGCGGTGGTCGACTCGGTTGGAGTTTGCGCTTTTGTGGCCATGCGTCATTTGATGAAACATGATGAAAGTCTGGAGCTTGATCGCATGGCCGAGGCTATGAGCGCTGCTACCGGAATGGATTATGATCCGGCCGGGCTGCTTGAAGCCGGAGAGCGGATCTACAACCTGGAACGCCTCTTTTTGACTGCGGCGGGGTTTACCAGGGACGACGACAGCCTGCCGCCGCGGATGCTCAAAGAGCCCATGCCCGAGGGGCCGGCAAAGGGCCAGGTGGTCGATCTGGCAACAATGCTTACCGATTATTATGAACACCGCGGTTGGGACACAGCGGGTGTCCCGCGGGCGGAAACCCTGGCACGGCTTATGCTGGCTTAGGGTCGTGTCCCGCATGTAATTTACACTACACCGTTCAATTTAAGTTTCAAGTAGCAGAAGACAGGAGACAGAAGACAGAGTTCAGAGGTCCGATGATTAATGGAGAAAATGGAGGATAAATCCGCCTTTCTGTCCTCTGTATTCTGTTCTCTGTCCTCTGTTCGTTGAAGAAACCTGAGACAGGAGGATATTATGTATACTTACTCGCAGCACTTACGAGACGAAGAGGTCCACAGTATAGAGGGCCAGGTCGTCGGTGGTGTGGCTATTGGAATCATCCTATTTGGTCAGGCCGGCTATGCCATGCCCCCCGGCAGCGTTGAAAATGCCACCTCTTTTAATTACCCGGTGCTCTATACCGCTATCGACGCGGCTTCGGTGGAAAGCGTTGTTTCGCCCGAATTAGATCCGACGGTTTTATCTCAGCTGATCCAAGCCGGAAAGTACCTGCAGCGGCAGGGCTGCCGGGCCATCATCGGCGCCTGCGGCTTTTTTGGCAACTATCTGCCGGAGGTGGTCAGCGAGCTGGATACGCCGTGCTTTTTCTCGAGCCTGATGCAGGTTCCGCTGATCCTCCGTTCTTTAAAGCCGGGTCAAAAAGTCGGAGTGCTCACCGCCAATGGTGAGGTTCTCGGCGGTGCACCGGTACTTAAAAACTGTGGCATCGAGGATCCATCCCAGGTGATTATCAGCGGAGCAGAAGTTTTGCCGGAGATGCAGAAAATCCTGGCCGGTGAGGGTCATTACAATGTTTATCAGCTCGAACGGGGCTTGATGCAGCTGGCCCGAGATATGGTGGAAGAACACCCGGAGGTGGGGGCCATGCTTTTAGAGTGCACCCTTTTTCCCACCCACGGCAGGGCTGTCCAGGAAGCTGTCAGAATGCCGGTTTATGACTTTGTAACTCTCATTGACTGGGTGTACAGTGCCGTGGTTAGGCGATCTTTCCAGGGTTATATCTAATTTAGGTCTCATTTTAGGTGTCAGGTGTCGGGTATTAAAGGATATAGGTCAGAGATCAAGAGTCAGACCAGAAAGACATAAAACAAGAAACCTGGCAACAATCAAATTTCCCTATATTGGATATCGAATATCGAACAAGGAATAATGAATGTCGAAGAAAAAGAAACCTTCTTCATTCAAACTGCATAAAATCTACATGAGGGCACAAAAATGTGACGCCCGGGAGGCCTCATCATGAACACATCTCATCAACCTTCGAACGACAAGTTGTTTGTGGCAAGAGCGCTTGAGGCAGCCATCCATATCGGCCTCGTCGTTCTACTCTTATACGCATGTTTCCATATCGGTCGGCCGTTCATTCAGATTATCGTCTGGGGCATCATCATCGCCGTTGCCATCCATCCCGGCTACGACCGGCTGAAGTCCGTCCTGGGTGGACGCGGTCGCCTGGCGGCAACCCTAATAACACTTCTTGCTCTGATCCTCCTGCTCGTTCCGACCTATATGCTTTCCGATTCCCTCATCAGCACTGCACGGGAGTATTCGGCACAACTCAAAGAAGGGACACTAAGTGTGCCTCCACCATCGGAGGACGTCAGGTCCTGGCCGGTCATCGGCGAACCTTTATACAAGTCATGGAGCCTTGCTTCGAACAATCTCGGAGCTGCACTGAGCAAGATGACCCCGCAGCTCAAAAAGTTTGGTGTCCCGCTGTTGTCCGCCGCTGCAGGGGCCGGGGTCGGGATTCTCAAGTTCGTGGTTTCGATCATTATCGCCGGTGTTCTGCTGGCAAATGCCGCCGGTGGCGGTCAGGCTGCGCGGGCAATTGCTACGCGTCTCACAGGCGAACAGGGGACCAAGTCCATCGAACTCGCGATGGCGACTGTGCGAAGTGTTACCCTGGGTATTCTGGGGGTCGCGCTCATCCAGTCGTTCCTGGCAGGCCTCGGTTTTCTCCTAGTCGGCGTGCCCGGTGCGGGGCTCTGGGCCCTGCTCGTGTTGATTCTTGCCGTAGTTCAGCTCCCCACTATTTTGGTCATGGGCCCGATTATTGTCTACGTATTCTCCACCAGCAGTACGGCCATCGCAGTTGTGTTCGCGATCTGGAGTATTCTCGTCGGAATATGTGATACCTTTCTTAAACCCCTCTTGATGGGTCGTGGCGTAGACGTTCCCATGCTGGTCATCTTCATTGGCGCCATCGGCGGCTTCATGACATCAGGCATCATCGGTCTCTTTGTCGGCGCGATCATTCTCGCGCTGGGCTACAAACTTTTCTTACTTTGGCTTAACGAGGAGACACAGCCGGAATCAGAGCCATCCAAAACTTAATCGCCGGTTTTTTTATCCAACTCGTCCTCCGACAGCAGGGCCGAGCCGTAGTGACGCTTAAACTGGGTTGATGAATATTTTTCCAACTTCCAATCGGGGATTCGACAAATCGGGCAGACATTCTTAAACCATTTATTTCTTAACCAGCGGGCGGCCCGGCTGTTGCGGGAATCGTTTGCCAGAAATGTCTTGTTACAGTGGGTGGTAATCCGGGCCTGGTCCCCTATCTTTTCAATGGTCCGGATGCCGTGTAAAATTCCTTTGCGCGATGGCCACAATTTTATCTTATCAATGAGCCGAAAAAGATCGATGCGCTTGCGATAGAATCGTTTTGCGGGTTTCTTGCCTGAATTTTTCATGAAAATAGATAAGATTTTTATTGTTATTGTTGCCGCTCGATATGATATTTCGCTGCACTGACCAGCATGGTGGCGACGCCTAACTGAAGCGGGTCCTGCAGAAATCGACCGGACAATCTCGCTTGCGCCTCGGCATCCAATCCGCAGGGAAACCCGGGAGCACTGATGTATGTATCCGGCGTGATATGATGCGCATGGATAAGGTTAGCTGCCGGTGAGGC
>JARROL010000283.1:0-4022 GCA_037383965.1 Desulfobacterales bacterium | reverse complement strand
TTTCCAAGTAAAGCCGGATTTCTTCGGCCGACATACCGGCCAGTCCTAGATTTTCCACCGTTCTCCCCCGGTTGACCAAGTCCTCGTTGAGGACGAATTCTGCCAATCTCACGACCGTTTCCATTCGTTCGACCGGCA
Source organism: Desulfobacterales bacterium (assembly GCA_037383965.1). GTDB lineage: Bacteria > Desulfobacterota > Desulfobacteria > Desulfobacterales > SG8-13 > JARFQH01. The sequence continues at coordinate 3,884 of JARROL010000283.1, read as the reverse complement.
CTCCCAGCAGTTTTCCCAGTGACACCATGGGCACCAGACCCATGGGGACGTCTTCGAGAAGGTAGCGGGTGCGCAGGCTGACCTGTCCCTTGACACCGGCGTAGGCTGCATTCTCTTTGACCGCTTCCGACAAAGTCTCTCCCGCAGCTCCGTAAGCCAACCGGTACCATTCGCGGATGGACGGCAGGTCCAAGGCCAGAGCCCGGCCGAGGGCCACCCGTTCGGTATCCATGGCTTCTACGAAAGCACCGATTGAAGGGGTAATGCCATCCCAGTAATAGAGCCACTCTCGGCCGGACTCGATCATCGCGGTGTTCAGAAGGGTCGGCCCGGGATGCATCATGGCGTTGGGGTTGCTCAGGCTGGTCTCCATGACGTTTGCGCCGGCTGCCATTTGCGGGAAGGCAGTGGTGAGCAGGCTCACCACGCGGGACGTTTCAGACCCCGGCAAGGCAGCAACCATCAATTCCTTTTTGATGCCGAGGATCGAAACCCACCCTGGTTGGGGACTGCGGCAGGCGTACAAAAGCGAATTGGCTTCTGAAACGCTAACCTGTTTGTCGCAGTTTTCCGCATCCAATATGCGTTTAAACTCCAGGGCGCCACCAGTGGCCCCTGGATGAATGAAGACCATCTGTCCGCTTTCGAGAAGGGGGGCGCAATTTTTAGCGATGATCCGGTGCGCCACAGCCGGCGCCACGACCATGACGATGTCCGCGGCGCCAATGGCTTCGGCAAGGTCGGTGGTGGCGAATTCGATTCGGCCGAAACCTTTCACCGCACCGTCCACCCGAATGCCTTGCTGACTGCGAATGACGTCGATCGTCTCCGGAACGATGTCGTAGAGTCTAACGGAAAACCCCATCAAGGCCAGGTGGCCGGCCAATGCCTGTCCGCCGTTGCCGCCCCCGATAACGGTCCAGGTGGGTTTGCGCCCTGGATGGGATGAATTGACAAAGGGTATCCTCCCCTTCCGTGATGAAAAGATAAGCAGAGCCCCCGGAATTCCTGAAACCCGTCTCTCGGAGTTGCAGAATCCTGGGAGGCCGAAACCGTGGTGTGAGGGTTAAAGAGCGTTTTGGACTGGAGCGGTCTTGGTTCAGACAGTGCAGGCAGAACAGGTAATCGTTTTGGGCCCTATCGGTGACAACGTGATCTATGATCGGCACCAAACCTGGTCGTCAAAGGAGGCCCCGGACCCGATCATCGGTTCTTCCGCCGGTGACCCTACCCTCACTCATTGATACCGGATGCCGCCATCTGAGCCGCAATCTCTGTGCCAACTATTCAGTGCCACAGCGTGGCAGTTAAAAAATGCAGTATTCACGATGCGTTACCGTTTTATCGAACGTTTAAAATGCGTTCGCACGTCACCGGAGGGCATTAATCCAGGTGTCCAATAATTGAGCAAAAGATATCTTTATAAATTATATTTATAATAATTTTGGGTATTTATATTATTTGTTCGCATATTTGACATGTATATTTTTTAGGCACTTGTGCGGTTCAAAGCCAAACCGTATTTCTTGATCTTGTTGTAGAGGGTGGCCCGGGAAATTCCCAGGGTCCTGGCGGACTTGGAGAGGTTGTACCCCATCTCCGCAATAATGTCCGCAATCGTCTCTTTTTCGATTTCTTCCAGGTGGGTCCGACGCGGCATCTTTGCGGTCACGCTTCTCTTTGCAACCGTGATCCCTAAATTAAACGGCTCGATACGGCCGCCCGCGGCCATGTTGACTGCCCGTTCCACCACGTTTTCCAGCTCGCGGATATTGCCGGGCCAACTGTAGGCCAGCAGGGCCTGTTCGGCCGCCGAAGTAAGGGTCAGGCCCGGTTTGTTCAGAGATTGCGCACAACGGTGGAGTATGTGGCGGGCCAGGGGAAGGATGTCTTCTTCGCGCAACCGGAGCGGCGGTATAACGATCGGCAAAACGTTGAGGCGGTAGAAGAGATCCTCCCTGAAAATTTTCTGATCGACCTTATTCTGCAAATTTGCATGAGTGGCCGCGATGATTCGCACGTCAACCGACATCGAATTGTGACCGCCGATGCGGTAGACTTCGCCGGTTTGCAGAACGCGCAGCATTTTCACCTGCATGTCGGCCGGCATGTCGCCGATTTCGTCGAGCAGAACGGTGCCGCCGTTGGCCAGTTCGAATTTTCCCGGCCGTCCGCCCTTCCTTGCGCCGGTGAAGGCGCCGTCCGCATAGCCGAACAGCTCGCTCTCCAGCAGTTCGCGGGGAATGGCCCCGCAGTTGATGACCAGGAACGGGTGTCCCCGTCGCTCACTGTGGTTGTGAATGGCCTGGGCGAAGAGTTCCTTTCCGGTACCGGTTTCCCCCAGCAGGAGCACGGTGGAGTTCCCCAAGGCGGCGATCATGGCCATCCTTTTGACTTCCTGAATGGTGGAACTGACCCCGATGATGTCCTCGAAGGTAAACCGCGCCTGAGTGCCGGCCATTTCATTGACAAGCTTGCGGATCCTGTGGATTTCGTTAAAGACGATGATGATCCCCTGCATCTGTTCGGTTTGATCGAAAATCGGTTTGGCGGTATACAGCAGGTGAACATCCCGGGTGGGGGAGTGGATGAAAATCTCTTGGTCGACCAGTTCGAATCCCGGTCGCATCATCCGCCCCAGGTCCAGTCGATTGCCGAGAACGGCGCTCAGCGGTTTGCCCTCCAGGGGCATACCCCATTGAAGAATGTGGCGCCCCTGATTGTTAATCTGATTGATCATGCCGTTCTTGTCGATTGCCATGACGCCGCTGTCGATGGAATCGATGATGGCCCGCATGTAATTGTTGCGCAGCACCAGTTCCTTGGACGCTTTTTGTATCCGCAACTGATTTTCAATGGCCCTGGCGGCTGTAATGACCATTCCCAGCGTATGGGGATGAACTTGACTGGCGTCACCGGACATGGCTATGACGCCGAGCAGTCGGTTGTCGGGATCGAAAACCGGCGCGGCCGAACAGGTGTGGCCGTGACCCCGCCGACAAAAGTGCTCGTCGTCGTTGATCTGGACCGGAATTTCCCGGGCCAGCGCCAAACTGATCACGCTGGTGCCGACGTCTTTTTCCGTCCAGCGATAACCGGGCCAACAGTTGCCGGCCGCCAGCTTCTCCAGGAGGGGCGTATCACCGATGATATGCAGAATGTAGCCTTCCCTTTCGGCAATGTTGACGGCAAAACCCAAACCAGCCACAAACTGGTACAGCTCTTCAATCTGAGCGATGGCGATGTCGAGAAACTCCCGGTTTTTCTCCGAGCGAATCGTCAACTCTTCCGGAGTGAGCTTTTTTTGCCTTGGATTGCGGGTTTCTGCTGGATTCACGTCCAGATCGCGGCACCGCTGGTGAGATGCCTTGATCTCGCGCTGCAGGGTGTCTGGATCGGGGATAGAGTAAGAGACCACGGCGTTGCCTCGGGGTTTTATGATTGGAAAAGGCGTGATTGACGGCGGTTGTGCCGGCTGGTTGACCGCCTTTTTAAGGGCCATACCATAGCCGCTCCACGGATTCAACCCGCTGTTGATTGACGCATGGCGGGAAAATCAAACCGACATCAGATAGAGCACCATATCGGTCAGGTGGAGCAAGGAGATACTTCTAAAACCGGCCCGTCGACCCATCCGCTCGATTTCGTCATGCTCGAAACGGCGGGCGGGAGGCGGTGGATCGGTCGGCATCGCCGGCGGCCACTCCAGAACGGCCACCAGATTGCGTGCGACACGTCTGGCTTCCGACAACGCCCGATCGGGACCCGCGGTTTCATGGAGCACCATTCCCATGAAACAGGCGTCGACCGCGCGCTCCGCAAACGGTAAGGCTTCTGCGGCGGCTACATGAAACCAAACGGCCGGAACGAGGCAGCGGGCGGCT
>JARROL010000282.1:0-4550 GCA_037383965.1 Desulfobacterales bacterium | reverse complement strand
GAAGACGGCATCATCGAACGGGTGCACGGTGCATTCGGCACCCGCTTGTTCATTAAAGATCACTTGAAGATAGAGGAAATCCCCCGTAAAGAAAAAGGAAGCAGTCTGGAAGAAGAAATCAGAAAATTCCAGGATAGTAAAAAGGGCTTTGCCCAGAAGATCGAATCGCTAAAGGCGGCGCAGGCCGAGAAAAAGAAAAGCCTTTTTGCCGATGTGGAAAAAAAGCTGAAAAAACAGCTCGAAAAAAAGTAGAACTCACGGCCACCTTTCCCATAAATCCTTTCCTAATTTTATTCCGATTCCAGTCGTCAACCATAACCATATCAGTGTCCATCCATAAATGGTCCTTTTCCGCTGGGCTGCCGGTCGCAGCGGGTTACCGGCTGCGGCGTACCCAAGCTGCGCCTCACCGCAAACCCTTGTGCGGCCTTGGCCAGCGAAAAAATTCCACATTTACGAAGTGGACACTTAAAAACGCCTTGAAAAGATCGCTGATGCGCACAAATTAGTGCTCAAGTCTCGATGCCCTTCTTCCGATATAGTAACTGAGATGACAGTTCTCGCCTCGGCGCGAGAAGAAGTGCGCCGCAGTCGCATTCGGTTAGCACGCAGCTCAGAGCGTGCTTCAGGCAGGCAAAGCACCCTTTTCGAGCTTAGCGAAGCTTATTAAATGCTGCCTTCATTATGCGGCGCTGATGCGCTTTACTTGACTAAAAAGACGGTTATTGGTATATTAGTATCTTAAATTGTTGAACATTTTTATTTTTTTCGGCTCGTGCACAGCCGGGTCGAAAGGCAAGGCGAATCCGATGGGCATGTCACCACAGCATCAATTGAATAACCGCTATCGCAAGATCACCCGACTGAACGGCAAGGAAGTCAGCCTGGATGCCGCCATGCTCCGTCTGCTCATAGCCATCGACGAGTCCAAAGAGTTGGGACAGATCGGTCGCGAACTGGGCATGCCCCGCGATACACTGATGACTGCCCTCGCAAGGTTGGCGGCGGTCAATCTGGTCGAACCGATTCGAAAAGATATCCCTCGCCGAGATGGCGGATTTCTGGAGGCCTTGAATCTCAATCTCTCCCGCGCCGTCGGTCCAATGGCCCAAATACTGGTTGAAGATGCCTTGTCCGACATGAAGCTGTCATCCGGCCCAATCCCCCAAAGCCAGGCCGCCGAATTGATCGCTGCGCTGGCGTTGGAAATCCCGGATGAAGAAGGTCGCATGCAGTTTAAAAAGGCCATGCTGGAATTGATGAAACAACCGGTCCGATGACCGGTCGATCGGTATCGAGGCTTATGCGTCAGCGCTAACGCGTGCCCATACACGAATGGTTGATGTCACTATTGAGTGTCCCATTTATTGTTGCAACTAGGAGTTACGAACATGATGCAGATCACCTGCGATGAATGCGAAAAAATTTACCGGATCGACGAAAATCGCATGAAGGGAGAAAGGGCCCGGTTGAAGTGCCGGGCCTGTGACAACATTATTATTGTCACCAAGCAACAGGAGCAACCATACAAACCGCCAAAGAATGCCGTTGCGCAAACGGCGGCCGTGACGAAATCGCTGCAGCAGCCGATCGTGCCGACTGATCCGGCATCCGGCAACGGCGACGGACACCGACCGGCGGCAGTTCAAGCGGCTCCCGCCGAGGAGAACCCCAAAGCTGAATCGACCGAATCGGACCTCACCCCCGGTGCAGCCAGAAGCAAAGTTCGTTTCGGCCTGTTTCCAAAGATCGTCACCGTCATGCTGATCATCAGCTTGCTGCCGTTCATCATTTTCTGGGCCGTCACTTACAGAGAGGCCATCAACCGGACCCGCGCCGAAACCGAGCAGTTTTTCACCCTGACGGCCACCGCTCTCGGAACACAGGTCGATGGCTGGATCGACAACAATGCACTGGTCCTGAAATCCGCCGTCGATCTGCCGGCCATCAAGTCCATGGACCGCACGAGCCAAGAGCAGGTTTTGCGGGAAATCCAGAAGAACTACCCGTACATGTACCTGGTCTTCACCGTCGGGCTCGACGGCCGCAATGTGGCCCGCAGCGACGACGTTCCGCTGAAAGACTACTCCGACCGCCAGTACTACAAGGACATCATTCAGGGCAAGCAATTGAGCTGGCAGACCCTGATCGGAAAAACATCGAAAAAACCGGCCCTTATTCTCGCCGTCCCCATCGAATCCGGTGACCAGTTGGTCGGCGTCTTGGCCGCCGCAATGACGGTCGATGACCTGTCGAAGTATATTGCCACATGGAAGAGGGGTAAGACCGGCTATGCCTTCCTGGTCGATGAAAAAGGCAAGGTGGTGGCCCATCAGGTCCAGGCCTATGTAGAGGAGCAAAAGAGCCTTAACGACCATCCGCTGATTGCGGCCTTACGCAAGAGCAAGTGGACGTCGCTGACCGCCAATTTTACCAACGAAAAAGGAAATCCCAGCTACGGTCACGTCAAAGAGATCGCGCGGGGCTGGGCAATTGCCCTGCAGCAGGAAGATGCCGAGGTGTTCGATTCCCTCAAACACGTTCAGCGGCTCGCCGTGATTCTGCTGGCCGTCACGATTTTGGTCGTGTCTTTCATCGCGTGGATCTCGGCGCGCGCCATCGTGACGCCGATCAAAAAACTGACCGAAGTCGCTGAACGCATGAGCCTTGGCGATTTGAACATGCAGATCAATATTCCGTCTAAAGACGAAATCGGTCTGCTGGCTCAGGCGATCAAGCGGATGCAAACCAGCTTGCGCTTGGCCATGGAGCGCTTGCGACGCAAGCGCTGAGCCGCCAATAAGCCAAGCGTGAACGAATCGATTCCAGGTTCAGGGTTTAGGGTTCAAAGGTTAATCCGTTCCCCGTTCATGGTTAAAGGATTGAGGTCCCTCCTTGAACCCTCGAACCCTTGACCTATTTTAAACCGACATCCCAGTTCCACACCCCGGGCCTCGGCTTCAGTTTCACCCCCGGCGGCAGCGGTTCGACGAGGTGCGCCAGCATCCGGTAGCCGGCTTTTTTCAACTCTGTCGTCTTTTCCCTCAAATCCAGCTGCCAGTTGGGGTACATCCAGTAATCCGCGCCATGGCGGTGGACCCAGGACTGTTCGCCTCGCGGACTTGAAAACGGTTTATCCTCTTTAATCTCGGCGGCAATAGTACGCGAAATGCAAAGGGGCCAGTTGCCGGAGACGACAATCCCCAGCGGCAGGGGACTCGCCGCCGGCAACGCCAGGTATTCGTCCCGGCCCAGTTCCGGACTGACGAACGCGCCGGCAAATCCCATATCCGCAGCCACCGCAAGTGACAGTGGATTGGTCAGGTTGCAGAAGGGACCGGCCCAGAGATTCAAGCCTCTTTGCAAATCGAAACACGCGATCTGCCAAGGCACGTTGAGAACGAACTGCCGGGCGCCCTTGTGCACGGCCAATGCAATCGCAGCCGTCAACTCACTCTCCGAATCGGGCCAGACGACCGGTGGAAGCCACCACCAGAGCCGCGAAACCTGATGGCGAGGGGTTTTGCCAACCGCTTCGGTCGATAGCCACAGACCGTCGGAACCTTTGGCGGTTCGGTTGCCGGGGCTGCGGTGGACCGTTATTTCCAGAACCTTCGGCTTCTGCTTCGCGGGTCGCGGCAGCCGCACCTTGAATGGAGACGGAACCGCCTCGGTCTCTTCCGGCAACACCGACTGCTGGTCGAGATTCGTCAGCATGTCCTGCAACGCCTTCTCGCGCCGATCGGTCAGGAAGACCGGTGCCCCCCTGCCCGGCCGGCGATCGGCAGGCAGGCTGAAGGTGAAGCGACCCTTTCTCGGGACCCCCTTGCCGATCTGCTGGATCGCATGCCAGCGCCTTTCTCGGGATCCCCTTGCCGATCTGCTGGATCGCATGCCAGCGCTCGTCTTCATAACCCAGACGCAAAACGTCGCCCCTGAGCAAATCGATTCGGGGGACGAGATACGGCCGGTTCGCCGATCCCTGCACCTTGCCAACAAACATCCCCGACGCGGTCTGCGTCCTGATGTCAATCGCTTTCTGGGGTCTCTGGGGCAGAAAATTGTAATGAGTCGTCGGCCGACCCAGGGCCTGTTCCAGCAGCGCCATCGCGGTTCTCTTGACGGCCGCACGATTTTCCGGCTCCGATTCGATGTCCCGCAGCATCCGGTAGGCCTGAACCGTGTAGTAGACATAATGCGGCCCCTTTTTGCGCCCCTCGATTTTCCAGGCGCGAACTTGGGGCACGGCGCGCAGCACGTTGGCAAGGACGTCCAGGGACAGGTCCCGGCAGGAAAAATAGCGCCGGGATTGCCGCGTCTGGATGTATTGCCGTCGACAGGGCTGGACGCATCTTCCCCTGAGACCGCTTTTACCGCCGAGAAACGAACTCCAATAACACCTGCCGGACACGCCGTAGCAAAGCGCACCGTGCACGAAGACCTCCACGGTGAGGCCGTCAGGGCAAGCACCGGCTATGACTTTTATTTCGTCAATCGACAACTCCCGTGGCAAAACGATTCGCCGCACCTGCGGAAAACGGCGAACCTGC
>JARROL010000281.1:4097-6450 GCA_037383965.1 Desulfobacterales bacterium | reverse complement strand
GCAAATCGAGTTTCTTCAACATGCGAGAGCGGTAGGTGTCGACGGTTTTGATGCTGATCCCGTACATCGAGGCAATCTCTCGGTTGGTATTCCCCATGGCCTAGCGTCGCAGCACCTGCAGTTCGCGCATGGAGAGGGCATCCAGGGCGGTCTGCCCCTGCTTGCCCTTGGCGATTCTGAGAGCGAGAGCTTCGGCCGCCTCGTCGGTGAGATAGCGGCTGCCGCAGAGAACCTTGCGGATGGCGTTGACCAGTTGTTCGGGGGCGGACTGCTTGGTGATGTATCCCATTGCCCCGGCCTCGATCGCCCGTACCACGTACTGCCCTTCCTCATGCATGGTCAACACCAGGACCGGCAGCTTTGGATGCAGCGCATTGAGTCGGCTGATGACTTCGAGACCGTCCAGGCCGGGCATGGAAATATCCACCACGGCCACGTCGGGCATTTCTGTCTCCACCGACCGCAGGGCTTCACGTCCGTCCGCCGCCTCGGCAATCACCTCCATGTCGCCGCTCTCTTCGATCAACCGGCGCAGGCCGGCGCGAACGATGCTGTGATCATCTGCTAAAAGGACTTTTATCATGCAATAGCAGCCATCAGATGATTTTGCTGCCGGCCTGTGGCACCTCGAAAGAGACCCGCGTGCCTTTGCCCGGTGCGGATACGATTTCTAAATGTCCTCCAGCCAGATTGGCCCTTTCGTGCATGCCGGCCAGGCCCAGCCCCTCGTTCTCCCCTAAAGCGTCTGTATTGAACCCTCGGCCGTCATCCTGTACCGCCAGGGTTAAAAATCCGTCATTCAGGCCAAGTCGCACCTCGACATGGCCGGCTGCGGCATGACGGGCCACGTTGGTCAAGGCTTCCTGTGCAATCCGGTAAGCGGCGGTCGACACGGTTTCGCTGGTGACTGGGATGCTGCCGTGCTCAAACGCGCAGGTGATATCGGTACGCTTTTCGAAATCGGTGGTGAACAGTTCCAGTGCATCCACCAGACCCAGGTCGTCCAAAATGCCGGGCCGCAGGCGGAAGGCCAAATTGCGCACGTCTGCTATGGTTTTATCGATCAAGCGGCACATTGTCAATGCCCGCTCGGAAGCCCTGCCATCGCGGCCTTTCAGGTGTTCCTGGATCCAGACGGCATCCATGCGCAGGGCGGTCAATACCTGGCCGAGTTCATCGTGAAGCTCCCTGGCAATGGCCCCGCGTTCTTTTTCCTGATTGGCCATAATGCTTCCCGAAAGACGGCGGAGTTGGTCCTGGGCTTTTTTGGCCACAGTTATATCGGTGGCAATGCTGCACATACCGCGGGGGTGGCCCGACTCGTCGTACACCGCAAACTTGACCGACAGATACGTGTGAATGCCATCTGCGTGAGGAATCCGCTCTTCGACCTGTTGTGAGCGCCTTTCCGTCAGCACGTCGAAATCATGTTGACGAAACTGGGCGGCCACCTTGGCTGGCAAGACCTCTTCGTCCGTGCGTCCGCGAACATCTTCGTTCTTAACACCGAAGAGCTCCTCGAAGCGCAAGTTGACGAGAAGATAACATCCTTTGCTGTCCTTGAAGTATACGACCGCCGGTGTGTATTTGAGGATGCCGCTGATTTCCTTGGTCCTGAGTTGCACTTGACGCTCGAGATCCTTGGAGTAGCGGCTCAATTCCTCCTTGGCCTTCTCCAGAGCTTCCTCAGCCTTCTTGCGCTCGGTGACATCGATCGACACGGCCAGCGTCCGCGTCATTTTCCCTTCCGCGTTCAGATCGACAATGGCCGAAAGCAGAATGTCGATCTCCTGGCCGTTTTTCTTGACAAACCGGTAGGGGACTTCCTTGCAGTTGCCGGTCCTGAAAAATTCAGGGAAGACCCTCTCCTCGGCATATCGCCGGGAATCTTCGGTCATGAAGTCGGTCAACTTCTTGCCGGTAACCTCCGCCCTGTCGTAACCCAATACTTCGGCCCAGTAGTCACTAACGCTGATCAGACGACCGTCGATGTCGATGGAGTGCAGCATGGCGGGGGTGCGATTGTAGAGGGACCGGTATCTTTCCTCGCTCGCGCGGAGTGCTTTTTCCACAACGCGTCGATGGGATATCTCCTGGCTGGCCTTGCGATACAGGACAAAAACCGACGCGCCGATCAAAAGACAGAGCGAGAGTACAACCGGGCCAGTAATGCGGATTAGTGGCGCGGATACCGACTTGGATATGGCCCTGTAGCTGCGCAGCAAAACCACTTTCCAGCCCGGGAATTCGTCGAACTCGACCTGATTGATCAGGTACCGCTCGCCGGCCAGCATCACATCCCGGTTTTTCCGGTTCAATTCGAGTCCGATCCATTTCCAGGGGCCGGTGCCAA
>JARROL010000281.1:0-4043 GCA_037383965.1 Desulfobacterales bacterium | reverse complement strand
TCCACGCGAGTTGAAAGAGCCACTCGCCCCGATTCGAAATGAAGATCACCCCCCGGGGATCGGTCACCAGTACGATGTCCTCGCTGGTCAGGCCCAACCGGTTTTCGATGACATCGACCGATGACTTGATAACCAGAATCCCGACCGGATCTGTGCTCCGGTGATCATAAACCGGATGGCTGTTGTAAACCCCACGCTTTCCGGAGGTGATGCCCAGGGCCAGGTAGGCGGTCGGCCAACCGTGGATGGCTTTCTTGAAATAGGGTCGGAAGGAAAAATTTTTACCCACGAAGCTGTCCGCATCATGGCGGTTGCTCGAAGCGATCGTGGTCCCTTGTGCATCCATTAAGTAGCATACATCCGTTTCGAGTGTTTTTTTGAAATGATCCAGAGTTGAATTGGTTCTTTCGATGTGCGACTTACCAGGATCAGACAAAGTTTCCGAGAACACATCCATACCCGCCAGTGCCCGGACCGACTTCGTATTTTCCAGAAGAGATGAAGAGATGCTCTTGGTCAGTATCTCGAGACGCACTCTTGCCTGTCTTTCGGCTTCCTTCAAGGCGGCGGTGTTGACCGCAGAGTAGTAGAGATATCCGCCGACAGTGGCCGATATAACCGTCAGTAGGGACAGGATCAAAAGAATCAAACGCAGACGCATGTCTCCCTTGCTCATGTTTATCTCTCATCCTTTCCGCGGATTGAAAAAAATGCGGACGAGCGTGAAAAATGGATCATGAAATGCGGTATTTTCGGACCCTTTGCGGGGTGCATCCGAATGTCAAAGCGGTCGCCGTTCCGCTATGTGACGGTAAGTGACACCCGTTTGAGCGTCGTGGAGCCACAAGCCATCTATGGGCAGCTTCGGGTCCGGTTCGATTGTCAGAGTCCGAAGATTGAACTGTCGGCGCAAGGCCTCGATATTGCTCAGTTTCAATCCCTTCATCTTTGAAATGCTGCGCGGATGCGCCTTCAAGGTGACCGTCGCCGCCCGATCCTCCCGGTGAGAAAGAAGGCGTCTGGCCATTTCCAGGAACAACGCCGCGTGAACCAGGTGGCCGAAGGCCGGGTGGTAAGGACCAGCCAAAACCACGTCGCTTTCCGTCATATCGCCCGCCGCCTGAAGCCCCATGCGCACCACCGGTATGTCGTGTCGGTAAAAAATAACATATACAGCTTTCACCAGTTCGACCGCACTTTCGAGGGACAACGGCGTGAAGCGACCGCCACGGTGCCATTCGGCCAGACGGCTTCCCTTCAATACGACCGTAGGGTAGATCCTGACGAAATCGGGTTGCAGGTCGACCAGCCGGTGCGCGGTTTCCAAGGCGCGGTCGCCGGTATCGCCGGGCAAACCGACCATCATCTGCAGGCCGACCGCATACCCCGCGGCCTTGAGCAGCTTCACCGCCGCAACGGTTTGAGCGGCCGTGTGTCCCCGCCGTGATTGGTACAATACATCGTCAACCATCGACTGAACACCCAACTCGACGGTTCGAACGGAGTAACCTGCGAGAACATCCAACCGTTTCCGGTCGATCGTATCCGGTCGCGACGAGAAGCGGATACTGTCGACACGGCCGTCTTGCACGAATCGTTGCGCCAGCCTTAAAAAGGCCTCCACGACGGCAATGTCCAGTCCCAGGAAATTCCCACCAAAAAAAGCGATTTGGATGGTGGAATGCCTTTTGAGAGTATAGCTTAGAAATTGGCCGATCGCAGATTCCAATTCAGACTCTGAGGGCAGACCGGACGGTACGCGGGTAATCGCATTTTGGTTGCAGAAAATACAGCGGTGCGGGCACCCGGCATGGGGCAGAAATACGGGAACGATGAGGGGTTTGGGACTCGGTTGCATCGCTTTGTGCCGATCGGGCGCTTTAGAAAACCCCTTTTGCCCTCAATACAATTTTGGTTGATTTCCGGCAGTGCCCAGCCGAGGATCGAGTTTTCTTATGACCGACCATTGCGCAGGATGTCTAATGCACTTTTGGCGGCATCCTGCTCGGCCTGTTTCTTGCTCTTTCCACGGCCTTCGGTTATCAGGTCCAATACCAACAGACGAACACAGAAGGTCTTGTCGTGGTCCGGGCCGTTTTCAGCGATAACTGAATAGTCCGGCATCTGTTGCTGATTGACCTGAACCAGTTCCTGCAATTGGCTCTTGAAGTCCTGGCTGGAGCTGAGGGCGTGAATTTCGCCGATCAAAGGGCCCAGGTGGATTTCAATAATCCGATTTGCGGCGTCGAAACCACCGTCCAGGAAAACGGCCGCGACCACGGCCTCGAAGGTATCGGCCAGAATGGAATTCTTCTCGCATCCGTTGCTCAGCAATTCACCCTTGCCGAGCATGATTTGGGATCCGAGATCGATCGTTCGGGCAATTTCGGCCAACTGCGATTCATTGACAAGGTTGGCCCTTGTCCTGGAGAGATCGCCCTCCTTCATTTCCGGATAGCGCTGCATTAGAAGATGTCCCACGACGAGGTTCAAAACGGCATCTCCAAGAAATTCCAGCCGTTCATTGTCCCTTAAACCGCTTTCAGCCTGTTCGTTGACATAGGAACTGTGGCGGAAAGCCTCTGAAATTAGCGCCTCGTCGGTAAAATGGTAGCCTAATTTTTGTAGAAATGAATGAATCTTAGCCCCCATATAAGTTGAAGACCGGAGTGATTATGTGCAATTTTTCGCAAACTCAAGGAAATCGGCGGAATTGCGCGGAGGCATACTTCTGTATGCCGCACAAGTGATTACGCCAATTGACGCCGAAATTGCGGAAAAGGGCCATTTATGAACGGAAACGAGGTCAGGCGCGAGCGGCATGTCGCGCCAGCCGTTCGTTAAGCCGTTCATAGAGCTCGAAAGGGACATGAAAATCGCCGGTACCGATGCCAAGCTGAATTTCAGTTTTCAAGCTGCCGTGAAAATCAGTGCCGCCGGTTATGAGCAGATGATGCCGGTCGGCCAGTTCTTTATAAAACGCAGTCGCTTGCGGCGGATGCTCAGGATACAAGGCCTCGATTCCCTCGAGGCCAACTTTTTTCAGCGAAACGACTAATTTTTCCAGTTCAGCGGCTTCGCTGAGGCTCAGAAGATAGGGATGGGCCAATATCGGAATTCCACCGGCGCCGCGTATAATGTCGAGCGCGCGCTGGCAGGAAATTCGATATTTGTCGACGTATGCCGGTTTGGCGGTGCCCAAATAACGGTCAAAGGCTTCGTCAATAGAGTGCACATACCCTTTTTTCAGCATGAGCCGGGCAATGTGAGGTCGGCCGATCTGGCTCTCACCGACCATCTCGACGACTTCGGCCAGGGTCATGTCAAAACCGAGCCGGCCGAGCCTTTCGATGATAGCGGGATTTCGGTTCTCCCTGGCGTGTTGTAAAACCAGAAGCGTCTGATTCAATTCGTCGTCATCCAAACGAAGGCCGTACCCCAGGATATGAAAACTTCCGGAACGACGAAGGAAGGGAGGGGGCGCTGCACTGAGTTCGACCCCGGTTAAAAAATGAATGGAAGGCGGAATGCCGATCTGCAACGCTTCTTTTGAGCCGTCGATCGTGTCGTGATCGGTTATGGCAATGGCCCTAAGGTGCTGTGCCTGAGCGAGTTCGAGGATTTGAGCCGGCGTGAGAGTACCATCTGAAGCTGTGGAATGAACGTGTAGATCGATTCCCCGTTGTTTTCTACAATCCAAGCGCTTTCTCCAAAGCCTCTTCTTTGGATTTGCATTCAATGCATTGCGAGGTAACCGGCCTGGCTTTCAAGCGTTTAATCGAAATTTCCTCACCACAGGATTCACAGATTCCGAAAGTACCGTTTTCAATGCGATCCAAGGCTTTCTTGATTTTCTTGATGAGCTTGTGTTCACGGTCCCGGATGCGCAGCATGAAATTCCGATCGGCCTCGAGCGAGGCCCGGTCAGTGGGATCCGGGAAATTTTCTTTGGGTGACGTCATTCCAGAAACGGTATTGTCGGCCTGATTGAGCAACTCATCGAGTCGTCTGGTGAGAAGTTCCTTGAAAAATTCAACGTCTTT
>JARROL010000280.1:0-4046 GCA_037383965.1 Desulfobacterales bacterium | reverse complement strand
AGAAAAATCTTTGAATCGGGTTGAACAACGCTTGTTCGCTGTGGTATAAAATATTGTTGATGATCATCGTGACTGTACAAGCGGCTTGGTGTACTCAGCCTCCAGTATCCTTGCGCGGTTGCGGTCAAGAGGCGGTTGTCGACCCAGCCTCGATTTCTCTTCATCTCAAAGATATAAAAAGACCATATGGCCCCATTAGAAATCAAATCGTATACAAAACTTGACAAGCCGTTGAGATTCGAAATGGCGCTGGCCGAAATATTGACATTATTTGTCAATCTCCCTGCCAACCGGATCGACAGCGAAATTGAAGCCGTTCAGCGCCGCGTCTGCGAGTTGCTCGATCTTGATCGCTCCACAATTTGGCAAGTCATTGAGGGAGAGCCAAGTATATTGAAGCTGACACATTTGTACCAACCTCCTGAAATCCCTAAACCTCCTGAGCTGATGAATGCAAAGACTTTCTTCCCCTGGTCGGAGGAGAAGGTTCTGGGCGGGGAGACGGTCACCATTTCGAAATTGACCGACCTCCCGCCAGAGGCAGAACTCGATCTTGAGAATTACCGCTTGTATGGAACCAAGTCCAACGTGTTAGTTCCGTTAACAGTTGGAGGAGGACCAGTATTTGGCTTGTTGACTTTCGCTGTCACGCGGAAGGAGAGAGAGTGGACCGAGACGGTCGTGCAACAGTTTAAAATAATCGCACAGATCTTTGCCAACGCGCTTGAGCGCAAACTATTTGAGGATCAACGCCTGGAGCACCTCCGCGAGATTGAAGAGCTGAAGCAACGGCTCGAGAATGAGAATATTTACCTGAAGGAGGAAGTCAAACTCCTGATTGAGCATACGGATATTGTGGGACAACACGTTGCGATGAAAAAGGTTCTGGCCCAGGCGAAGCAGGTCGCCGGGTTAGACTCTACGGTTCTCCTCCTTGGTGAAACCGGAACAGGAAAAGAACTGCTGGCCAGGGCCATCCACAGCATGAGTTTGCGGAAAGACCGCTTGTTGGTAACGGTCAACTGCGCTTCGCTTCCGCCGACGCTGATCGAAAGCGAGTTGTTCGGCCGCGAGAAAGGTGCTTACACGGGTGCAATGACCAAGATGCTCGGTCGGTTTGAAACTGCTGACGGGTCTACGCTCTTTCTCGATGAAATTGGCGAACTTCCTCTCGAGCTTCAGAGCAAATTGCTTCGGGTTCTCGAGGAAGGCAATTTTGAGCGGTTAGGTTCGACAAAGCCTCTGAACGTCAATGTCCGCATCATTGCCGCCACCAATCGGGACATTGAGCAGGAAGTGAAGGACGGCAAATTCAGAAAGGACCTGTATTACCGGCTGAATGTATTTCCCATTGTCCTACCGCCCCTGCGAGAACGCCAGGAGGATATTCCTCTTCTGGTCCGGACGTTTGTCAAGGAATTTCAGAAGACGATGGGAAAAGAGATCGAAAGCATTCCGAAGAAGACCATGGAATCCCTGCAATCCTATTCCTGGCCGGGAAATGTAAGGGAACTAAGGAATGTGATCGAACACGCCATGATCTTGCACAAGGGTAAAATCCTGGACGTTCAGGTGCCTAAGCATACATATCCAGAAACAGACACTACTGATACCCTCGAAAATATTGAACGCAGACATATTGTGGCCGTGCTGGAGAAGACCGGCTGGCGCATCGCTGGACAGGGCGGCGCTGCCGAGGTTCTTGGTCTAAAAAGAACCACCCTCCAGGCGAAAATGAAGAAATTAGGTATCAAGCGTTCCAACAAGGAAGTGCCTATATAATGTCTTTTGCCGATATATTGGCACACAATCTCGCCTCTTATGTTTTGCCTCTCACACTTCTTTTTCATCAAAACCCATTTAATAACAGTATCTTGACAATATAATCCTCCTCCGATTTTTCTTTGGCATGTATTTGGCATTCTTTTTTACGTGGCGCTGAAAACAGCCATCAATATTCTCGAGAAGGACACGGAGGATTTTTGTATCCATAAGAAACACATGCGACCTGCCGGCAGGGTCACGAAAAGGAAAGGCACATGATTAAAGCAAGCATGAGGATGACGATACCACCCCAAAAGCGTGATGAGGCATTGAAAATCCTCAGATCGATCGCTGAGAAATGCAGTTTCGATCCCGGCTGTATCAGTAGCCGCATTTACGAAGATCTACAGGAAAACAACGTCCTTATGCTCGAAGAAGTTTGGAATACCCAGCAAGATTTGGAAGTTCATATGCGCTCAGACGAATACCTCAACCTGCTCCTGGTTTTGGAGATTTCAATCAAACAGCCAGAGATCAGGTTCGACATCATCTCGAGCTCGACGGGTATTGAGACCATCGAAAAGGCAAGAATTTATAACGGCAGAGGGGAAAGGCCGTGAATCGCGGTCTTTTGAAAATAAAAAGGGAGAGACTCTTATGAAAGTTGTCATCGTTGGCGGAGTGGCCGGGGGTGCGTCGTGTGCGGCGCGTCTTCGCAGATTGGATGAAAAAGCAGAAATCCTTATGGTGGAGCGCGGTCCGTATGTTTCGTACGCAAACTGCGGGCTTCCCTACCATGTCGGGGGCGTGATTGAAAAGGAGTCGAGCCTTTTGGTAGGGTCGGAACAGATGTTCCGCATCATGTTTGGAGTTGATGTGCGGACCAACTGCGAGGCGATCTCCATTTCGGCGAAGAACAAAACCGTGGATCTTCGCAATGTTAAGACCGGCGAGGTAACGACCGAGTCCTACGACAAGCTGGTGCTGTCGCCCGGAGCGGCCTCGGTCCGTCCACCCCTGCCCGGAATTGATCTGCCGGGGATCTTCCATGTGCGGACCGTGCCGGACGCTCGGTCGATTCGGGAGTGGGTGGAAGGCGGTACGACTTTTCTGACGGGGATGTATAAATACTCGGGAATTCAGATGGTCAAGCCCGTACGGCGGGCAGTGGTGGTTGGCGGCGGGTTCATCGGTCTCGAGACGGCGGAGAACCTGATTCACATTGGGTTCGACGTGACCCTCATCCAGAAGCCCGATCATGTCCTGTCCCCCCTGGACCCGGAGATCGCTGTCCTCGTTCAGAGCCATATAAAAAGGCATGACGTACATGTGGTTGCCAACGACGGCGTGGTTGGATTCAAGCAGTTGGAAGGCGACGCGATCGAGGTCCAGACGAGTTCCGGCAAAACCTATCCGGCGGACATCGTGATTCTCGCCATCGGCGTGCGTCCGGACACCACGCTGGCCAAGACTGCCGGGCTCAATATCGGCGACCGCGGCGGCATTCGCGTGGACGACCACATGCGTACGAGCAATCCGGACATCTTTGCCGTCGGCGATGCCATTGAAGTCAAGGACTTCGTGACCGGTCAGTGGAGCCTGATTGCGCTGGCCGGACCGGCGAACCGCCAGGGCCGCATCGCGGCTGATGTGATCACCGGACGCGATTCCCGTTACCGGGGCACCCAGGGCACTTCGATTATCGGACTGTTCGGGGGCGCCGCCGCCTGGACCGGCATTAACGAGAAAACGCTCAATAAACTTGGCGACACGGACTACGAAAAGATTTACGTGTTCCCGAATTCGCACGCAGGATATTATCCGGACGCCAAGATGCTTGGTTTGAAGGTCATTTTCCGGAAATCTGACGGAAAAGTCCTCGGCGCGCAGGCGCTGGGCCAGGACGGTCCGGCGGTGGACAAACGAATCAGCGCCTTGGCCATGGCCATCCAGATGGGTGCGACAATCTACGACCTCGAAGAATCGGAACTTTGCTACGCGCCCCAGTTCGGCAGTGCGAAGGATGCGGTCAACTTTGCCGGTATGGTCGCCGCAAACGTCCTGCGGGGAGACATGCCGGTCAGTCATTGGGATTCTCTAGACGGTGCCTTCCTCCTGGACGTTCGCGAGCCGGTGGAACTGACCGTGGAGAGCGTGCCGGGCGCGGTCAACATCCCTATGGGTCAACTGCGTTCGCGCCTCGACGAGCTCCCCCGTGACCGCGAAATCTTCGTCATCTGCCGTTCCGCCCAGCGCGCCTACTACGCGACGCGCATTCTTTT
>JARROL010000279.1:0-7964 GCA_037383965.1 Desulfobacterales bacterium | reverse complement strand
GCCGTTCGAAGGGCGCCGACACCAGAAAAAATTCGTCCGGTAAAATTCTGCCGAAGATGTCCACCGCTCGGCGGCAGATCTCTGCGCCGAGATCCAGCAGCGGACGCCACAGATCGCTATCCTTTAAAAACTTTTTGAAATAGTCGTTCGTAGCCAGATTTTCCTCTCTGAAAGCCTCCTGCTGGGCAAAACCAAACGTCAGGTTTTGGGCGATGCTGGAATAGTGGAGGTAGCGGCCCTTGGCGAAAAATTCGACGACATCGCCGAATTCGGCCGCATTCAGACGCTGGAATTTTTTCCGGACTCTCAGGAAGACGGGAAACAGATGGCCCTGCGTTTTCAAATCCAATATGGTATTCAGACCGAATCGCAGCACATCGGTAAATATTCCGGTCTGCTGAATGATCTCGATCATGTCATCGAGGCCGGGCATCTCCGGTGCGGTCGCAGCAGCTTCCGGGCTGTTTTCGGCCCGGCAGGCATAGAGCAGGTTTTCCTGGAGCGTACCGTTGAAAATGTACGGGCTTTGGGAGACGAAACCCACGTTGTGGGCCACATCTTTTTTGGTCAACTCTGCAACCTCATGCTCGCCTATACGGATGCTTCCCCCGGTGTACCTGGTTAGCTGGTCGATACAGCTGACCAAAGTGCTTTTACCGCTGCCGGAATGTCCAACCAGGGCCAGGCTTTCGCCCGCCTGCACGACCACATTGATGTGATCCAGCAACCGGATGCCGTCATCGGTCACGCAGGAGAGTCCGTCGACCTCGATACGATTGCCCAGCCTATACGGCCCCCGGTTTTCGGGATCAAAACGATGTTCGGGAAGCGCATCGAAATAACCCAAAGTCCGATAATAGCTGACCGATGCGTCCTGGTAATCCTGATAAAAGTCGATCATTTCCTTCCATGGTGTAAAGAGTTTTTCCTGAGCCGACAGGAAAGCCACCATCGCCCCGAGGTCGAGACGGCCATGAAGGGCCAAATAGCCGCCGAGGATAAAAATGAAAACAGGACTCAGGCTGTTGAAGAAGTTCGTACTGGCTTTTATGCCAAACCGGTAAAGGTTCCAGAGCACGCGGATCTTTTGCAGGTCTTTGACGGTCTGGCTGAACTTCAGAGCCTCGACGTGGTGGGCGCCGTGGGCGTGAATTTCCTGCATTCCGTTGATGGTTTCCACGATTTTGTTGGAAAGATCCCGCGATTTGTCGATCCGTTGTTTATTGGCGGCATTGGCCTTTTTCTGCAAACGGGGCAGCACGAGCAGGACTACCGGATAAATGATTAAAGAAGCTGCAGCCAGCAATGGGTTGAGCCACAGCAGGTAAAGTGAAAGCGCCAGAACGGTCAGGATGTTGGTGACCGGAACCGCTATCGCCTGGCCGATGAAGTCCCCGGCGGAAGCGACCTCGTTGGTCAGAGAGGCCACCACTATGCCCGGCTGGGTTTTCTTGAAGAAGTTCAGCGGAAGTCTGAGAATGTGATCGTAGAGATCGCGGCGCATCTCCATCGTGGCCTGCTGTCCGATATTGGTCTGGAGCACATTGATCAGATACTTGAGCCCGCCGGAGGTCACAACCGCCAGAAGGTAAACGCCGCAATAGACGAACAACAGCTTGACCTGATGCATCTTGATGGTTTCGTTGATAATTCTCTTTTGCATCTCCAGCGGAACAACCCTGACGAAGACCGTTACCAGAATAACGACAATCATCAGGATCTGAAGCCGCAAATCACCGGCAAACACCCACCAGAAAAGCGATCGCCTTACTACCGGAAGGTCTCTATTTTTCATGTTGCACCTGACCTCTGCAGGCATTCACCCTGACTGCCGTCGACAAGACACCCGCAGGTGTCTATGTTTGACAACATTGAGGAACCATAATAAGGTATTTGGCATTGCTTCGAAATAAATCCATACCCAAGGTCTTTGGGCTTGGACCTTTTGCTTCCTTTCGGCCGGCCCGGATTGAGGTGAAAATACCACCGCCATGTTTTTTCAGCAATGCCATCCCGTTTTGCTGAAAGCGGAGCACCTGATCGCGTGTCTATCCTCAGTTGTATAGTGCCCCATGAGTGAATTTCCACCGTCAATGAGAATGGAGATCCACTCACTGCGACGATTGACTTTACCGCCTATTTAGACTGGAATCTCAAACATGAGTGAATTTCCACCGTCAATGAGACTGGAGATCCACTCACTGCAACGGTTGACTTTACCGCCTATTTAGACTGGCATCTCAAACATGGACCAGACGAGAAATCCGGCAAAGAAAAGTCCGATCAAACGGGTGGCCCGGGGAGTCGGCCAGGCAAAGCGGACACTGACCCGCTTTATCAAAAAACCGGCCCATGCTCCGGGCACGTCTCCCGGAACGCTTGTCCCCGCACCTGAGAAAAAGAGCGCAAAAAGCCGCATTACCCTTATCGCTTACGATCAGGATCACTATTTAAAAAAGGAAATCGAGTCCATAGAAGAAGCCTTGCCTCTCAAAGATTCGCCGTCGGTCACCTGGATCAATATCGATGGCTTGCACGACATTGCGTTGATCGAGTCCATCGGCCGGCAGTTCGGCATTCATCCGCTGACCCAGGAAGACATCGTCAATCTCGGACAGCGTCCCAAGGCCGAAGACTTCGACGACTACATCTACATTGTCTTTAAAATGCTGTCTTACAGAGACGGCACGGACCAAATCGAATCCGAGCAGGTCAGCCTTATACTGGGGTCGAATTTTCTGATCTCTTTTCAGGAGGTTCCGGGAGACGTAATGGCTCCCGTGCGGGAGCGGATAGAGAAAGGAAAGGGACGCATCCGCAAGGCCGGCTGTGGTTATCTGGCCTATGCCCTGATCGATTCGGTGGTCGATCATTACTTCCTCGTCCTCGAAGCATTCGGAGAAAAAATTGAAGCTCTGGAAGCCGAACTCCTATCAGATCCCACGCCGAACAGCCTGCAGCACCTCTACGCCATGAAAAGAGACGTCATTTTCTTCCGGAAACAAGTCTGGCCGATTCGCGAAATGCTGAACAGGATCGTTAAGGAAGAGTCCCCCCTGATCGACAAGTCGGTTGACGTTTTCATCAGCGATGTCTACGATCACACGATTCAGATCATCGACACCATCGAATCATTTCGTGACCTCATGGCGGGCCTGCTGGATATCTACCTCTCGACCATCAGTAATCGCATGAACGCCATCATGAAAATGCTCACCATCATGGCCACCATTTTCATTCCTCTGACTTTTATAGCCGGAATATATGGAATGAACTTCGACTATATGCCGGAACTCAAGTGGCACTGGGCCTATCCCACACTATGGGCGATCTTCATTTCTATTTTTGTGGGTATGCTGGCCTGGTTTAAACATAAAAAGTGGCTATAAGGGAATACTTTACGGTCACGGTAAGAAATAATTCCACAAGATTGCGCCGGATTTGGGTTCGTTCTACAAGGCACATCCAGCGGCGCATATCGAGATACGTGCCGTTGGATGTAACGCAGTAGACGGGCCAAAAGACAAGCAAGAATGTGGAATTATTTTTTTCTGGGACCCTTATTATCAGACGTCCGTCTGAAAGCGGCTTACCGCATCCAACCCGCCGGCATTTTCCTTTTCTCGATGTGCGGCCCCTTATCCTTCTGCTCTTCCTCGGGTCTGTGAAACTGTTTAAAGAGGCTCGGACCCAGCAAACAGGTCATTACCGCAAGAAGAATGATTGCGTCTTTGAAGCCTTCCGTTATGAACCCCTGGTCACGACCTATGGTGGCCGCCACGATGATGAGACTGAGTCGGGATGAGAGGAGTATACCCAGATTCATCGACGTCAAAAACGGAACCCCGCCGACCATGAAAAGCAGACTCGGCAGCAACTTGACGAGAACTGCCAGCAGGAGCTTTCTTCTGAAATACGATCGCAAGCATGGCTCCCCCCATAAAGGCCCCCAGAACCGGCTCGAGATGGACCAGCTCAGATAAGGCCACGAACAGGAAGAGCAGGGCCAAGGAGAAGCGGACACCGAGCTCCTGCGTATCCTCGGCTGCCAGCAGGCGGGAGACTTTGTCGGGGTGCCACCAGGACCAGAGCCGGGCAGCTTTGAGAAGCAAACCGAACCCGACAAAGAGCGGCACTGGTCTCAAAAACTGCCAACTGAAACCGTATTCATGCCACAATACAAAAAAGGTGATGCCGAACAGGGTCAAAAAATCGGCCAGGGTGGCGGCAATCAGGGCGCTCTGGCCGAGTGGCGTTCGACTGATGCCCGCTTCTCTTAAAGTCGGCATGACGAGCCCCAGAGATGTGGTCGAAAGGATCAGCCCAGTGAAAAGGCCCTGTCCGAGAAGGATAGCCGCCGCCATTGAAAGGCCGCAGGTAGCGCAAAAAATGACGATCTGCAACACCAGTTGGCCGGGGCGCTGCCGACGTAGGGCAGCGAAATCGATTTCCATTCCGGCCTGAAACATCAACAGCAGAAAACCGAGTTGGGCCAGAAATGACAGCCAGTCCCCCGAAAACTGAATCTGCAAAACACTCTTGCCGAGAAGGACGCCGAAAAGAATTTCCATGACAACCGCCGGCAGCCGGACCATGCGGCTGATACCGGGCAGAAATGCCGCTCCCAGCGCCACAATAAGAAGAGACCATGCTTGTTGTATGACCATGATGCCATCCCGAGCTTGGGGGGGTTCGCAACAGCCTGTTGTTGTCAGGGCCTCTGAAATTCTTCCCCTGCGGCAAATGAATAAGGCCCGGCCGACACACAGCAATTCACGTTAAAAAACCCGCTGGATTCCTCCGGGCAACCGCCTCCATGAAAGGGTTCAAAGAGAACAACTGCCGCCGATACACCCGTCCCGGTGTGGAAGCAACCGGGAAAGATGAATTTTCAGGCGGAATCGCACGCCTTAATTGGTGACAATCAGTACCGAGCAGGGTGCCTTTCGAGCGATGATGTCGCCCACATTTGGGGAGAACAGATCCTTCTCGCGGTTTTCACTGCCGATGACGATGAGGTTGAATTGATCGGCGACGGCGAGAATTTCACGCACCGGATTTCCCTCCCGTAAGTGCTCCTCGATTTCGATCTTGTGGATATGGGCCATTTTCCGTAAGCGGCGGAGCATGCGCTCCTGCCATGGATCAGCGGATGTTTCCTCGCCGTGCAGATATCCCGGTTCTTCTACGATCACAGTCGCCAGCCGGGCGTCGAATTGCTGGGCCAAATCGACGGCCACCGCGAGGGCCCGCTCGTCGGCCTCAGATCCGTTGAAAGGAACGAGTATGCGCTCGTACGATTTGGTGGACTTGGCCACCAGAAGTGGACACGAGAGGGTGTGGGCCAGATCGATCATCACCGGTTTGGTTAAGGATTTCAGTAGAGACGGTTCCAAGGGTGGAATCACGGCGACACCTGCATCTTCAAGATTGTCCAGCATCCGGTCGAAATTCGCCTCGCTCTCCAGAACTTCGATATCGAGGCTTTCGGCCCATTGATCCAGCTGCTCCCGCACCTGACAGACTTCTTTCCGGCAGATCACCTGTATCTTTTTAATTTTTGTATTCTGGGCCAGGTAAAGCGCTTCTCTCAAAAGGTCGGCCTTGTCGCTGTCATCCTCGGGGGGGAGCCCCAGAACCAGATTCTGGCCGTAGGTCAGCGGAAAATGGGGCTGGCTGCATTCGACCATGTCACAAAAGGTTTTGAAAAGATCGGATCGACCCAGGATAAGCAGGCGATCGCCGGCTTCGATGCCGACCATATCATCGGGAAAGACCAGGCGGTTATCCCGTAAAATACCCACCAGCCGCCAATCGGGATTGGCGGCCTCCTTGAATGTTTGGCTGTTGTTCAAACCGGCTTCATCGATGCTCAGTTCAAGGATCTCCCCTTCGTCCTGACCCAGATCGATCACATTGACCCGTGGGTCCTTGAGATACTGATAAATCTTGCGGGCCGCAACCGCGGTTAAAAGGACTGTCCAGACCTCCAGCTCCTGGAACTGTGGCATCATATCCGGGTCATGGACCAGGGAAAGAACATTTTTGACCTTTTTCTCCCGCGCAAATGTTACGATGGCGAAATTGACCCGGTCGTCGGGCGTGAGCGCGATCACGTAGTCCTGCTGCTCCAGTCCGGCTTCTTCCAATACGACGGGGCTCGAAGCATCGCCGATGACGATCCGGTTGACGCTGGGAAACCGCTTGGAAAATGGATCGAGTTTACCGTCGTCTTTGTCGATCAGCGTGGTATCCCAGTTTTCGCTGAAACGCTTCAACAGTTCATCGGCAATCCGCCCCGCCCCACAAATCAATATCTTCATAGTGAATCCTCTTCGCGGCATTGGGAAAGTTACCGGATAGCGGTCAGCACAGTGCCGGCACATCGCCGCTGCGGGCTATTTCAATTCCTTGATTTTTTCCAGGTTTTTCGTTTTTCCGATCATGATCAAGATGTCGCTGTCTTTGACCATGAAACCCGCCGGCGGCACGATGACAAACCTCTCAGGCACCAGTTCTTTCACAGCAATCACGTAGACGTCATAGCGATTGCGAAGATCGATTTCCTTGAGGGTTTTACCGATAAAGGATTTCGGCGGATCGACCTGCACCAGGTTGTAGTCTTCCTCCAGCGGCAGAAATTCCAGGATATTCGGCTGGGTAAGCCGCCGCGCAAGCCGGGCCGCCGTGTCCTTTGCCGGTCTAATCGTGTCGGACGCACCGAGTTTTTTCAAAATTTCGGCGTGGGTATCGTCCTCCACCTTGGCGATGACGGTTTTGACGCCGAGTTCGTGCAGGTGATAACAAATCAAAATACTGTTGCTGATGTTGCCGCCGGTGCTGACGACGACGCTGTCCATTTCCACCAAGCCGAGTCCCTTGAGGGCCTCGGCGTCGGTGGCGTCGAGAACGATGGCGGTGGTGGTATACGGCTCCACCGCCTGGATACGATCACGATTGCGATCGATAGTGATCACCTCGTGGTTGTTCTCGTAGAGCGCCTTGGAAACGTAAAATCCGAAGCTGCCCGCCCCGATGACGGCAAATCGTTTCATTGCTGACCTCCTCTAACCGATCATGACATTCTCTTCGGCATATTCCAAACCTTTTCGGGGCGGCGGCCCGGCGATGATGTAAGCGAAGGTCGGCACCCCGACACGGCCGATAATCATCACGACAACGATGATGACCTTGCCGATCTCGTTCAGGGTGGCCGTCACCCCCATGGAAAGGCCCACCGTACCGAAGGCCGATACGGTTTCAAAAAGGATGCTCAGGTACTGCTGATGGCCCAGAGCGCCGCTGCCGTGGGCCGGATCTGAAAAAAGAATCAAGAAAAGGGCCACTAAAATGATCGCGATGGACAAAAGGACAACCGATACGCTTTTGGCCACTGTTTCCTGGGGAATACTCTTTTGAAACATGTTGACCCGCGCCCGATCTTTCAGACGGCTCCAAGAGAACGCTGCCAAAACGGCGAGTGTCGTGGTCTTAACACCTCCGCCGCAGGATCCCGGCGAGGCTCCGAAATACATCAGAAACATCATAAACGCTAGGGATGCGCTGTTCAGCCCGCCGATGTCAACAGTGTTGAATCCTGCCGTCCGACAAGTGACCGACTGGAATACGGCCGTCATGAGGCGCTCGCCGAAACCGGCGCTCTGCAGCATCTTTTTTTCGGTAATGAGCAGGATAATGGTCCCCAGGATGATGAGCAAACCGGTGGTCACCAAAACCGTCTTGAATTGCACGGAATAGCGTCGCGATCGTCGCTGTTTGTCGGTCGTACGTCTGTAGAGTTCGTAAACAACGGGAAATCCCAGCCCACCCAAAACGATCAGAGTACAGATGGTCACATTTAGAAGGACCGACCCCCCTTCGTCGATGAAACTGTTCGCGAACAGCGAAAAACCGGCATTGCAAAAAGCCGAAACCGAATGGAAAAGGCTCAGGTAGAGGGCTTT
>JARROL010000278.1:0-4071 GCA_037383965.1 Desulfobacterales bacterium | reverse complement strand
GTGAGTGCGATGGCCGCCAGTGGGGGGCGCTCGTTAGCGAAACGGGTGACGAATTCGGCCGCAATATGCTGGGCGTCGGCCGCACTACCGCCGTTTCCGAAAATGAGCACCTTGCGCTCGGAGGCCAAGCATTCGGCCAGGCGTTGGGTGCCGATTTTGAGTTTGTCCAGGTTTTCCTTTACGGAGCGGTCTTTGACCGCCAGACTTTCGGCCAGGATGGAGAGGATACGGTTTTCCATGGTCAGGAGGCTTTGTCCAAAAGCCGGCTTTGAACTTCTGCGAGTTGCGCGGCGGAATCATGCCCCAGATCGACGGCTTTCTGAAATTCGTCACGGGCTTCCGACAACCGGTCTTCTTTCAAACACAGGCAACCGAGTCGATGGTGAAAGAGAGCGTTTCGTGGCGCGATCGCCGTGCTGTGCCGGCAAAAAAGCTTTGCAATATCGGCGTTTTTTTCCATGACATGATACAACCAGCCCAAGCCGGAGAGGGAAGCGGCGTCATTGGCGTTGAGCCGCAGCGATTGTTTATAGGCCGCAACGGCTTCGTCACGTCTATCGAGGGCGGCACAGCATTCACCTATAAGGGCGTGGACGGCGCTCGATTGCGGCTGCATGGCGGCGGCTTTTTCGAGGTAGATCAACCCTTTTTCAGGCTGGTCGTCTTCGAGGTAGATTTTACCCAGTTGCAATCTGACCTCGAAGAGGTTGTGGGGCCGATTGTCGACTTCGAGCAGGTGGGCTCGGGCTTTGTCACGCTCGTCCAACAGCAGGTGGACAAGGCCGGCATTGTAATGGGCCAGGGCCTCTTCGGCATCAAGGGCCATGGCCTCCTTGAATTGCATTAGGGCGCTCACGAATTCGCCGGTCACGCCGTAGCAAACACCCAGGCTGTTGTGAAGATTCGCATTCGCCGGATCGAGCTTTAGGGCGGTCTTGTATTCGTTGATGGCTTTCTGGTATTCGCCCTCGTCGTAGAGCCTGTCGCCGCTGATGTTGAGACTGATCGCATCGAAGGAGATCAGGCTGTCGGGCCCGAAGAATTTTGCGTGCTCGAGGGCCTTGCGGGCATTGTCGAGGATTTTGTCCTTGGGATAGTCGAGGGTCGGAAAAAAGGCTAGGCCGATCGTAACGGAGGGGCCGTCCTCGGCCGCCTCTGATTTTTTGATCTCTTCGGCCCATGCAAGTGTCGACGTCGGGTTGCCGCCGGGCAGAAAGCATCCGAAGGCGGATGAATCGAGCAGTCCCCAGAGACCGGATACCGGTCGACAAGCTCTCTCTATGGTGCGGGCCACAGTTGTCCGGATGTCCGGCTCGGGTTCGGCGTCGACGGGACCGTCGGCGAGCCGGCCGGCGTCGATTTGAACAACGGCCGCCGCAAATTCTGAGACGTCTTCCAGGCTGCTCATGGCGCGGACCATTAGAGATTTGCCGCTGAGAAGGTAGGGGTAGGCCAGCTCCAGTGCTTTGGCATTTTTGTCCGGCTCGACGGCACACGCCGGTTGGGGAACGGCTTCGGACCGGGCCTTCGAGAGAAGAAAGTTCCGGGTCTCAGTGGCATCGGGGCTCAGTCGATTCGGTTTCTGCGTCATCATCATTCCTCAGGTCAATAGCGTTTCAAGTGCGCTCCGGATAATCTCCAATTCGTCGTCCTGGAGGGTCCGCATGTCCATGACGTACATGTCATCCTCTATTCTGCCGATGATCGGGGGTGAACTCAAGCGCAGACTTTTTTCGATGGCGTTGGCCGACAGACCGTCGACTGTTATACCCAAGCCCTTGCTGGGCAGTTCCAACAGCGGCAGGGTGCCGCCGCCGGGTCGTGAAACGATGTCCAGCGACGCGACCGTCAAACGGCTGCACCCGGTGTTTTTGAGCATTTTTTTCAGTCGCCGGGCGTTTTCCTCCAGGGATGCGATCGGTTGCAGCATCATGCGCAGGGTGGGGATCGACTGCACCGCCGTTTCTTCATCCCGGTACAGTCTCAGGGTGCTTTCCAGGGCAGCCAGAGTCAGCTTGTCGATCCGCAGTGCGCGTGTGATCGGATTCTTTTTGATCCGGTCGACACAGGTCTTTTTTCCGACGACCAAACCGGCCTGGGGACCGCCGAGCAGCTTGTCCCCGCTGAAGGTGATGATGTCGACCCCGGCCGACACCGATTCCTGCACCGTCGGCTCTTTCAGAAGTCCGTAGCGTGAAAAATCGATGAATGTGCCGCTGCCCAGGTCCTCCATAACCGGAATCTGGTGTTTCTGACCCAAAGCGACGAGATCCTTGAGCGAGACCTCGGCCGAAAATCCGATGACACTGTAGTTACTTTTATGAACTTTCAGCAGCAAGGCGGTTTGATCGTCGACGGCGTTCTCGTAGTCGCGGAGGTGCGTGCGGTTGGTGGTACCGACTTCGCACAGGATGCCGCCGCTCTTGGCCATGACATCCGGAATGCGGAATGAACCGCCGATTTCCACCAGCTCCCCCCGGGAGATGATGACCTTTTTGCCGGCGGCCATCGTCTCCAGCGCGAGCAAGACCGCTCCGGCGCAGTTGTTGACCGCCATGGCGGACTCGGCGCCGCTGATTTCACAGATAAGGTCTTTCACATTGGCGTATCGGGAGCCGCGCCGGCCTTTATCGAGGTCGAATTCGAGATTCGAATACCGGCGGCTGACTGCACAAAGATGCTCGATGGCGGTTTCAGCCAGAAGCGAGCGGCCGAGATTAGTGTGGATGACGATTCCGGTGGCATTGACGGTTTTCCGGAGGTTCAACGACTGCGCCTGCCGGACCAAATCCTTGACGCCGGTCACCACTGCCGCGTCAGCTAAAAGTTCGTCGATGTGTGTGGGGTCCTGCTCTATAATTTGCCGGCGCCGGTTGTCGAGATCGGATCGGATGGATCGGATGAGCACCGATCGGGGGACTTCTGTAAAAAACGGGTCGGATTTGAAGAGTTCGAGGACATGGTCGACTGCCGGAAGATTCCTTAAAGCCTTTTTCTGTTGCTGGGTGAGATGCATTAAACGTTTTTATCCTCCGGCCGCCGGGGCGCTTTCCGCTTCATGATCGAACAAACTCTGGGGGATGAGATCGACGATTTCCGCGAGGTTTTCGGGTTTCAGGCCGACTCGTTTTAGGCGGGTTTCAATCGATCCGCTGCTCATCCCTTCCAGCTCGAGACCGGTATTGAATCTGGCCATGAGAAGATCGGCCAGGAAGATGATGTGGGCCAGTTCAGTGTGCTGCAACGATTTTTCAGGTTGGTGGTGATGGGCAATCACGGCAGTCAAGGATTCCGGAAAAGCCCACATTTCACCCAGCGTGCGGCCGACTGCGGTGTGATCGGTGCCGAAAATTTCTCTTTCGATCGCGCTCGAATATGCTTCTTCACAATTTAATTTTCGGTAAAAGAGCGGAAAGGCGTTTGCAATAAACTGATCGAGCACCACTTTGCCGATGTCATGCAGAAGTCCGGCCGTATAGGCCGTCGACAGAGGCGTTTTGCCTGTAAAACGGGCGATTTTTTCGGCGGTCAGCGCCACGCCGACGGCATGGTGAAAGAGGCCGCCCATGCACAGTGAGTAGCCATTACCGGAAGCATCGAAAAATTCATTGACAGCGGCCGATATGATCATTTTGATAAATAGGTTCTCCCCAAGAAAGACGAGCGCGTGGTCCAGGGATTCGATCCTGTTTTTCTTGGCAAACATTACCGAGTTGCAGAGTTGAAGGGTTCTGGCGCTCAGGACCTGGTCCTTTTTTATTTCCTCTGCAATCGGCTTGATGTCGTCGCTGCCCGCATCGATCATATGAAGGATTTTCAGGGCCACCTGCGGTATCGGCTTGATCTTCTCCGTGGCCCGTTGGATTTCCGTGGGATCGGGTAAGCGTCCTGATTCTCTGGCGGCGCTCTTTTCTTGGCCCAACGGCTCGATGCGAAATGACCAGTTCTCCAGGTCGAGCCGCAGGCAACAGGTAAAAAACCCGCCGGTTTCCGAGTGAACGATCGGAATGCCGTCATCAGACAGAATCGACTCGACCAGCTCGGCAGTGCGACCGCCGATGTTGAGGTCAA
>JARROL010000277.1:0-4091 GCA_037383965.1 Desulfobacterales bacterium | reverse complement strand
TGAACAGCGTGATTTTGCAATTCCTGGACGAACATTTACAAGAGAAGAGTTTCGAGTGGCGAAAGGCGGAAAAGAAGAGGAAAAATTAAACCGTCTGTCACCCACAGAAACTCGACCCAAAAATGGTCAAATCGAAGATGGCGGTTTCGGATCACCTCTGTGCTGAAAAAATTAAAAAGCGGTTAATTTCTGTCAACGACCAGTTTTCAGACACAAACCGAAGGAGGTGCCGATTATATGTCGGGTCAATAATTGATGAAGAATGTTGCAGGAAATCGAGACTGTGATCTTTGGCAAGAATGTCACAGGAAAGATTTGGTAATCAAACGTATTTTTATGACGGTCAAAGTTGCTCTTTGATAGCAGCTACCTTTACAATGCCCCTGTGTGGGGTTTGAAATGATAATTTGAAATAGTCCAATTGATACCTCGGTTACCTCGGTGAAAGCCGCCCCGTAGAGGCAGCGGCCCTCGTGAGTGAATAGCCTACATCTTCGCTTGCCGGGGTTAATTTCCCGTCGGCATAGGGAAATTGACGTCCTCCTTATTCACTTGCCCAACGATAGAATGAAGGGTCTGCGACAGCTCTTTGCGTTTTTGAGCAATCCAGACTGAGTCGTTATTCCCCGGCCCGGTTGGCCATCGCTTTCTGTACCTTTGCTTTGACTTCTGAAAGGTTGAAGCTCGCTCCCGGCTGCATGGGCGGGAAGTCGATCGCGGACTGGGCGAGCTTCGCGACCTCCTGCTGGACGAAGACGAAACGCCAGAACTCGAATGCCCACCAGTTCGCGGCGAACAGGGATTCTCCAATATTCATCTTCTCGAACGGGTCAAGACGCAGGTTGTAGATTCCCGGCCAATCCAGGTGGACTTTCGGTCCGAACCACCCATCGGGCTGATCGATGAACACGTACTTGTAATCGCCGACCCTTGCAGAAGCCAAGGTGGATTCGGTAAAGTACCAAAGCTCGTTACGAGCCGACTTTTCCCCCTTGGTCAGCATGCCCAGCTGGTTGTAGCCGTCCAGGTGTACCTTGTACTCCTTGCCGCTAAGCGTCTTTCCCTTTTTCAAGTCTGTCGCGATGTCGCCCTGATAGCCGGCGGCAGCAACAAAGGTGGGAAACCAGTCCAATCCGGACATGACCTCGTTGATGACCTGGTTGGGTTGAACCTTGCCCGGCCAGCGAACCACCAGGGGAACGCGGAAGCCGCCCTCGGTGCCCATGCCCTTCCAGCCCTTGAACGGCGTGGTGCCCCCGTCGGGCCAGCTGAAACCCTCGGTGCCGTTGTCGGTTGTGACGGCGACGATGGTGTTGTCAGCGATGCCCATGTCATCGAGCTGCTTCATTACATCGCCGATCACGTCATCGAACTGGGCCATGCCGGCTTCCTCGATGGTCCAGGCGTTTTCAGCATTCCGCAGCTTCGCATACTTCGGCGAGAGGTGGGTGAACACGTGCATGCGGGTCGGATTCATCCAGATGAAGAAGGGCTTGCCGTCCTTCTGGGCCTTCTTCATGAAGTTGACGGTATGCTCGAGGATCACCTCATCGAAGGTCTCCATGTTGAACTTAACGCCCTCGGTGGGATGGGGAGGAAGCGGGCCCAAATCTTCGATCTTCTGTTTGCCGACCTTGCCCCAGCGGGGATCGACCGTCGGGTCGTCCTTGTCGGTTGCCCAGCAATGCAGGACGTTACGCGGGCCGACCCTGTCCAACAGGTCCTTGGGATAGTTCGGGTGCCACGGATCCTCCATGGCATCGAGGTGATAGAGATAGCCTAGAAATTCGTCGAAGCCGTGTACCGTGGGCAGGTATTCGTTCCTGTCGCCCAGGTGGTTCTTGCCAAACTGCCCGGTAGTATAGCCCATCTCTTTCAGGGCAGTCGCGATGGTCACGGCCTCGGCCGGTATGCCGATCTTGGCCCCGGCTTGGCCGACCGTCGTCAGACCAGTGCGGATCGGCAGCTCGCCTGTGATGAAGTTGGCCCGGCCGGCCGTGCAGCTCGCCTCCGCATAGTAGTCTGTAAAGATGGCCCCTTCGCCGGCGAGCTTGTCGATGTTGGGGGTGCGCCCCGCCATGAGGCCGCGGTGATAGGCGCCGATATTCCACATGCCGATGTCATCGCCCATGATGAAAACGATGTTTGGTTTTTGGTCGGCTGCGGTTGCCGGCGCGGCCATCAGGGCCAGTACAACGGCCATCGCGACAGCCCACAGGCCGAATGTTTCTCTCGATCGTGTCTTCATGATTGACTCCTTTCTTTTGTCGTTTTAAGCCGATACCGGTACGGGTATGTCCGTTTCGTTATCACTGCTGAAAATCGACGGGTTCATTTCAAGAACTGCATGTTGAAGCCGCAGAAAATCTGCCACTCCGGCTGCTCCGGGCCTTCGTCCAGGACGGAGAACTGAGGTTCGACAAAGACGTTGAAAACGACTTTTTCTCTTTTGATGACCTGTCCGATGCCGACGCCCAACGGCACGCTGTAATCGTCGTTTTCGAAGTTATAAACCCAAATCGGCGCCGAGCGTAAATAAAGCCCCTTTCCAAGCTGGTAAAACGCGAAAGGCTGAAAGGCTCCGACATTCACGTCTTCCCGGTCACTGTCGCCGGCAAAACTGGCCTGCCAGGTCAACAGGTAGCCGTATTGAAATTTGGATGATTTAGCGTTGAACAATACATTCGCAAAACCGGCCGACCACTTTTCACTGCCCAGCTCATCCTTGCAGGCGGTAGGTGCAGTCAGTTGGGGGCCGATGCCGAAACTCACCGCTGGATTTCCGGTATCGATTAAATAGGCGGCGAATACATTAAAATCGCCGATGCCGGTTTCGGTATCCCCATCGGGTAGCGTGGGATAGGTGTTGATGGGCAGCGATGCCCGCATTAACCAATTCGTCTTTGCAACCAAAAACGGTTGTGCATAGCGAAGCCAGAACTGATTGGCCGAATCGTCGGACTCCGTCAGCTCACCGATGTAGTAATTCTGCAGATTGAACGCCGTCATGTTGGCCAGCGGATTGTTGGCCTGGGCGGCCGCATCGGCATGATCCTGGGACGAAGCCTTGCCAGCGAGCCAAATGGATAGAATAAATATGCAAAAAATCGACAAAATCGTTTTTCCATTCATCTCAACCTCATAATCAAATATTCTTTCTGGAGCTTCGCCAGGCCGGCTCTCAATTCAAGCGCTGTGGTCTCATCGGAGAAACCATTACGACCAGATCAGTCATGAAGTTTCTTTTTTCCTTTTCTCGGATGCCTTTAGATTTGAATCTAAAAGCATCCGTTTAGTTTTGATCGAGGTCGTAAGCACTTAATCTTTGGTGCAGCCTGTGTTCGAATAGGGTGTGACGATATTGAACCAAAAATCGACGGTTTCCAGCATCGATACCAGTTCGGTCAGTGATTCCTTTCGACATTGAACTGCGACCTTTCCGGATTTGATTTCCTTGTCCAGGGTGATTTCACCGAGGACGATATCGTTGTCCATCCAGCAGAAAAGCTATCCGAACGAATGGCTTTTATGTTCTGGTTGGGGAAGGATCACCACTTCATCATCATGCGCTTGGCTTCGGCTTCGATGTTCACGTAGGGCTCGCCCTTGACCGATACCGCAACGCCCTGGATCTTACCGCCGGTGAACTTGGCCGGAGCCTTGTACAGCGAACTAACCGCATCGCCGCTGTCGTAACCGACGCAGAGGCCATCACCGGACAGGGTGAACTTGCCCGGCTGCGTGCGCATCTTGCCGGAAGCCACCACCTTGTCGTCGATATAGAGCTTGGTTTCACCATGGGATTCGCCATGTTCGCCCTTTTTGTCTGATTTCGCGAACTCCATACCCAGCGTGTATTTACCCGGCTTCAGGGTCACATTGGACTTAAACACCTGCTCCGGAGCAATGCCGAGGAAGTTGTACACGTAGTAGAGCTTCTTGTCCTTGATGAACAGTGTATGACCGCCAAAGCGTGAGCCGTGGGCGAAGATCACGCCTTCGGTTTTATCGGTGATCTCGACGTTCGCAAGGATCTTGTACGAACGACCTCGCACGTTGACCGCCACGCCTTCCGGCACCGGTTCCGTACC
>JARROL010000276.1:0-8981 GCA_037383965.1 Desulfobacterales bacterium | reverse complement strand
CAGATCTTCCCGCTCTGCCTCCGGAACGGTCATGCCGGTCTGCTTCTCCAGTTGGGCCACCGTCCGGACGCTGGTAAATTTGTTGCCGGGACGCAGCTTTTCGAGGAGCGCCACGAGCAGCAGCTGCGGCAGATCCACACCGTTGATGCGCACCGGGGTCCCGTCGCGACGGTTGACCGGCGTCAGTTGACGGACGAGTTCGCTGCAGAAACCGCGGGGATCGCCGGTGAAACCGCAAGCCGTCATCAGTCGCAGGAATTTCGAATGGCCGTCTCCATCTCCGATCACGTCGCAGAAAGGCCGGCCCATGAGTGTCGGCACACCGTAGTAGTCCAGAAATGAGACGACCTCATCGCTGATTTCTGTAAATGACACTTGCAGAGATTCACCGGAGTGATCGAACGTCACTGTGTCGATGGTGTCTTCGATGACCATAGTTGCCTCTCTACTTCTCTTTCCACTCGGGGTTGCGTCTGTCCAGAAAAGCCTTGACACCTTCGGTTGCATCCTCTGTGGTGCACAGGCGCGCAAAGGCTTCGTTCATGTACTCGAAGGCTTGAGTGTAGTCCATGTCGGCCGATGCGTAAAATGCTTTTTTAGCAATCTGCAGGGCAACCGGACTCTTTTTAGCCAATCGCGCCGCCCACCTGCGGGTCTCCGCTTCCAACTCGTCCGCAGGAACCACTTTGTTCACCAGGCCCATTTCCAGGGCTTCACCAGCTTTGAGCAGTTCACCGAAAAACAGCATTTCGAGCGCGCGCTTTCGGCCCACCGATCGCGACACCGGAATGACCGGCCCGACACAGTTCAAACCGACATTGATAGCCGTCAAACCGATGCGGGCATTGTCCGCCGCGACCGCCAGATCGGCGGCCGCCACCAGGCCGGCGCCATTTGCGGCCGCCACGCCCTGAACCTGGGCGATCACCGGGGTTTGCATTTGACTGATCGTCACCAGCGGTTTTTCCATGTTTCCGATCCAGGCCCGGTATTGCATGGCGGATTTATCGAAAAATTCCTTTATATCGATGCCGGCGCAAAATGCTTTACCTTCCCCCCTGAGGATGATGACACGCGCGCGGACTTCCTGATCCAGTTCTTCCAAAGCGGAGACGAGTTCACGCGCCAAATGGGTATTGAAAGTGTTGAGTTCTTTGGGCCGGTTGAGAGTAATGGCCGCAACGAAATCCTCGCCGATTTCAACCAATAGATTTTCTGTGCTCATGCTCTGCTCCTTTTTTCCCGGTATCTTTTTGCCGCCTGCCAGTTCGTCAAGGCGCGGAGGCCTCTTTTGCCGACCGAAATAAAAAGAATGTCAAACTGTATTTTGTTTTCGAATCGGAAGACGGTCTCTTCCTCAGAAATCCCCGATTGACGTATGACAGTCTTCGTATTCCGGCCGAAAATGTCCCAGTTTCAGCCACAGGGAGCACCGCTCGACTAAGCGGTCCTAAATTTGCCAGTCGTCGGTCGCCCCCAGGCCTTCTCCCACCTTGACCACCACCAGGGTCATATCGTCTTGGCGCTTGCGGCTCAGAGTGAAGTGATTCACATCGTCGTATACGGCGTCGAGGATGGCGTTTGCCGGCAGATCCGCGTTCTGGCGGATAATATCACGAAAACGCTCTTGGCCGTACATTTTTCCTTCCAGGCCGAAGGCCTCCCAAATCCCATCGGTGCCGACGACGATGACTTGCCCCTCAGCGAGGCCGGTTTTCAAAAAATGCTGATAATCGAATGTCTCGTCGACCCCCAGCGCCAATCCAACACCTTTCAGTTCACTAAATTCTTTCCGAGCGGGATCGTAGATAACCGCCGGAGTGTGACCCGCTCTTACCCAGCGCAGCTGCCTTTTGGCCGGTTCGATACTCAGATAAAACAACGTCATGAATCGGCCGGTGTTGAGAACATCCAGAGCCAGATGGCGGTTCATTTCGGTGATGATTTGCGAGGGATCTCCGCATTGAGCGGCCCGCATGCGCAAAAACGCCCGTGCAGTCGTCATGAGAAGAGCGGCGTCGACGCCATGACCCGTAACGTCTCCCACCACAATGCCGAGGTGCTCATCCGAACAATTTAGTCCCGGCAGGTAATCAAAATAGTCACCGCCGATTTCATCGCAGCTCAAGGCCCGGCCGGCGATGTCAAGACCCCTTATTTGCGGACTCTTTTGCGGTAGAAGACTTTTCTGAACTTCGGCTGCAAGCTCGAGCGATTTTTTACGCTCGGTCATGTCGATCACGAAGTTCACGTTGCCGATCACTTTCCCGCGGTCATCCCGGAGCTTGTTGCTGTGAACCAATACGGGTATTCGGCGACCGTCCTTCGACAACAAGGTTCCCTCGATCTCACGATTATCTCCGGCCGCCAACTCCAACCGGTTGATTTTCAAATATTGCCTGAAATCTTCCGTAACATAGTCCAAAGGCGTTTTACCGATGATCTCCGATCGGCTGTAGCCGATCATCCTGCAATAGGCGTCGTTCACGTCGGTGATGACAAAATCCCTGTCCATCAGTAAAAAGCCTTCGGCGGTGGTTTCCACGATGCGTCGATACTTTTCCTCGCGTCGCTGGATTTCCGACTCGGCCTTCAATCGCTGCAATTCAGCCGTTGCACGCGCGGCAAATATCCGCATAAGCGCTTCGGCGCGCGGCTCCTTGGGCAGGGGCCGCGTATCGAGGACTGCCAGATTCCCGAGGATCTTGCCGCCGCTGGCCATCAGTGGTACCCCCATGTAACTGACGGCACCGATGTTCTTCAAGCTTGAATTGTTCGGAAATATCTCGAGAATATTATCGGGGTGGTGGATTAGATCGGCGGTTGCGATGACGACCTCGCAGGGCGTTCCATCGATTTCCATCTCGAAATCGCGGATCATTTGCCCGTCGGCCCAGAAAGCCAGCGCCCGCAGGCGTCGCGTTTCTTCGATAAACTCGGTGACCCAAGCGCTGTGAGTGTTGAGAGCCTTGGCAAGGTTGACCACCAAGGCTTCGAAAAACCGTTCACCGGTCTCTGTGGCCGTTCCCTCCAGAATGATGCGCAAGGCGGTATTCTCATCGGGAAACCGCACCGGAAGTTGCTCAGAATATGCCATTCCTTGCTCCCCCATTCGATCTGCAAAAAGAAATACCTTTTGCCAAAAAAATGATCGTTGGAGTATCTCTACCGGCCGTAATCTAGACCATTCAACCCGGATTCAGCCTGTCCGGTCGACATGAACAGATTGATGCACCGATCTATTAATCGGCGCGGACACGAAATGGCGGGTGACTCGGCCAACATTTCGGTCATAGATTGACCAGGCGCATCATTTCTTCCGGATAACGCATCCCGCTGGCCGCTCCCGGCGGCATGGCGGCCGCAATATCGGACAGATCGCTTTGGGTTATATCCAAATCGACGGCGGCGATATTTTGTTCCAAATGACTGCGGCGCGTCGTTCCCGGAATCGGTACGATATCCTTCCCCTGCGCCAGCACCCATGCAAGGGCCAGTTGGCCGGCGGACACCCCTTTGCCGGCAGCCATCTGTTTAACCCGCTCTACCAGTTCCAGGTTTTTCGCGAAGTTTTCCCCCTGAAACCGCGGCGAATGCCGCCGATAGTCATCGGCGGGCAGATCCTCGTAACGTTTGAAGCGTCCGGTTAAAAAACCGCGCCCCAGCGGGCTGTAAGGCACCAGACCGATTCCCAGTTCCCGCAGGGTCGGCAGGATTTCGGCTTCAGGTTCCCGGCTCCACAAGGAGTACTCCGTTTGCAGGGCACTGATCGGGTGGACCGCGTGCGCCCGTCGGATGGTTTGCGGCCCGGCTTCCGAAAGACCGATATAACGTACCTTGCCGGCCGTCACCAGTTCCGCCATCGCTCCCACGGTTTCCTCGATGGGCACGTCGGGATCCACTCGATGCTGATAGTACAGGTCGATATGATCCACTCCCAAGCGGCGTAGCGAGGCGTCACAGGCCGTCTTCACGTAATCCGGTCGGCCGTTGACCCCGCGAAAGGAGGCGTCGCCGGTGCGCACGATTCCAAATTTAGTCGCCAGAGCAACTGTGTCCCGCCGGCCGCGAATGGCTTTGCCGACCAGTTCTTCGTTCTTGAATGGGCCATACATGTCGGCGGGCCGGTGCGCACGATTCCAAATTTAGTCGCCAGAGCAACTGTGTCCCGCCGGCCGCGAATGGCTTTGCCGACCAGTTCTTCGTTCTTGAATGGGCCATACATGTCGGCGGTATCGAGCAAACTGACCCCCGCATCGAGCGCCTGATGAATGGTGGCGACAGACTCCTTTTCATCGGCGGATCCGTAGAACTCCGACATTCCCATACAGCCGAGGCCGATGGCGGATACGACCAACCCCGTTTTCCCCAACTGACGCTGTTCCATTGGTTTGCCTCCTTTACTTGTTTGGTTTCGATCGTCAGGCCGTTACCTTGAAGGGCGAATGCATAGGCAAATCGAAGTGGAACCGTTAAAATGCTACAGCGCCGGAGACTCACAGCTGGTGGTCAAAACGTCGATGTATTCATTCTGACCTTTATGCAGTCGGCTCATTTCGATGAGAACACCGGCAATCTGAGCCAGGGCCTGCACGAAATTCACATCGTCCAGGGTAAACTCCCATTTCTCGGCGGTATAGACCCGGATGGCGCCGATGGCCGCATCACCGACAAAGATGGGCACGGAAAGAATGGAGGCGATGCCCTCCTTTTTGGCTGCCCCCGGATATTGGATTCGGGGATCATCGCTGACATCATAAACCGCTACCGGGCCGTCTTTGAGGGAATCGGCAATAGAGCTCAGAGCGCTCACTGTTCCCTTGTTCAGATACTCCGTGCTCAATCCCGTCGAAGCGGCCACTTCCAAGTCTTTTGACTGCTGATTGATCAGCAACAACGCGCACCCCTTTATGCCCAGCGCTGATTTGATGCTCTCCACCGTCTCTTGAATGATTTTCTCCGGGTCCTTCGATCTCGATAAGGACCGGGTAACCTTTATGAGCGTCTCATAATTGAGCGTCAAGTTTCTCATCTTTCCCTCCTTAATTATTTGTATTCGGTTATCCGAATTCATGCTCTGGAAGCGAAGAAAAAACGTCAAAACCACATGCGATGACTCCAGATTTCCTGCTCCAGACTCTTTTTATCCTCTTGAAGCATCATGTGCATCGATGCATTTTGAATGGCCAAGCCGCCCTGATGAGCAATGGCGTTGACCAACATAATGGTGTCTTCAGGAAAACCCCGTTTTACGTCGCTGTACAATCTCAACACGCCGATGATTTCGTCCTTCGATTTTATGGGCACACAGAGCATCGAGACGACACCCTCCTTTAAGGTCTCTTTTCTGTATTGAATATCTTCGCTCGCCGCCACATCCTCAATCACCTTGGTTTCTCCTTTGAGGGTGTGGACCAAACACTTGGCCGCCGATACGGGACCCTTGTCTTGAAAGCTTTTGCTCAGGCCATGGCTGGCCACGAGTTGCAAGGTTTGATCTTCCTTATTCAGGAGGCGAATAGCCACACCCTTCATTGCAAGGGACTCGCCAAGATCGGCCGTCAGTTTGTGCAGAATTTTCTTTATATCCAAACTTGAATTAATGCCGGCCGCCATGTCGAGAAACAGTTTCGTGTTATGCCGCATCCGTTCAAACAGGCGGGCATTTTCAATCGCCATGCCGCCGTGTTCCGCCATGGCCTCCATAAAGTCAATCTCCTGCTCGGTAAAATCCTTCATTTCGGCCATGTACAGAGACAGAATACCGATAGTTTTCTTTTTAACGACCACCGCCACAGACAAGATGGTCGCAATCCCTTCCGCCTTTTTCGCCTCGTGGTGTTCCAGACGGGAATCTGAGGTGGCATCACGAAAGTAAAGATAACCTTTCTTTTGGATTGCGGCCACGATTTCTCTTGCCTTTAAAGGGTTGGCGTGCAAATACGTGTCGGACAATCCCTTTTGGGCCACCGGTACAAATATATCCTTGCCCTCATCGGCCAGAAAAAGGCAAGCGGCTTTAGCTCCCATGGTTTCAATAGCGCTGGCGACGATCAGATCTAGCAGCTCTTTATTATCAAGGGTCGTTCCAAATGCCTTGCTGACTTTGCAAAAGGTTTTAAAATAGTCGTTTTTCTTCGCCATGGTTTATCTCCTCAATAGTTGTAACTGCTAAGTTTTCGACGGTTTTCGTCTCGATGATTTCTTTTGAGCAGGGTTCTGGGGTTCCTCATGCTCCCTTTCCTTGAGCCAACCAGCGATTTTAGGTGCGAACTCTTTTTGAAACTTGGAGCTGACATAAATTCCGATGTGACCTGTTTGCAGGCAGATGTCCTGGGTGTCTTTGCTGCCCACCTTACTGGTCAACAGTTCACAGGCAGCCGGTGGAACCAGGTGGTCATACTGACCGTAAAAGTTTATGAGCGGCATGGTGACTTTTTTAAGATCCACCCGCCGCCCCCCCAATTCCATTTTGCTCTGAATCAGTAGGTTCTTCTGATAACAATCCTTTATGAACTGCCGAAAAGTTTCACCGGGCACATCCGGGCTGTCGAAGATCCATTTTTCCATGCGCACAAAGTTTTCCACAAAGGTTTTGTTGTCCACGTTTTCAAGGAAACCGACGTACTTGTCGATCATTAGCCGGGCAGGGTTTAACAGAAGAAATCCCAGGATCATGACATCGCCGGGCATGTTCCCGAAGGTTTCGACCATGCGGTCTGCATCCACGTTTTTCATCCAGATGTGCAAAAGCCCCTGATCGGTATCGAAATTGGTCGGGGTCACGGTGGTTACCAGGTTCTTGATTTTTTCAGGATGCAGCGCCGAATACATCACCGAAAAGGCGCCGCCCATGCAAATGCCCATTAAATTGATTTTGGGCAGGTTATGCTGTTGGCGTATGAAGTCGACGATGTTGTCCATGTAGCCGTTCACGTGATCATCAATGGTCAGGAATTTGTCCTTGCGGGTCGGATACCCCCAGTCGATCATGTAAAGATCGATCCCATCGTTTAAAAAATTTTGCACGATGCTGCGACCGGGCTGAAGGTCGAGCATGGTCTCACGGTTGATCAGAGCATAAACCACCAGCAGAGGTGTTTTCATCAATTTGTTTTTCGGTAGTACCGGATAATAGTGCTTCAATTTTACCCGGTCCTCCTGGTAAACCACTTCGTAGGGCGTGGTGGCTATGGCGGTATCGAGCTCACTCAGTAAAACATCCTTAGCCTTTTGGACCCGTTCCGGCGTTTTTTCGGCATCCTCGGCCAACTTGGACAGGATTAAATCCACGGGAATTTTTGCTTCAGCCATGATGTCCTCCTTTATGTTACGGAATCTGAGGTTCTTGGCGGCTGTTTTCCGATTCATGTTTCTTTTCGTGTTCGCGCATCCGCTTTTTTAAAAGGTAAATCTCCTGGTACAATTCGTCCATATCCTTATCGGTGGGAACGGGCAAGGATTGGAGGAAATCTTGCAGGATCTCATTTTTTGCTGCAACAAAATTTTCAAAGGCACCGAGGGTTGCGTGCATTTTGCTGGTATACTCGGGTGACTTTAAAAGGGTCATGTAATGGCCTTCCAGTATTTTTATCCATTCCTGGTAATACACTTTAGGATTGTCCGGCATCTGGCCCTCTTCGGCCATCTCAGCCATCTTTTCCTGCATGACCTGTAAGGATTTCTCCATGGGCAAAAACAGAATCTGGAGAAATTCAGCCATGGCGGCTTGGAGCAGGTTAAAGTGGTCCAGGGCCTTGTTGGCTCTTTCCTGGTAAAATCGGGTCAGACCCACCTGAGGAATATGCAGTAGACGCCGGAATTCCTTTTCGTACATTTCGCTCCAGACACTCAAGGCATCTTGATCGAGATTATCGAAACTGTATGCTTCCGTGGCTTGGCCAGCTCTCAACAGACGCTCGTACCACTGTTGTTGCAGTTTTAAGTACCCGTCCCAGCCGGTCTGGGTCATTTTCAATACGATGTCGGGCAAGACTCGAATCCCCTCAGCGGCGGACCACATCTCTATGACCGGCCCCCAGAAATCCGTCGCCGCTTTCAACCAGTTCTCCAGAACCGGCTTCGGATCGAAAGATTCTTTTTCCTTCTCATTCATCGCTCACCTCTCTTGAAGCTGCAACCCGCGGGTAAATCTGTCAATGGATTATCCTTTCGACCCCAACCGCAGGCCGCCGTGGATAAAGAAAACATCACCGGCCAGGGCCTCGTTGCGATAAATATCTCCGACCAGCATCGCCACTTCTTCCGGTTCTACCAGCCGGCCGATGGGCACCTGGCCGATGATGGCTTCCAACGCTTTTTGATTCATACCTTTTACCATGGCCGTCCCCACATATCCCGGAGCAACGGCCACACAACGGATTTTATCGGCCAGCCCGCGGCGAAAGAACTCGGCCGTAATGACCTTTGGCATCACCGACATGGCTGCCTTGGTCGAAGAATAGTTAATCTGGCCGGCCGTACCCAAGGAACCGGTGGAAGAGACGAGGCAGATCAATCCCTTGCAGTTGTGGTTGATCATACGTTCGGCACATTCGCGAACAGTCAGGAATACACCCGTCAAGTTGATGTTGATCACCGCTGCAAAATTCTCAAGAGACATTTTTCGTGTGACCTTACCGGTTTCCCGGTCCGGAGAGACCATCAGGCCGTCTTTGATGATCCCGGCGAAAGGAGCCACCAGGTTGATCTGACCGAATTTTTCGATGGCGGTATCGGCCAGCCTGCCGCAGTCCTCCTCTTTGGTGACATTGCAGAGTACCGTGGCCACATCGCCCTTTAGTTCCTCAGCGGCCTGCTTGAGAGCCGACTCGACCACATCGCCGATGACGACCTTGCCGCCTTTTTCAAGCCAGTACTTTGAAAGCGCCAGGCCGATGCCGCTGGCACCACCCGTTATCACAGCTACCGAATCTTTAATTTCCAGCATTGGTTCCTCCTTAATCGATTTCAATCGATTG
>JARROL010000275.1:0-5193 GCA_037383965.1 Desulfobacterales bacterium | reverse complement strand
GTTCAAACTGGAGGCGGCAGCCAGAGGCAATGCTCAATATCGTTCGGGCATGAAAATGATCCGCTTAGAAGAATGACGTCGAAGTTGCCGGAAAGGGGTAAGCGTTCATAGAGCACCGCATCTGCTTTGTTGTCGGGCACTTGAAGTACAAAAGGTCGTTTGGCCGCCCGACGCCTTGCATCTGCCTGCCCCGTAAAATGCAAAGCCTATTTCACCGGGGCGGCACCCTGCAAACGCTTACAATTAGGTGATTGAAGCGTATCGGACTTTGTAACCCAGTGAACGTCTACGGAAAGGGATTCAGGCGGATTAGACGGCGTGCTGAAATCTCATCTCGCCGGTTGCCGTCAACTGCCTGGCCGCCTCGAGGATCGCCGGTGCGTCGATGCCGTACTTTGATCTGAGAAGCTTCTGAGAACCGTGCTCTACAAAAGTGTCAGGGATACCGATTCGCCGGAACATGCACCCACTTATCCCCAGATCGCTCAAACACTCGAGAACCGCACTACCGAAACCGCCGGCCAGCACGTTTTCTTCCACTGTTACGATGCGTGGAATCTTTTGGGCCAATGCGGCAATCAACTCGGTATCCAGAGGTTTTATGAAACGGCAGTTGACGACCGTGGCGGCAATGCCCTCTTCAGCCAGCACCTGACGGGTCTTG
This sequence comes from Desulfobacterales bacterium, assembly GCA_037383965.1. Taxonomy (GTDB): domain Bacteria; phylum Desulfobacterota; class Desulfobacteria; order Desulfobacterales; family SG8-13; genus JARFQH01. The sequence goes on along the minus strand of JARROL010000275.1, from coordinate 4,529 downwards.
AGGGCCTCGTTCACCGGCCGGCCGACGGCCAGGATCAGCACGTCTTTTCCGGCTGTCAGAACTTCGGCTTTTCCAATCGGCAGCGGCCGGGGAGGCTCCGAGATTCGGACGCCTTCACCGCTGCCGCGCGGATACCGAAATGCTATAGGACCGTCATGCTTTACGGCGGTGACGATCATGTGCCGCAGTTCGTTTTCATTGCTGGGCGCCATCACCACCATGTTGGGCAGGTTTCTCAGGTACGACAGGTCGAAAAGACCGTGGTGGGTAGGTCCGTCGTCGCCGACGATGCCGCCGCGATCCAGGGCAAAGACCACGTGGTGGGCATCCAGACAGACGTCATGCAGGATTTGATCATAAGCCCGCTGCATGAATGTAGAATAGACGGCCACCACCCCATGCTGCTCGGCGATGCCCACATCGAAAAACAGGGTGGGGTAGGCTTTTGAAAACGATGCCAGCCCTGTGCCCTCAGGCATGGCCGCCGTGACGGCGACGATCCGTTCGTCTTGTTCCGCCAGACTCACCAGTGTTTCCCCAAAAACCTGGGTGTAAGTGGGAGGCCCGCTCTTGTCATCCAGGCAGGTCCCGGTGTCGATGTCGAAACTCCCGCAGCCGTGGAAATAGACCGGATTTTTTTCGGCCGGCAGGTAACCCTTGCCTTTGCGGGTGGTGACATGCAGGAGTACAGGTTCTTTTAAGTATTTTATATTGTTTAGAATATCGATAAGATGCTCCAGGTTGTGACCGTCGATCGGTCCGAAATACTCGAAGTTGAAGGCCTCGAACAGCATACCCGGTGTGACGAAGGTTTTAAGGGATTCCTCCGTGCGTTTGGCGAACTGGTAGATGTCGTCTCCGATTTTGGGCAGGGATTTGAGAAAGAGACCGAAATCCTTGCGCAAACCCTGGAGCCGTTTCTTCGAAAAGGTCCGACTCAAAAGGGAAGAGAGGGCACCGACGTTGCGGGTGATCGACATTTCGTTGTCATTGAGGATGACGATGAGTTCCTTGTCGTTGTGGCTGCCGGCCTGGTTGAGCCCTTCGAAGGCCAAGCCGGCGGTTAAGGAGCCGTCGCCGATCACTGCAATCACCTTGGACGATTCATCTTTCAGAGATTTGCCGCAGGCCATACCCAGACCCGCCGAAATCGACGTGCTGCTGTGACCGGTCGAAAACGCATCGTAGGGACTCTCGGTGGTACGGGTAAACCCGGAAAGTCCTTCATAACGACGCAGAGTGTGAAACCGATCACGGCGTCCGGTGATCAGTTTGTGGGCATATGCCTGATGGCCGACATCCCAGATGATCCTGTCCTGCGGCGTATCGAAGACATAGTGGAGAGCAATGGCCAGTTCCACCGCCCCGAGACTGGAGGCCAGGTGCCCACCGGTGCCGGCGACAACATCTACGATGACCTGGCGAATTTCTTCAGCCAACTGTTCGAGTTCAGCACGGGAAAGCTGTTTCAGGTCTGCTGGAAGATCGATTCGATCGAGTAGAGTCAAAATAAAATCAGTTCCTGAATAAAATCGGTACCCGATTTTATAAAACGCGGCTGCGCCGCTCTAATAAAAAGATGGAAAACAACCATGACCGCGGAGCAAATGAGTTGAGTTTGTGACCTCAACTTTTGCGATCGATAACATATTTTGCTATTGCCCGAAGGGGATCAGCTTTTTTATCAAAATATTCAAGAGCCTGCAAGGCTTCTTTTACTCTGCCGGCTGCCAGTTTTCTTGATTCGACGAGACCGAGGAGGGCAGGGTAGGTCGATTTTTTCTTTTCCTCATCGGTTCCAACCGCTTTGCCAAGTAAGGCCGGATCGCCTTCAATATTAAGGATATCATCGATGATCTGAAATGCAATGCCTATGTTCTGTGCATATTTGTGAAGGTGCCGGATTTGTTCCGATGTGCCGCCGCCCAGAATACCGCCGATCGTAATGGCAGCATTGATGAGCGCACCGGTTTTCATCAAATGCAACTGCTCGAGTCTGGAAAGGTCGATCCGGCTGCCCTCCGAGTCGATGTCCGCCATCTGTCCGCCGATCATGCCTTCATAGCCGGCAGCTGTAGCGACCGCATGGATGACCTGCAGCCGTCTATCGGTGGGAACCTCCGCCTCGCCTTCCCGCGATGCCAACAGTTGGAAAGCCAGCGTGAGCAAGGCATCGCCGGCCAAGATGGCCGTCGCCTCTCCGTAAGCCACGTGGCAGGTCGGTTTTCCCCGACGCAGTACATCGTCATCCATAGCCGGCAGATCGTCGTGGATGAGAGAATAGGTGTGGATCAGTTCTATGGCGACGGCCGTATTAATGGCGTCATCGGTGCTGCCACCGACCGCCTCGGCGGCCGCCAGACACAACACGGGTCTCAAACGCTTTCCGCCGGCCATCACAGAATAGCACATGGCATCCGCAATGCGGCTTGAGGCAGCCGGCGGCAACGACCGCAATAGTCTGTCATTCATCTGCTGTTGTTTTGACTGCAGGTAAGTCTTCAGGTCAAAAGGAGATGATTCCATTGAGTCGGTTAAGCCATTTGAGTCGGTTAAGCCAGTTTTGCCAGTTGAAGAATATCATCAAGTTCATAATTTAGCGGCCATCACTGGATCCGGTTTCTGAGTTTCGAGTTCCAATTTTCAAGTTTCTATTTTCTTCGCCATCATCAGCCTCGAAAGGTTTGCTTGAAACATTTCCCTGCTGGTCTTGAAGGAGGAGGTTGATCTTTTTTTCGCTCTCGTCCAGCTTTTGTGAACAATAACGCGTCAACTGAATGCCCTCTTCGAACTTGCTCATGGCCTTTTCGAGCGGCAGATCGCCGGTTTCCAGTTCCTGCACGATTTTTTCGAGCAGCTGCAACGCCTGTTCAAACGATTTTTTTGCCATTCTTAAACCTCTCCTTCACTTCACAGGTCAAGGATCCCTTGGCGAGAACGACTTCCAAAGCCTGCGCGGGCGATACCGCCGTCGAATCCCGCACGACCGTCGTCTCAGGCAGGGTGCGGGTGATGCTGAAACCCCGTGCAAGGATGGCGGTTGGATTCAAAGAATCGATTTTTGCAGTAGCTTCTCTCAGCCTCGCCTGACGTTCCGAAACGCAGGATCGAATGGACTGCAGTAACAATGCCTTAGTCCTGTCAAGTCTTTCATTAATTTTTATGACGTAAGCACCTGGATTGTTGTAGGATAGTTTTTCAGTCCGCCAGGCGAGACGTTCCCGGCGCAACCCTATCTGGTTGATCATGACGCGTATCAATCGGCCGGTATCTTCATCCAGTTTCAACCGGTGATCGGCAAGCTTCTTTTTCGGGTCCACCAACCGTCCTTGCAGACTCCCGACCTGCGTGCGGTAATTCTTAATGTATCGCTGAATGTTTGATATTGTAAGATATTTTATTTCATTTATTTTTCGATACAAATCTCCCTTAATGGGAACAACCAGCTCGGCGGCGGCTGAAGGCGTCGGTGCACGCAGATCGGCTGTGAAATCAGAAATAGTGTAATCGGTTTCATGACCGATCGCCGAAATGATGGGTATTTCGGAAGCAAATACCGCTCGGGCCACTGCTTCGGAATTGAATGCCTGCAGGTCTTCAATCGAGCCGCCGCCACGGGCCAGGATGACGATGTCGACCGACCGCAGGCGGTTGAGTAGTTCGACGGCAGCAACAATATCGGCGATTGCGCCGTCACCTTGGACCCTGACCGGTACGATGTCAAGCGAAATGCCCGGGAAGCGGCGTTTGACGATGTGAAGGATGTCATGAACAACGGCACCGGTCGGTGATGTGACCAGACCGATTTTTTCCGGTATGAAGGGCAGCGGTTTTTTATATTGGTCGTCAAATAGGCCTTCATCATCCAGTTTTTTCTTGAGTTGTTCGAACGCGACCTGCAAGGCCCCGACACCTTTGGGTTCCAAATATTCAAGAATTACCTGATAGGAACCCCTGGGTTCGAAAACACTGATTCGGCCCAATCCAGTGACAGACATTCCGTCCTCGGGAAAAAACTTCAAGTTCTGGTTTTGACCTCTGAACATAACCGTCTGAATCTGCGATGTTTCATCCTTGAGCGTCAAATAAAAATGTCCAGACGAGGGCACCCGAAAATTGGAAATTTCGCCGGTAATCCAGATAAATGGAAAGTTTTGTTCAAGGATCGCTTTGATCTTGCGGTTCAGTTCTGAAACCGTGTAAATATGAGCAAGAACTTGAGGGGCTTTGGGCATTTTTATTCACCGCTGGGTCGCGAAGCTCGCAGAGATTTTTTTCATTTCCTGTCGAGACATCCCGTTAATACAGGATAACCGATCAGGGCCTAATAATAAGGGCGATTATCCGGTAGTTAAAAACACACCATGCCTCAGGCAGTATTGGGGTTAGGTAGGGGCAACTGGTTGTTGCGTGGCAGGAGTATGTTCAGCCGGCCACCCTGCTGATAAACCATCAACGTCTGATAAGATATATTATGTAAACTTTTTGAAGAGACGCGAAAATGAAGGCTCCAAAACAACCGCTCGGTC
>JARROL010000274.1:0-4142 GCA_037383965.1 Desulfobacterales bacterium | reverse complement strand
GCTCCACGTACTGCGACATGGGCGAACTGCGGGCCATGGCCCAGATGGCGCACGAAGAAAAAATCGAAGTCATCATGACCGTCGGCCATCGCAAAGGCTGGGATGTCGGGTCCAAGGAAATTTCCAACGCCGAAGGGTCCATGCAGGCGTTCCGGCTCCGTGGTTCCGATCACATCTCCTATCACATCGCCGACATCATGCGTTGCATCGAAGCCGGTCATCGCGGATTTCTGGTGTACGACGAAGGTGTTCTGTTTCTGCTGAACAAAATGAGATCCGAAGGCATCATCCCCAAAGAAACTATTTTCAAGTTTTCGGTGTTCGGCGGATACTGCAGCGCCGCAGGGGCCAAGGTGATCGAATCCCTCGGCGTCAACTCCATGAATCCGATTTCAGACGTGTCGCTGCCGATTCTGGGCTCCATCCGCAAGGCCGTCAACATTCCGTTGGACATCTACATGATCATCGTCGACGCCTTCGGCGGCATGTACCGCGCCTATGAAGGACCGGAAATCGCCCGGGTGGCATCGCCCTGCTACTTTAAAATCGAACCCGGAACATCGGAAGCAGACATCTACAAACCGTGGATCAGTGAGAATTTCCACGCCGGTCTCATCCGGGAAAAGGTCAAAATCGCCACGGTACTCATGGAACTGATGGACCGCCATGCGCCCGAGCTGAAGACCTCGGCCAAAGGCCCGTCGGACCTGGTTCTGCCGGTAGTGGGTTAGTTACGTCCATAAACGGTCTTTTTTCCGCTGGACAGCCGGTCGCAGCGGGGTTCCGGCTGCGGCGCACAGAAAGTACGCCTCGCCGAAAACTCTTGTGCGGCCATGCCCAGTGAAAAAATCCACATTCATATATGGGAACCAGATCGGTTTCTTTAGAGAAACCGCGGTGCGTAAACGTTAATGAAAAATAATTATGCTCTGCGTTCTCCGCACCCGCGGTGAACGAGCAAAAGGAGTTACCATGGACAATGTTTTTCAGGTGGCTGTCAATACCCTGAATCAGGCCGGTGAGCTTGGCGGCATAAACGCGAGAGTCATGGAATTTTTGCAGGAGCCAAAGAGAATCCAGATTTTTCGCATTCCCCTCAAGCTGGAGGACGGGTCCTTCGGTGTGTTCCCGGCATACCGGGCTCACTACTGCGATGCCTTGGGTCCTTACAGGGACGGTACACGCATCCGGGCCAACCTGACGCTTGACGAAATCAAGGCGCTGGGCCTTTTCATGACCATCAAGCACTGCGTGGCCGATATCCCGGCCGGCGGAGCAAAAGGCGGCATCAAGGCCGATCCGAACCGGTTGAGCAAGAATGACATGGAGCGCCTGGTTCGCGCCTTTGTCCGCAACCTGCAACCCAGGGGGCCGTGGGCGGATGTTCCGGGCGCCGACATCGGCACGGGCGAACAGGCCATGGCGTGGATGCTCGATGAATACGAGCAGATTACCGGAATCCATAGTCCCGCCGCCATAAATGACAAACCATCTATTCTAGGTGGTTCGGTGGGGGGAGAAGCGGCCACCGGTCGCGGCGTTTATTTAACCCTGATGGCCGCAGCCGCAGACATGGGCCTGGATGTCCAAAATGCCCGCGCCGTTGTTCAAGGCTTCGGCCAAGTCGGTTCCGCACTGGCATCCCTGCTGCATGCAACCGGGTGCCGAATCGTGGCCGTCACCGACGTATACGGCGGGATTTACAACTCGGGTGGCATCGACATCCCGAACCTCATCCAACATGTCCGTAAAACCGGCAAAGTGTCCGAATTCGGTGCCTCCGAACCGGTGGACAACGAAGATATATTCGGGCTCGACTGCGACATCGCGGTGCCGGCCGCAGTTCAGAGTGTCATTCACAAGGGCAATGCCGAAAAGGTCAAAGCCAAATTGATCGTCGAGGGCGCCAACGGCCCGGTAACCAGCGAAGCCGATGCAGTGCTCACGGCTCATGGCATCACAATCGTACCGGATGTCGTGGCCAACAGCGGTGGTGCAACGGTCTGTCATTTCGAACGGTCTCAGGGACTTTCCGATCAATATTGGGACCTCGATACCGTCAACGCCCATCTCGAACGGCGTATTTTGAATGCCTATCGCTATGCCAAAGAAGCCGCGGACGATGTGGGAACCGGATCTCTGCGGCTCGGGGCTTGGGTGCATGCACTCCGAAAGATCGAAAAAGCCATGCAGCTGCGCGGATGGGTGTAATGCAGATTGAAACTTGAAACTTGGAACGTGAAACTTGGGACCACAACCAGTCGTGGCGGCTTTGACCAAAATCGAAGACATCCTTTACCGACACAACTGACCCAATCGACACAACCTTATGGGATGCCCGTTTCCGGGTGGAAATCACCGTGAAATGCGGTGGCAGAAATTACCGCGAGTAAAAGGAGTTCACCGACATGACCCTTTTTACGAAAGATGAATACCTGGACCGAATAGAGAAAACCAAGAAACGCATGAATAGCGCCGGCATCGACGTTCTGATCGTCGCCGATCCGGCCAACATGAACTACCTGACGGGCTATGACGGCTGGTCTTTTTACGTCCCCCAGGTGGTAACGGTCGCCGTCGACGCCGACGAGCCGATCTGGATCGGACGCGGCATGGACGCCAACGGTGCCAAACACACCACCTTCCTGCGAGCGGAAGACATCATCGGTTATCCCGATCACTACGTGCAGAACCCTGACAAGCATCCGATGAACTTCGTCGCCGATCAAATCAAACATCGTGGGTGGGAGAAGCGCTCCGTCGGTGTTGAGATGGACGCCTATTACTTCAGCGCCCGCGGCTTTTCCGAACTGCAAAAAGATCTGCCAGAAGCCACCTTCAAGGATGCCAATCTTCTGGTCTCCTGGGTGCGCATCATCAAGTCGGCACAGGAAATCGATCTCATGAAGCAGGCTGGTAAGATCGCAGAGAGGGTTATGCAGACCGCCATCGACACCGTTTCACCGGGGATACGGGAGTGCGACGCGGTGGCGGAAGTCTACCGGGCCCAGATGCGGGGAACGGACACTTTCGGCGGTGACTACCCCGCCATCGTCCCGATGATGCCGACCGGGGAGAAAACCGCCACACCGCACCTGACCTGGACCGACGACCCCTACGGCAACGAAACCGCTGTCAATCTTGAACTGGCGGCTTGCCGTCACCGCTACCACAGCCCGCTGGCGCGTACCGTCTACTTGGGCTCCAACCCACCGGCCAAACTGGAAGACACGGCCAAGATCGTGGTCGAAGGACTGCACACCGCCCTGGATGCCGTCCGGCCCGAAGCGGTCTGCGAACAAGTCGAGCTGGCGTGGCGGCAGGTTATCGCCAGGGTCGGGCTGGAAAAGGAATCCCGCATCGGATATTCAATGGGCTTGAACTACCCGCCGGATTGGGGCGAACACACGGCCAGTCTGCGGCCCGGCGACAAGACCGTGTTGCAGCCGAACATGACGTTCCACATGATTCTGGGCATGTGGATGGACGACTGGGGTTTTGAGTGCAGCGAATCGTTTCGGGTAACCGAAACCGGCTGCGAGACCTTTGCCGATTTTCCGCGCAAACTGTTTGTCAAAAATTAAATCCGCCGCGGACCGACACGGACACATGCAGATAATAGCCCGAGAGTCAGAAACAAACTGAAAAAAACAGTCAAGGGAAGAAAACAGCGGCAGTACCTCTGGATGGATCGATACAATGTCATGATCTACAAAACGAAACCCAAACAGGTAAGCAGCGGGCAAGCCGTCGGCATCCTGCTGCTCGATACCGCGGTGCCCTTCATACCCGGCGATGTAGCCAACGCCACCACCTACGATTATCCCGTGCGCTTTCAGAAAGTGAACGGGTTTTCGGTGGCCCGGGCGATCGGCAAAGATCCGTCCGTCTATGACAGCCTTAAAAAAGCCGCCCAGGAGCTGGTCGGTCAGGGTGTGCGGGCGGTCACCGGCGACTGTGGATTCATGGCCTTTCATCAACAGCGCCTGGCCGACGAACTGGAGGTGCCGGTCTTTTTGTCCAGCCTGCTGCAGGTACCCTTTATCGCAGCCATCATCGGCCAATCTGCCAAGGTGGGTGTGCTTACGGCCGACTCCCGCAGTCTGGACGACGACCTCTTGGCGGCGATCGGCGTTTCCGAT
>JARROL010000273.1:0-4143 GCA_037383965.1 Desulfobacterales bacterium | reverse complement strand
AATCAATAACCAAATAAAAAAACCCGGTGTATCAACCGGGTTTTTAGGCGATTCAGATTGGGTTGGGTTGTTGCAGGCTATTCGACCTTGGGTCGCGGCAGCACCTTGGCCTGTTCGGCGATTTCCGGGACCTTGTGCTCCCATTCGATCGCCATAAGGTGCACGCCGTGCACGCCTTTCATCTCTTTGAACTCCTCGATCTGCTCACAGGCAATCTTGATGCCTTCAGCGGCCACTTTGCCCTTGCCGGCCCCCTGGAGACGCTCGATGATTTCGTCGGGCACATCCATACCGGGGACCTTGCTTTTCATGTACTTGGCCATACCGACGCTCTTCATGGGAGTGACGCCGGCCAGGATGTAAACTTTTTCCGTCAAGCCCATGTCGTTGGCCTGCTGAATCCACTTGCGGAATTTCTCCATGTTGTAGATGCACTGAGTCTGGATGAAGTCACAGCCCGCTTCTATTTTCTTCGCCAGGCGATGGACGCGCCACTCGAATGGGTCGGCGAACGGGTTGGCGGCCGCGCCGATGAACATCTTCGGAATTCCGTCCAGCTCGGCCCCGCCGAGAAACTTGCCCTCGTCCCGCATCTTTTTGACCATCTTGATCAATTGCATCGAATCGATGTCGAACACGCCTTTGGACTGAGGGTGGTCGCCGAACTGCTGGTGGTCGCCGGAGAGGCAGAGCATGTTGCGAATCCCGTGGGCATAGGCGCCCAGGATGTCGGCTTGCATGGCCAGGCGGTTGCGGTCGCGGCAGACCATCTGAAAATTCGGTTCCAGGCCTTCCTGAATCAACAGGAGGCTGGCGGCCCAACTGGACATGCGGACCATGGCGGTCTGATTGTCGGTGATGTTGACCGAGTCGACGTTGCCCTTTAAGAACGAGGCCTTGTGCCGGACCTCTTCGGCATTGCTTCCCCGGGGCGGTCCCAGCTCGCCGGTGAATGCGAAATGACCGGCCTTGAGGACCTTTTCAAGGTTGCTGCCTGATTTGTACCCATTGCCTTCTGTGCTCATTGTTTCACCTTACCGTTAACGTGCGGTTGTTGATTTTCTCAGTCCCGTGACAAACCCGGTCTACTTGGCTTCTTCTTTTTCCGGTTTTTTGTACCCCGGTTGAATCAGCGTGCGCGGCGTCTGGTCGGTCCAGTCCACCTGCTCCTTGTATTCCTTGATCAAGTCGAGGCGTTCCTGCTGGGAGAGCCGTTCGTGGATCATGTACCAGGCGCAGGGTTGGTCCTGACTGATTTCGCATTTCCCCTTGTTGGTGCCGCCGCAGGGGCCGTTGTAAAGGCCTTTGGCGCACATGGTCACCGGGCAGATCCCGCCGGTCATGCCGAGCACGCATTTGCCGCAGGAGCGGCAGCGCTCCTCGTACCAGCCCACTTCTTGGTTGACTGCCAGGCCGGTGGTGTCGACGCCCGGAAAAACCGGTTTTTCCGGGAAACGCTCGGCCAGGAACTGGATCCCGACCCCGCAGGCCATCGAGACGATGGCATCTTTATCCTTGACCATCTCGTCCAGTTCGGCCAGGTACTCACGGTCGCACTGGCGTTCCACAGTGTAAGCCGTAATCTCGATGGGGTTGTCGTCGAGTTTGCGGGCCATTTCGATCTCTGCGTTTAAAATAGCGACCTCTTTTTCACCACCGGCCAGGCAGACAGACACGCAGGTTCCGCAGCCGACGTTGAGCACCTTCTTGTACGGTTTGATCATTTCCTTGATTTCGTCAAAGGGTTTTCTTTTCGCGACTATCATATTTCCTCCTGATGCACCGATCGACTTCTGAATGGTCGGTCAACCCCGCTAGAAATTGGAGCTTTCCGGGTGAAAAACATCCACGTCCTTCAGATCCTCTCCGAGATACTCCCTTTCATTCGGACCGAGGATGCCCATCGACAGGCAGATCAGTGTCCACAGGTGAACCGTTTGCCAGGCATGATCGCGCATGTCGGACAGATCATGAATCTGGGCATGGCAATTGTGACACGGGGTGATGCAGTAATCCGCACCGGTCTTGAGAACCTGTTCGGCCTTGAGCTTGCCGTAATCCCTGCGCGCTTCGGGGTAACCGGACTGCAGGAACCCGCCCCCGCCACCGCAGCAGTAGTTGTTCGAGCGGTTGGGGCTCATGTCGATAAAATTTTCTTCACCGACCACCGCCTTGACCACATACCGCAGGTCCTCGGCCACCGGGTCACCGAACGATTTACGGACCAACTGGCAGGGGTCCTGTACCGTGAATTTGATTTGACGGTCTTTGTTCCATTCGGAACTGACTTTCAACTTGCCTTCTTTGATCCACTGGGCATAGTATTGAATAATGCTCTTGATTTCGAAATTGAAATCGAGGTTGAACTTTTGCGCTCCGGACCGGACCGCGAACAGTTCGTGCCCTCACTCGGTGTTGAGCCAGACTTTGCAGCCCAAGTCCTCCACCGCTTTCTGTTTGACCTCCACGATGTGCTTCCAGTTTTCGTCATCGGCCATGAACATGCAGTAGTTTTCCGCTGCCCAACCCTTGGTGCCGTAAGTCCAGTCGGCGCCCACTGAATGCAGGATCTTCCAGAGAGGCACCATCTCGTCCGGCTCGGTTACCGGTTCTCTGGAATTCTGGTTGAGGAAGAACTCCGCGCCTTTCTTGTTGATCGGGGCTTCCATTTCGGCAAACTCCGGCTGCGCTTCGCGATACTCTTCCAGCACGTCTTCCACAACGAACTGGAAATCCTCCTCGGTGGCGCCCATTGCACTGCAGGTGTCGTTTCTGAGCGCCATGTCGCAGGAACCCAGAATACCCTTGGGACGCTTTTCCCGGGGCCAGCTCTGGCGTGCATTAAACACCAGTTGGGGGATATTGATCTTCATCGGGCAGACGTAGATGCAGCGCTGGCACATGGTGCACATCCACACCCAAGGCGTGGACGTCACCTCCTCGTCCATTCCCAGCGCTGCCATACGCAGAAACTTGCGCGGGTCCATCCCCTCCAGGCCCGTCGCCGGGCACCCGGAGGAACACGCCCCGCAGGTCAGGCACAGGTTCAGATTGCCGCCCTCGGGCAGCAGGTCCTTGACCTTGTCGATAAAGGTGCTCTTCTTTTTACCTCCGATTTTGATTGCTTCCTCGGCCATTGTGGACTCCTTAATTTTTGACGGTTGCCTTATCGTTCAACCGGTTAGGGCCAAGCGCCTTGATGTGCTCAGTCATCTCCTTGGCGTAGGCGGCAAAAGTCGGACCCTCCCCGGAAGACAGGTTATACATTCTGACCCTGTCGCCTTCCATCCCGATCTCCTCCAGCAGCATGCGGACGTGATTCACACGTTCCCGAGCCCTGAAATTGCCTTCGTTATAGTGGCACGTCCCTTCTAAGCACCCGACTACATAGACACCGTCGGCGCCTTTTTGAATGGCCCGCAGCAGGTGGAGGACGTCAACTTTTCCGGAGCATGGTACCCGGATGATCTTCACGTTGGCGGGATAATCCAGTCGCATGGAACCTGCCAGGTCCGCGGCTGAGTATCCTCAGTAGTTACAGCAAAACGAAATAATTTTCGGTTCAAAGTCGACCATTACATTCCTCCTGCCAAAAGGGCGTCAATTTTACAGATTATCTGTTCGTCTTCATAGAAGCTCAGCTGAATGGCCTGCCGGGGGCACACCCCGGCGCACACACCGCATCCGTGGCACAGGGCCTCGTCGATGTTGACGGCGCCCTCAGCAATGTTAAATTTCGGAACATCGAAGGGGCACGAACGGACACAGGTAAGGCATTTCACACAGTGTTCCGTGTCGACCTTGGCGGTGATGGCCGACAGCTTGATCTCATCTTTGGACAGAAACGTCGTCGCCCGGGACGCGGCGGCCTTGGCCTGGGCGATGGTTTCCGATATCAGCTTCGGACCGTGGGCCATTCCGCTCAGGAAAATACCTTCACCGCCCATGTCCACAGGCCGGAGCTTTACGTGCGCTTCCATGAAAAAGCCTTCGGGATTGCGGTTCAGCTTCATGATGTTGCTGAGTTCCTCGGTGTCGGCGGCCACGACGCCGGCGCTCAAGGCCAGGAGATCGCACCGGATTTCCACATTTTTTTGCAGGACATGGTCTTTGACGGTTACCAGAACCTCCCCGGACGATGAA
>JARROL010000272.1:4205-5189 GCA_037383965.1 Desulfobacterales bacterium | reverse complement strand
CTGGGGGGGCTTCGCCGTCCACGCGGTTCTCAATTATGACGTTCACGTTACCACGACCACCATATCCGACCGGCAGTATCAATACGCAAAAGCGCGGTTTCAAAAAGCCGGAATCGATGACCGCGTCCAGCTGTTAAAAAAAGATTACCGCGACCTGCGGGGTCGTTACGACAAGCTTGTGTCCATAGAAATGATCGAAGCGGTCGGGCATCACTACTTGCCCACTTTTTTCAAAAACTGCAGCCGGTTGCTCGAAGACGACGGGATGATGGCCCTTCAAGCTATAACCATTGCCGACCAGGCGTTCGACCGCCACAAGCGATCGGCGGATTTCATCAAGCGGTATATTGTCCCCGGCAGCTGCATCCCCTCTGTTACGGCCATCGGCAATGCCATCACCCGCGGCACCGACCTGCGGCTCGTTCACCTCGAGGATATCACCACTCACTATTCGCGAACCCTGAGGGAATGGCGCAACCGGTTTTTCGAAAAGATCGACACCGTTCGAGCGATGGGGTTTTCAGAGCCTTTCATACGGATGTGGGAATTCTATCTGTGTTATTGCGAGGCGGGATTCACCGAGCGGTATATCGGTGACGTTCAGATGCTGTTTGCAAAACCGATGTTCCGGCAGGCCATTTACCCTAATTGAAATGGGGCCGGCAGGAGCCGGCCCCATTTCAATTAACGATTTTAGGCAAAGTTGAGAATCATGCTGTCTAACGCCACATAGGTTTTGTAGGTCAATCCGGCCTCCCTGGCCACGTATCCGGGAACCACGACGCCGGATTCGAACTGGGCATAGTCGACAAATGTCCGGCCGTCGATGCGAACCTTCATTCCGCCGGTCGGCTTCTTAAGGGGCACCATCGCATAGACATTGCGAAACTTCTTCCCAATCTCCGGCCGCCCCAACTGGTCGGCTTTCCTGCCGATGTCGACCTCAAGATAATTGCGCACACCTTCTCCGATATTATCGCCGTA
>JARROL010000272.1:0-4157 GCA_037383965.1 Desulfobacterales bacterium | reverse complement strand
TTGCGCACACCTTCTCCCATATTATCGCCGTATGCTTCACCAAATGTTACGAGTATGTCATCTATATCATGATTCATCTGTGCTTTCCTCCGTATGTATTAGCAATCGCCAGATGCCATCCCTCAATCTTTAAACAGGTTGTTATCCAAAATGAAATACGTGTATTCATGCGATTATAAAAAGTATTAAAAAACTCGACGGGTGATCAGCCGATCCTCATCAACCAGCGTATAGCCTGTGCCAGCACAAAAACAGCGCTCAGGCCGCCGGCCCAGAGGGCCACAAACCAAGCCCATTGGCGGTGTTTTTCAGTAAGTCGTTTCATGACTCGATTTACCTCTGAAAACATAATAGCAGTAACCGGTATAAGCGAGCACCAACGGCAGCATGATGACCGTGCCGACCAGCATAAGAGATTGAGATTCCGGTGTGGCGGCCGCTTGCCATATCGTTATGTCGAATGGAACGATCCATGGCCATAAACTGATTCCCAAGCCGATGTAGTTCAAAACAAAAAGGCCGATGCTCAGAAAGAAGGGACGATATTCTTTTTGGGCGTGAATATCATGCCATAGGAGTATGACGAACACGATCGACAGGAGCGGCATCGGCAGAAGATAGAAAAAATTCGGCAAACTGAACCACAAGGCTTTTACGTTTTCGTTCAGAAACGGCATAGACAGGCTCACCAACCCCATGAAGAGCGCCACGAAAACGGTTATATAGCCGGCGCATTTGCGCGCCCAGAGTTGTGTTTCGCCATCGGTTTTCATGATCAGCCAGGTGGCTCCCATGAGAATGTAGCCGCACACGAGCGCCAGGCCTGTCATCGTGCTGAAGGCGGTCAACCAGTCAAAGGCGCCGCCTGAAAAGCTGCGGCCTTCCACTGAGATTCCCTGCACGAAGGCCCCCAGAAACATGCCTTGCATGAATGCCGCTGCCAGTGAACCGAAATGAAAAGCATAGTCCCAAAGGATTCTCGATTTTCCGGAGGCCTTGAACCGGAACTCGAACGCCACCCCGCGAAACACCAGACCCAGCAGCATGATGATAACAGGGACATACAGGGCCGGCATGATGACGGCATAGGCCAAAGGAAAAGCGGCAAATAAGCCGCCGCCGCCGAGCACAAGCCAGGTCTCGTTACCGTCCCAAAAGGGTGCGATCGACTTCATCATCCGGTCCCGGCACGCCTCGGACGGGGCAAACGGAAACAGGATACCTACACCCAGATCGAACCCGTCCAAAACGACATACAGAAAAATGGCCGTTGAAATGAGTCCGAACCATACGAGCGGCAAATCGATGTACGCACTGAAGTCAAACACTTTTTCCTCCTTCATCGGCGGCCAAGTCGGTGAACAGCGGCGGCTTGTCCTGTCCGTGCGCACCGTAGTCCTTTTCCTGAGTGCCGGGGCCTTTTTGAATCAGGCGCAGGATGTAGTAACTGCCCGCACCGAAAACGAATGTATAGACGATGATGAAAGCCAGCAGGGATAGCGCAACCTGAGGACCGATTACCGGAGATACGGCATCGGCCGTTCTAATGACGCCATAGGCCACATACGGCTGGCGCCCGATCTCGGTGACAAACCAGCCGGCAAGGACGGCAATGAACCCGGACGGTGTGAGTGTCATGCACCAATATTGAAACCAACGGGTGTCAAAGAGTTTTTTACGCCAGAAGAGCACCGCCGCAAAGATGCCCGTAAGAACCATCAGGATGCCGATGCCCACCATGACTCTAAAAGACCAGAAGACCCAGGCAACCGGCGGGCGTTCGTCTTTCGGCCACTCCTTGAGCCCTTTGACCTCACCGTCGAGGTCGTGGGTGAGAATCAAACTCGATAGCTTGGGAATCTCGAGGGCATACTTGGTGCGCTCTTCCTCTTGGTCCGGCCAGCCGAACAGCTTGAGTGCGGCGCCTGTTTCCGTCTCCCAGAGACCCTCCATGGCCGCAACCTTGGCCGGCTGATGCTCCAGGGTGTTCAGCCCGTGTAAATCGCCGATGACGGGTTGCAGCGGTGCAACGAAAACGGCCATCAGCATGGCCATCCCGAACATAATCCGGGCGTGCTTGACGTGGCGTTTGCGCCACAGGTAATACGCGCCGATGCCGCCCACAACGAATGCAGTGGTCAAGTATGCCGCGATGGTCATGTGGGCAAAGCGATAGGGGAAGGAGGGATTGAAAACAACCTCGATCCAATTCGTCGGGTAAAGCAATCCGTTTTCGCCGACACGGAAACCTTGCGGGGTTTGCATCCAGCTGTTGGCCGACAGGATCCAGAAAGCGGACAGCAGGGTGCCGAAGGCGACGATAATGGTCGCGGCGAAATGCATCTTGGGGCTGACCCGATTCCAGCCGAACAGCATGATACCGAGAAAAGAGGCTTCGAGGAAAAAAGCCGTCAACACCTCGAAGCCGAGAAGCGGGCCGATAACGTTGCCGACCCTGTCCGAAAAGACAGACCAATTGGTGCCGAATTGATACGACATGACCACACCGGAAACGACACCCATGCCGAAGGTTACCGCAAATATCTTGACCCACATACGGTAAATGTCTTCATAAATACGATTTCCGGTCTTCAGCAGGCGCCACTCGACGACGGCCAGCCAACTCGCCAGACCGATCGTGAAGGCGGGAAAGATGATGTGAAAAGATATCGTAAAGGCGAATTGAATGCGCGCCAGCAATACCGGATCAAGATGTGCAATCATTGGAAATCCTTATTTGTCGTTTACTTCTTGCCGAGTAAATAATGAGAAACGAGCCACTCCCGACCGTCGCGATACCCCCAAAGCTCGGCGCAGGCCATAAAGAAAATTCTCCAGCGTTGAAACCAGCGCTTCGCGTCTTCAGGCCCATACGTCTGCCGCATGATCCGCATAATATTATTTTTGTTGCTGTCCATGTTCGCCAGCCAGGCTTCGGCCGTCTGGCTGTAATGCCGGCCGTTGACACGCCAGTGCCGTTCGACTTTCAGGCTGTGCTGAAGGCGAAAAAGCAAATCGTCCGAGGGCATAATGCCGCCGGTGAAAAAATAGCGGCCCATCCAGTTGTCGGTCCCGTCGGCTTCATAGCCGTATGCGAACTTCCGGTGAGTAAAGATGTGAATGAACAATTTGCCCTCGGGCGCCAGCCATGTGTCGATTCGCTCGAGCAGGCGCGGCCAGTTGCGCATGTGTTCGAACATTTCTACCGAAACCACGCGGTCAAAAATCTGGTCTGTGCTGAATTCGTTCATGTCGGCGGTGATCACCTGGAGGTTGGTCAGGTTCCGTTCAGCCGCTTTTGTGGTGATGTATTTCCGTTGCGATGTAGAGTTCGACACGGCGACAATTCGGCTTTTCGGGTAGTGCTGCGCCATCCACATAGACAACGACCCCCATCCGCAGCCAAGTTCCAGTATCGACATGCCGTCTGAGATTTCGGCCCGCTCGCAGGTCAACGCCAACATGGCCGCCTCGGCCTCATCGAGATTCCGAACGTCCTCCGGCCAGTAGCACCCACTGTACTTCAGGTGCTTGCCGAGCACCGCTTCAAAAAAGCCTGACGGAACCTCGTAGTGCTGCTCGTTGGCTTCACTTGTATTTACGGCAATCGGGCTCTCATGCATGTGAGCGATAAATCGATCTAAAGCCTCGCGCTGCTCCTGCGGGTCGCCTCGTTCTTCCTGAGCCAGACGCTGCTTGTCGAGATAACGGATGCCCAGCCGGATCAAGCGGTCCGGCAGAAGACCCCTGTCTGCCATATCAATCAACATTTTCATCCTCCCTCCTTTTGGGGAACCATGGGAAAAACGCGTTCGTGCGCCTGACGTACTCCTGATACCCCGGGCGGGTGCTGGTAATTGTCTTTTCCGTCAAGGGAATTCCAGTCATTTTGAGCAACACAACGGTGACGATCACGGGGCTGATAACCGTCCACCAGCTTCCAGGAGCTGCAAGGGCCACAAAGAAAAGGCCCCACCACACCAGAAATTCACCGAAGTAGTTCGGGTGTCTGGAGTACGCCCACAATCCCCGGTCCATGACATTGCCCTTGTTTTCCGGGTTTGACTTGAAGCGGGCCAGCTGCCAGTCACCTATGGATTCAAACAGGAAACCGGCCGTCCAGACGCATGCGCCAATAATATCGAGCCATGTCAGGT
>JARROL010000271.1:0-4162 GCA_037383965.1 Desulfobacterales bacterium | reverse complement strand
TGCACGGCCAAGGCCGGTCACCCGGGCGGCTCGCTTTCCGCAACGGACATTGTGACCGCGCTGTATTTCAGACTGATGCGCGTCGACCCTCAAAATCCCCGCTGGCCGGACCGGGACCGCTTCATTCTTTCGAAGGGACATGCCTGCCCGGTCTGGTATGCCGCCTTGGCCGAGCGCGGTTTCTACGACAAGTCGCATCTGACCACACTGCGCCGGCTGGGCAGCATCCTGCAGGGCCACCCGGACATGAACAAGGTCCCCGGCATCGACATGACCACCGGCTCGCTGGGACACGGCCTTTCGGTCGGTATCGGCATGGCGCTGGCGGGCCGGTTGAAAAAGAAGGACTATCACGTCTGGGTGATTATCGGAGACGGTGAATCCCAGGAAGGATCGATCTGGGAGGCGGCCATGGCGGGCGCCAAGTGGAAACTGGACAATCTGACGGCCATTCTGGACCGCAATAACCTTCAGAACGACTTTTACGTGGACGACCTCATGCCGATCGAGCCGGTGGCCGACAAATGGCGGGCCTTCGGCTGGCACGTGGAGGCCATCGACGGGCACGACATGGCGGCCGTCGTGGCGGCACTGGAAGCCGCCAAGGCGCGAAAAGGGGTGCCGACCATGATCATCGCCCGCACCATAAAGGGCAAGGGCGTCTCCTACATGGAGAACGTGTGCGAGTGGCACGGCAAGGCGCCCTGCCGGGAAGAGGCGGACAAGGCCCTGGGTGAGATCAGGGGAGATCAGGAGGTGCAGCGGTGAACCCTAAGGCGCTATCGCCCTTTCGTCTTGTCCGAGCCGAAATCGTTGCGATGCGTTCTGCAGAGAACCTTTTCAGCGTTGCGGAGGCCGAGCCGACGCGGGCTTCCTATGCCAGGGCCCTCCTCGATATCGGTGAGCGCAACCCGGCGGTGGTGGTTCTCGACGCCGACGTGTCCAAGTCGATCGGGACCAACAAGTTTGCCGAAAAGTTCCCGGAACGGTCGTTCAACTTCGGCATTGCCGAACAAAACATGTTTGCCGCCGCCGCCGGCATGGCGACCACCGGTCTGATTCCATTTGCCACGACGTATGCGGTCTTCGCCAGTTTGCGGGCCCTCGACATGGTGCGCAACAGCATCCACTACCCGCGGCTCAACGTCAAGATTGCCGCCAGCCACAGCGGCATTACGCCCGGTCCGGACGGTGTCACCCATCAGGGTCAGGAGGACCTCTCGATCATGCGGTCGATCGCCAACTCAACCGTCATCGCTCCGGCCGATGCCGACACGACCGCACTGGCCGTCGAAGCGGCGATCGCCTACGACGGACCGGTCTACCTGAGCTTTACGCGCGATCCGGTGCCGAAGATATTCACCCCGGACTACCCCTTTGAGATCGGCAAGGCCGTTACGGTGCGGGATGGGTCCGATGCGACCATCTTCGCCATTCGCGACCTGACCGCCCAAGCCCTGGTGGCCGCGGAAAGCTTGGCCGGCCGGGGGATCGACGTGCGGGTGATCGACTGCCACACCCTCAAACCGCTGGATGTTGCGTCGGTGCTGCGGGCGGCCGAGGAAACAGGCGCGATCGTGACCGCCGAGAACAACACTTTTTTCGGCGGGCTGGGCAGTGCCGTGGCCGAAGTGCTGGTGGAAAATCATCCCGTACCGATGAAGCGGATCGGCGTGAGGGATACCTTCGCCGAGTCGGGTCCGTATCTGGATCTGCTCGACAAATACGGCCTATCGGCCCGGCACATCGTGACGGCCGTGGAAGAGGTTTTGGATCGTAAAAAATAGGGTAGGGTGACGTAAATGGATACTAAAAAATGGCGGGTGCACAACCCAGAAGGACGCCGGCGGGTCGTCGTGACCAAGGAGCTTCCCGGGCAGCGCTGGCTGGATATTTTATCCCGGGCCGACTGCCGGGTCGAGATCTGCACGTCGGATGAGGTTCTTTCTACTGCAGACATCAAAGCCGCTTTCGGAACACGGTGCGATGGCGCCATAGGGCAGCTCACGGAACAATGGGGGGATGAGCTTTTCGCGGCACTCAAGGCCGTCGGGGGACGCGCCTACAGCAATTATGCCGTGGGCTTCAACAACGTGGACGTTGCGGCCGCCAGCCGGCACGGCATTCCGGTGGGCAACACCCCCGGCGTTTTGACGGAAGCGACCGCGGAGATGGCGGTGAGCCTGACCTTCGCCACCGCCAGACGGGTCGGAGAATCCGAACGTTTCCTGCGGGCCGGCAAATACCGGGGCTGGCTGCCGACCCTCTTTCTCGGCGATTTGCTGTGGCGCAAGACCGTCGGCTTGATCGGTGCGGGCCGCATCGGATCGGCCTTTGCCCGCATGATGGTCGAGGGGCACAAGATGAACCTGATCTACTTCGATCTTCATCCCAATAAAGAGCTGGAAAACGGTGTCAAAGAATACGGTTCTTTTCTCGAGTCGCTCGGGGAACCGCCCGTGGCCTGCCGCCTTGCGGACACCATCGAGGAGGTGCTGCGCACGGCCGACTGCATCAGCCTGCACACGGTGCTGGATGAATCCACCCATCACCTCATCGACGCCGAGCGCCTGGCCATGATGAAGGCAACCGCCTTGCTGATAAACACCAGTCGGGGACCGATAATCGATGAGGCCGCCCTGGTCGCCCACTGCCGGAAGCATCCGGATTTCCGCGCCGGATTGGATGTCTTCGAAGATGAACCCAACCTCAGCCCGGGTTTGGCGGAGTTGGAAAATGTCGTCATCGTGCCTCACATCGCTTCGGCCACCCGCTGGACGCGCGAGGGAATGGCCACCCTTGCCGCCGCCAATGTCGCCGGCATCCTCCTGGGTTTCCCGGTTTGGGAAAAAACCGATATATCGACTTTTTTGGAAGACCCGGCCCCCAAAGCCATCCCCAGCCTGCTCAACGCCCAGCAAGTGGGCATCCCGGCTTACACGGGCTGACCATTTGAGCCGAACCTCCGGGTACCGCAATAAAGATGGCACAAATCGCCGCGGTTGGCCGGCAGGCCGTGGGCCTCTTTATTCCAACGCTCCTGTTATAAGACACGGAATACCGGAGAGTTCGTTATACTTCCCTTTCCTTTGCCTCCGGGAATAATCCCCACAAATAGGTTAACGGTCCTAGTTAAATGAATGTTTTTCCTTATTGACATTTTCTTTGAATCCTTCTTTATGTTGGCATGAAAAGTCGTATCAGGTTTAGGGTCACGGTAAGAAATAATTCCACAAGATTGCGCCGGATTATGGGTTGTCTACAAGGCACAGCCAGCGGCGCATAGCGAGATACGTGCGGGTGGATGTAACGCAGTAGACGGGCCATAAGACAAGCAAGAGGTGGAATTATTTTTTTCCGGGACCCTTAACCAGTCCAAAGGTGAATGAAGCAAATGCCACGGTTAAATGAGCTGATTGAAATCTTGTCGGAGCCGGCGGTTACCGCGCGTTATGCGCATGCCAAGGCGACCAAAACATGCAAAATCTGCAAGGGGCCGGCAACCCGGTTTCGTAATTCCCTGTCGAGCTTCGAGTATGCTATTTCAGCCATCTGCCAAAGATGCCAGGACACCTATTTTTACGATTGTTCGCCATCAGAGGAGGCATTGAGCAGCCTTTAGAGATGCTGCGTTCATTTTATCGGTGTTCGATGTGACCCGGAAATAAAAAGTGCAGGTATTATTGGCCTTAAGATAACGGTTTTGCCAAGGCCAGAGGGAGGAAGCAGTATTGTAATACGCCGACGACCGATAACGCACTCAAAGCCTATATATGAACCTTTACCCGAGGAGGAGTCATGCAGGATCTGATACTCCGTATCTCCAAGGCGCTGGTAGACTACCCGGAACAAGTCTCGGTTAAAGCGATCAATGGAGACAATACCTGCGTACTGGAGCTCAAGGTTGCCAAGGTTGATATTGGCAAGGTCATCGGAAAACAAGGAAGGACCGCTCAGTCGATCCGAACGATACTGAATGCCGCCGCGGCTAAAACGAA
Source organism: Desulfobacterales bacterium (assembly GCA_037383965.1). GTDB lineage: Bacteria > Desulfobacterota > Desulfobacteria > Desulfobacterales > SG8-13 > JARFQH01. The sequence goes on along the minus strand of JARROL010000271.1, from coordinate 164 downwards.
AAAACGCGTGGTCCTGGAAATCGTCGAATAGGCCATTGCGAAGCCACGAATTGACTTGCGGCAAGAAGGTTAAAACCCATCTTCATTTAACAACCATCACACATATCGCATCACTTTCTTACCTGTTCACGAAACCTGCCATCAAAAGGGTCAGCATTTCTCGA
>JARROL010000270.1:0-4166 GCA_037383965.1 Desulfobacterales bacterium | reverse complement strand
GTCGAACGCCTCGCGTTCGTACCAGGCAGCCGACGGCCAGATATCTGTAACGGTGGCCGCAGCAGGCTCCGTGCCATTAAGACCGACCTTCAGGCGCACCCGGCAGGGGGAATCGAAAGCGAGCAGATTGTAGACCAAACTGAGGTCGGGATAGTCCCGGCGATTGCGTCGGGCGGATTCGTCGATCGCGGTCAGATCTTCAAGCCGCCGGAAACGGGGCGACGCTTCGGTTTTCAGATGGCGCAGAACTTCCTTAACGCGTTCCCTGCGTACCTGAAACGTGAGCATGTCGGCGGTTTCCGGTGCCGGCTCAACAGCATCCCCGAACTTTTCATGCAGCTGATCGGCCAGACCTCTTTCGGTCGGCCCGAATTCGATGTGCCGCGGCGGGGGTGTCCACATCAGATCGGACCGGCTGCCCCGAAAGAGCGGTGGGACAACCGATGTCCCTCGAATGGCCGTTCCAGCCATCCCGGGTCCTCTGGGGTCACGCGATTTTGATTGTCCGTCGACCAGGATCGGTGCGGTGCTGCCCTGGGTGCCCCCCGGAAGGTGTAAAGTGGGGCGGGTCGGCCTTTCCTCGTCCATGATCTTTTGCTGCAGCGTCAGGAGTCCCAATTCGACGGCCTCGGGCCGAGGCGGGCATCCGGGGATATACACATCCACCGGTAAGATCTGGTCGATGCCTTGCACCACACTGTAGCCATCGTACATGCCGCCGCAGTTGGAGCACGACCCCATGGAGATAACCCATTTCGGCTCGGCCATTTGTTCATAGAGCCGCAACACGACCGGAGCGATCTTCTTGAAGATCGTACCGGAAGTGATCAAGAGGTCCGCCTGGCGGGGAGAAGGCCTCAAAACCTCGGCGCCGAAACGTGCCAAGTCGTAGCGTGCCGTCAAGACAGTCGCTTTTTCGACAAAACAGCAGGAGAGCCCGAAAAACATGGGCCACAGACTGAACTGCCGCGACCAGTTGATTAGGTAGTCGACGGTGCTCACCAAACGTCCGTTCATCTGTTTTTGGCTTCCGGACCCCACTCCAGTCCTCCTTTACGCCAGATATAGAACAGACCCAGTAAGAGCACGGTGATGAAAAACGATATCTGCAGCCAGCCTTTCCAGCCCAAGTCCTCCCAAGCCACGGCCCAGGCGAAAATGTAAGCGCCTTCCACGTCGAATATCAGAAAAAAGATCGCCACGAGATAAAAAGGAACCGGATACCGCAAGCGAGCCGTGCCGGTGGGAATAATCCCACTCTCGTAAGCCCGCGACTTTTCAACGCTGGGCTTCTTTTCCCCAAGCCAGGCCGAGAGAAACAAAAGCACACCGATCAACACCGCCACTACGAGAAAGTAGACGATCAGGCTGAAGACGCCCGGTACCCAAGGAGACAGGCCCGCTGTGGCAATTGGTTGCATGACGGTTACCCGGATGACATAATTCAAATCGGTTATCAGCTAACGCCCCCTTCCGTATAAGCTCAGGATATTTTTTGCAATAACAAATTTCGTTTGCAACTTTGATTGTTATGGTGGCTTGTCTATACCACCCTTCTCACTAAGCCGAAAATAATGGCTATGTTAACTGTACTCCAAAGCTGAACGGTTTCCCGCCTGGGCTGTATTAACGGTTCCGTAAGAGCCGCCCGCGAAAAATCATTGACCATCGGCTGCCCTTAAGGTACAAGTTCGTAAAAAACGCAAGATCGTGTAGGGTTATGCAAGGCAAAGCCATCCCAACCCAAGGGGATGGCTTTTTGTTTAGAGTTGGCGCCTTCATTTGCGTTACGACCACTTTCGACCCGGGCCGGCGTTACTGCTTTCGCAATTCTCGATCACGCCAAGGCGTGGCCGCTGCGCCTGCAGTTGTCCCGTTATAGGCAGGACTGCGCCTATGGCCGGGACCGAAAGTTACCAAGTCTTGACGGATACCAGGGAGAAAATGGAATGCTGATAAAAATCGCCGTCTTTGCAGCCTACTTTTTTGTGGTTCTCATAATCGGCATCGTTGCCCGCACACGATGGAAATCGACCCCCGAAAGTTATTTCCTGGCCGATCGCAAGCTCGGCACGATGGTGTTGCTGGGCACCATGGTGGCCACCAACTTTTCTGCCTTCACCGTATTCGGCGCCTCCGGCGCCGGCTACCGCGATGGCTATGCCTTTTTCCCGATTATGGGTTTCGGCACCGGTTTCATGGCGATCACCTTCTGGATCATCGGTCGCAGGATCTGGTACATCGGCCGCAACTGCGGTGTGGTCACGCCTCCGGAGTTGATCCGCCACCTGTATGGCAGCCGTGCGCTTTCCTTTATTTTTGCTCTGGTCATGGTCGTCTTCACCATCCCTTATCTGGCGCTGCAGCCGATGGCGGCCGGATACGCCCTCGAAGAACTGCTCGGTCTACCGTATTTCGCCGGTTGTGTTCTGATAACCGCCATCATCTTGCTCTATACCCTGCGGGGCGGCATGCGGGCAGTGGCCTGGACCGACCTGTTTCAGGGAGTGGTGATGTTCGTCATGCTGTTTACGTCCCTGGTGGTGCTCCTCCGGTACCACGGTGGCTTTGCGGCAGCCAACCAGAAGATCCTTTCCCTTGCGCCCGAGCTCTTCTCGCGTCCCGGCGGTCTGGGAAAATATTCACCGGGTATCTGGCTGAGCTTCATGATGCTCTGGTTTTTCTGCGACCCGATGTTCCCCCAGCTGTTTCAACGCTTCTTTGCCGCCCGGAGCCGGCGAACTATCGACCTTACCATGCTCTTCTATCCCCTGGTCTGCACGGTGGTTTTTATCATGCCGATTGCCATCGGCGTTATCGGCCGGTTGACGATACCGGATCTGACCGGCAAGCAAGCCGACCGCATTCTCCCGATGTTGATGACCACGATATCGGGCGACGTCATGGCCACGTTGGTCATCGCAGCCGGCATGGCGGCATTGATGTCGACCATGGACTCCCAATTATTGACTCTGAGCTCCATTTTCACACGCGATGTCCTGCCGTTGATGCACCCGCAAAAAAGAGCAGAGAGCACAACCGGGCGGCTGTTCGTGATCTTTCTCGGTTTGATGGGTCTGGCCCTGGCCTACCGGCCACCGGCCACGATTCTGCAAATCGCCACCCAGACCTTTACGGGCCTTGCGGTCCTGTTTCCCACCGTTATCTTCGGCCTCTATTTCCGCCGCTGCTATGCACCACCGGCTATCCTCTCCATTGTGTGCGGAGAAGCCGTTTTGGTCGCCTTTTACCTGAAGTGGCTTCCAAACGGTGGTTTTTTACCTGTCGTGTGGGTCATGCTGACGGCCTTTGCGGCTTACCTGCTGCCTCATCTTTACCTGGATTGGCGCGAACGCACCCTGGCCTTTTTCTGGCCGACCTGGCTCCGCAGTCCTTTCACCTTCCTGTTGGGATCGATTTTCCTTTTGTCGATCGATGTCTGGTCCTGGGGCAAAACACACCCCATTTGGGGAGGCGTTCCGGCCTGGATCTGGTATTTCGTCGGGCTCTCGATTCTGCAAACTGTGGTGATGGCCGTGATGGTCCATACTGAAAAGTGGCAGGGTCGTTAAACTCGTTGAGCCGGTTTAACCGGTTTGGCCCGTTGAGCCCGTTTTCCGTTATGACCGTTTAGCACCATTCGGTAAACAAGCTGGAAACCCTTGATCTATTGGCTCTTCGCCTCTGGCTCTGAACGTCTACCATTTTTACGGGCTAAACGGGCTAAACGGGCTCAACCTGCTCACTATCCCTCCCCTTTATTTGTGGTCCGACCTTTCTTATGTTAGCCGAAGAAAGGAATCCGCAGCTCGGCACAAATCCCGGTTGTGCCGGAAACCGCAATCAGCAGGGACTCCACCGTGCCAGACCGTTTGACAGGACTGCGTTATGATCACTTAGCCGGCAATATAGGCGGCATCACCGCCGTCTGCTCGGCGCATCGTACCGTTTTGGAAGCCGCTATCGAACAGGCAGCGGCTGACGGTGATGTGGTCCTGGTGGAGGCTACCGCCAACCAGGTCAACCAGTTCGGCGGTTACACCGGTATGCGGCCCGCGGAATTCGTCAACTTAGTTCATTCCCTGGCGGCTGCCGCTGAATTTCCCTTGGAGAAGGTACTGGTCGGTGGAGATCACCTTGGTCCCCACCCCTGGAGGAAAAAGACC
>JARROL010000269.1:0-4175 GCA_037383965.1 Desulfobacterales bacterium | reverse complement strand
AGTTCCGCTGATGTTGCCAGAAGATGCTCCTCGATTTTATGACCGCCGAGGTAATCATTGAGAAAGAAGTCGCTGCCGTCGATCTTGCAGAACCTGCCCCCGGCCGATTCAATGATGACCCGCGCAGCGGCCAGATCCTGAAAAGACTCGTTGGCCACGATGGCAGCGTCCGCTCGTCCCATGGCGACGTAACAGATGTGGGCCGAAGTACAGCCAAAGGATCGGATTTTTCCCTGAAAATTGGTATTGAAGCGGTTGTGAAATCGCGAAAATGTCAACAGCAGGCTCTCATCGTTGATGGAATCGATGCCGGAAATCCGAATACGCTCATTGCCCCAGAAAGCTTCCCTGCCGGCCCGGGCGTGGAAAAGATCTCCGGTGGCCGGCATAAAAAAATCGCCGAAAATCGGCCAGAAGTTCTCAATCAAAGCCAATGAACACCCCCATATGGGAATGCCGGCTTGAAAATTGGCAACGCCGTCCAGCGGATCGAAAATCCAAAGATACCGCTCCTTTTCATGAGAATAATCTGTGCTTTCTAAAGTGTCCTTGAAAAGGTGATGTCCCGGAAATCGGTTTTGCAATTCAGTTTTGAAAAATTCGGACAACCGCAATTCCGCTGTGGTGACCAGGTCTTCGTCGAAACGGGTCTGATGCTGCCCCTTGCCGTAAAAAGCCAGGGCTTTTTCACCGACGCCATGGATAATGTCCATTGCGAATCCGGTTAATTCCTCGATGTCATATTCTTGTTCCGCTGCCATTAAGCCTCCTAAGAATCACATTGGTGATGATTGATCTGTAGGTACTGAAATTGAAAAAGGGGCCGTGTGCCCTTGTGCGTGGAGAGTGTGATAAGATGCAACTAGATGAACGAGATGGGTTTGCAGAGCGGATTTTGGTGGTCGACGGTGGTCGGCGCAGAATCAATTCACAGATCATAGGGCGTCAGACTTTCATAACCGTCATCGGTCACAAGTATGGTCTGTTCAAACTGGGCTGACAGCGACCCGTCGCGCGTCACCGCCGTCCAGTCGTCGTCCAGAACTCTCAGGTAGCGCTCACCGAGGTTGATCATCGGCTCGATGGTAAAGACCATGCCGGGCACCAGGGTGAGTCCTTCGCCCTTGCGGCCGAAATGGGGTACTTGAGGAGATTCATGAAATTCAAACCCGACCCCGTGTCCGACGAATTCGCGCACGACCGAACACCCCTGCCCCTCGGCGTATTGCTGAATCGCAAAACCGATATCGCCGATGGTGTTGCCGGGGTGAACCTTTTCCCTTCCGAGCCGCAGGCACTCCCGGGCGACATTTACGATCTTTCGGGCACCCGGCCCCGGCGAACCGACGAAAAAGGTCTTGTTCGCGTCGGCAAAATAACCGTCGAGTATGGTGGTGATATCGACGTTGAGGATGTCGCCTTCCCGCAGCTCGCGTTCTCCAGGAATGCCGTGGCAAATCACTTCGTTAACCGAGACACAAACGCTCTTCGGAAATCCGCGATAATTCAACGGCGCGGGTATGCCGCCGTTTTTAACGGTGTGTTCGTGGACCAGCGTGTTAATGACTTCGGTGACGAGACCCGGGCGAATCGCAGCTTCCACCAGATCGAGCGTTTCCAGGACCAGTCGACCGGCGACCCGGATTCCTTCGACGGCCTTCTCGTCTTTCAAACGGACGTTGTATTTTCTTGCGTAGGCTGCCCGACTTTCCTCCGCCGGTCCGTCATATTTGCCGAGGCAGCATTTTTTATATTTCAGTCCGCTGCCGCAGGGGCAGGGATCGTTCCGACCCACCTTCGATTTGTTCATTATTTTCATAACCCTTAAATCCGATCCTTAGGGCTTATTCATATTTTTTTATGCGAACTCTTAACGATCCGCATGCGCGCCGTCATAACCGCCCGTTGGCGGTATATGATGCGCAGCCCCGGAAATCAATAGAAAATAAGTTCATCACCCCCGCCGACGAGCGGCAATCCCGACCCAGTTTTCAAGTGTGTCGAGCGACAGTATATCGAATTGGTGGTCCTGTAAGGCTGCGAGCACCTGTTCTTTGTGCTGTGGTATGATTCCGGAAGAAATAAAGATACCTGCCGGCTTCGACACACGTAGCAGGTCGTCGAGAAGTTCGAGAATAACATCGGTGAGGATATTGGCGGCCACAAGGTCGAATTGCCCCTTTATGGCTGTTCCCAAATGTCCCCTTATCAAACTGCAGCGGTCGCGTGTGATGGCATTTCTGAGGAAATTATCCGCAGCCACCGTAACGGCTGTTTCATCGACATCGATGGCATAAATCGATCCGGCACCCAATTTCGCGGCGCCTATGGCGAGAATCCCGGACCCGGTGCCCACATCCAGGAAAGCATCCCCTTTTTTAAGGTGCTCACGAATCAGTCGCAGGCTCAATATGGTTGTCGGGTGCCCTCCGGTGCCAAAAGCCATGCCCGGATCGATGTCGATAACGATCGTATCCGGTTTGGCTGAAACAGTTTCCCAGGTGGGTTTGATGACCATGTCGCCGCTGATCCAAACCGGTTGGAAGAACGTTTTCCAGGATTCGGTCCAGTCTTCGTCGTCAATTTCTCTCAACCGTAAGCGCGTGACGATGTTGTGTCGTTCGCCCACGTATTTCAACTGCAGTTGCAGGTTGTTGCAGCGAGCGCGACCCTCGGAACTCGCAGGCAGGAATCCGGTCACCGCAGGGATTTCCGGAAGCTCGATCGGTGCTTCCCCCCAGTCTTCGAGGGGCGCCAAACCGGGGTCGTCAATCACAACCCCTTTGAGACCAAGGTCGTAGAAAACCCCGGCAATGACATCCGCGGCGGTTTCGGTATCGGTACAATCGAACTCAATTTTGGCTTCTATCCATTTCATAACGGTATATTTATTGCAACAATTTATCGTTTTCCCATGAGCAGCTGCCAGAATAAAGAGTAGACCTCTTAAGGCGGCGCCTTTTACTCAAATCATTTGCCCCGCCCGTGTCAGCCCGGTGACTCTTTTTCGTATCGACAGTCAATGTATTGACGAATTCGGTACCACCGAAACGCTTGCAGCGCGCAACATACGCCATGGTCCTTTTCACGTCAAACCGTTGCTCAGATATCTTAGATAGTGTAAATACCGATTGGACAAGAGGGTAAATAGTTTTGGGCATCCTACAGGGCGAAACGGAAATGGCGAACGGACCGATTTATAACAGCCGAATTACCAAATCTTACCTTAATTACCTGAAAATACACTGGCCGCAGGTCGATTGCGACGAGCTGCTCGAAAAATCCGGCATGACCCGTTACCAGGTCGATGATCCAGCGCATTGGTTTACGCAGAAACAGGTCGATCGCTTTCACGATGTCATTGTAGAAAAAACGGGCACAGCCGACATTTCAAGACAGGCCGGCCGACATGTCAGTTCCTCCAGCGGGATTGGGGCCGCCAAACAGTATTTCCTCGGCTTTGTGGGACCAGCCCTTGCCTATCTGGCAGCCGGTAAAGTGGTCGACAAATTCAGCCGGGCCACGGTCAACACGGCCAGAAAACTGGGGGCAAACAGGATTGAGTCCACATTTACCCAGCATCCTGGCGTCCTGGAAAAACCCTATCAGTGCCAAAACCGCATTGGACACCTGGAAGCGATGGCCGAGGTGTTTACCGGTAAATTCGCACGCATCGACCACCCGGAATGTTTCCATCGCGGGGATGCATGCTGCCGGTACATCGTCTCATGGGACAAATCTCCCGCCTTTCTCTGGGCCCGGATGCGTAACTATTCATCTGCTCTCTTTATCTTACTTTCGTTGCTCTTTTGGGCCTTCCTACCGCTGCATCACTGGTTGATTGCAAGTCTCATCGGCCTGGCGGCTGTTCTGACGCTGTCACTGATTTCAACCCAATTTGAAAAAGGCGAGCTGATCCGAACCATTCAATCACAGAAGGCAGCGGCCCAAGAGCATCTCGATCAACTCAGCGCTCGCTACAGCAACGCCCAGCTGGTCCAGGAAATCGGTCAAGCGACATCGACCGTAATTGAAATCGACGCATTGATATCCGCGGTCATAAGGACCATTTCCAAGAGGCTTGATTTCGACCGTGGTGTCATCATGCTGGCCAATGCGGAAAAAACACGCCTGAAATACATCGACGGGTTCGGCTACAGCAAAGAGCACGAAAA
>JARROL010000268.1:0-4182 GCA_037383965.1 Desulfobacterales bacterium | reverse complement strand
TTGAATCCGATGGTTTTTTGGACATCGGTGATAAACTCTTTCCCGTTCCCTGGGGATCCCTTGCAGCGCTTCCATCAGAAGGCATCTTCTTCCTCAATCAATCGAAAGAACAAATGGAAAAAGCACCTGCTTTTGACAAAAACAAGCTGCCGAACATGGGGGATATGCGTTGGGGGGCTGACGTTTTCAAGTATTATGGTGCCCCCTATGGTTATACACAAAGGGGGCCATTCGGCTATGATTATAGTTATTTTGCTGATGATAATTATTACGGTTCTATTAACCCGCAATCTCCTGGTGCAGCAATAAATCCTGCTCCACGGATTGAAGACCCCTATCAAAAAATCTTTGACTCTAAAACAATTAAAACCATCTCCGGAAAATTAGTGAGAATTGACCAACTTCCTGAATTCGGATTCGGCTTGCAAATGCGATTGACTGTATTTATCGACAAAAAAGAGATTCTGCCGGTTTACCTCGGTCCCGCCTACTACCTTGTCGGGCCTTGGCAGGCAAAACATCTCAAATTAGGTGATGAAGTCACCGTGAGCGGCTCCATGGTCACCGTTAAAAATGAGCCCTTAATGATTGCCGTGACCGTGAAACGAGGAAATGCAGTCTTGCGATTGAGAGACCAGGAGGGAATTCCAGTATGGTTTGGATGGAAAAAAATGAGCGATTGATCGCGTGACCGCGAAGCTGGGACGAAAGCGCTATACATAAGCACATGCGTCTAGTGCGGGATAACGCACTAATTGGATATCTATCCAACGAAATTGGTCTTATCGGATTGAGACCTTAAAGAAAAGGATTCCCAGCGCGAACTACACAGAGCAGCTTCGAGAGGAAGCAGTGAACTGGGTGCGATTCAACGAGGAGCCTGGAAGGAGAATACGATGATTAAAGCGTTGTCAGAGAGTAAGGGAAACATTCTTGTCCTCAGAGCGGAAGCCAAGTTAACCGATCAGGATTATAAGGAGAAGTGAACCATGCAGACAAAAACACTTTCCCCGGAACTGCTCCACCGGATGGATGCCTACTGGCGGGCGGCCAACTACCTGTCGGTCGGCCAGATTTATCTCTACGACAATCCGCTGCTGAAGCGGCCGCTGACGCTCGCGGACGTGAAGCACATGCTGCTGGGACACTGGGGCACGACGCCCGGCCAGAACTTCATTTACGTGCACTTAAACCGGGTCATCAAGAAATACGACCTCAACATGATTTACGTCTCCGGCCCCGGACACGGCGGCCCGGCCGTCGTGGGCAACACGTATCTCGAGGGCACGTACAGCGAGATCTATCCCAACATCAGCCAAGATGAGGCCGGGCTGCGCAAGCTCTTTATCCAGTTTTCGTTTCCCGGAGGCATTCCCAGCCACGCCTCGCCGGAGACTCCCGGCTCCCTCCATGAGGGCGGCGAACTAGGGTATTCGCTCAGCCATTCGTTCGGGGCGGTGTTCGACAATCCCGACCTGATCGTCGCCTGCGTCGTCGGTGACGGCGAGGCCGAAACGGGCCCGCTAGCCACGGCGTGGCATTCCAACAAGTTTCTCAATCCGGCCACCGACGGTGCGGTGCTGCCGATCCTGCACCTGAACGGCTACAAGATTTCCAACCCGACCGTGCTGGCCCGCATCGAACATGAGGAATTGGAACAGCTGCTCCGCGGCTACGGGTGGACGCCCTACTTCGTCGAGGGCCACGAGCCCGATCTGATGCACGAGGCCATGGCCGCGACACTCGACACGGTGGTGGAGGAGATCAAAAGGATCCAGCAGGGCGCGCGCGTCCACGGCAACCGCATGCGTCCGCGCTGGCCGATGATCGTCTTGAATTCACCCAAGGGCTGGACCGGGCCGAAGACAATCGATGGCCTGCCGGTCGAAGGCACTTTCCGGGCGCACCAGGTGCCGCTCTCCGACCCGGCAACCCATCCCGAACACCTCAAACTTCTGGAAGACTGGCTGCGGAGCTACCGGCCCGAGGAGTTCTTCGATGAGCAGGGCCGCCTGAAGCCGGAACTGGCCGAACTGGCACCCAAGGGCGACCGCCGCATGGGCGCGAATCCCCATGCCAACGGCGGCATGCTGCTGCGCGATCTGCGCATGCCGGATTTCCGCGACTACGGGCAAGACGTGCCGTCGCCGGGGGTGCGCGGCATCGGCGACACGCTTGTGCTCGGTCCTTTCCTGCGCGATGTGGCGAAACTGAACCATGACCAGAGGAACTTCCGGATCTTCGGCCCTGACGAGACGCTCTCAAACGGCCTGGAAGCCCTCTTCGAGGTGACCCAGCGCCAATGGGACGCCAGGACCGTGCCGAACGACGAGTATCTCGAACCCGCCGGGCGCGTGATGGAAATGCTCAGCGAACACCAGTGCGAGGGCTGGCTCGAGGGCTATCTGCTCACCGGGCGGCACGGGCTCTTCAACTGCTACGAGGCATTCATCCACATCGTCGATTCGATGTTCAACCAGCACGCCAAGTGGCTGAAAGTCACTGCACGGCTGCCGTGGCGGCGCAAGATCGCTTCCTTAAATTACCTGCTGGCCTCGCATGTCTGGCGCCAGGACCACAACGGTTTCACCCATCAGGACCCCGGCTTCATCGACCATGTCGTGAACAAGAAGGCCGAGGTCGTGCGGGTATATCTGCCGCCGGATGCCAACTGCTTGCTGTCGGTGATCGACCACTGCCTGCGCAGCCGCCACTACGTCAATGTCGTGGTCGCGGGCAAGCACCCGGCACCGCAGTGGCTGTCGATGGACGCCGCCGTCAAACACTGCGCCGAGGGCATCGGCATCTGGCCGTGGGCCAGCAACGACCAGGGCGGCGCGCCCGACGTGGTCATGGCCTGCTGCGGCGATGTGCCCACGCTGGAAACCCTCGCCGCCGTCTCCATTATGCGCGCGCATCTGCCCGACCTGAAAATCCGGGTGGTCAACATCGTCGACCTCATGAAGCTGCAGCCACAGACCGAGCACCCGCACGGGCTTTCCGACACGGATTTCGACGAACTCTTCACCAGGGACAAACCGGTCATCTTCGCCTTCCATGCCTACCCATGGTTGATTCATCGACTGACCTACCGCCGCACCAACCACGACAACATCCACGTGCGCGGCTACAAGGAAGAAGGCACGATCACCACGCCCTTTGACATGACGGTGCTAAACGATCTGGACCGCTTCCATCTCGTGATGGACACCATCGACCGTCTGCCGCAGACCGGCGACAAAGGCGTCTACCTGAAACAGCAGCTCAAGGACAAGCTCGTCGAGCACAAGCAGTACATTAACAAGTACGGCCAGGATATGCCGGAAATCCGGAACTGGAAGTGGAGCTCGGCCAGAGCATTTAATAAAGAGGAAACCGCCGCAGACAAGGACCAATAGAAAATAATTAAGCGAGGAAATCAATGGGACAATTCAATCTGAACCGCATCTTTAACCCGCGTCATGTTGCGGTGGTAGGTGCCAGCGAAAAAGCGGGAACCATCGGAACTGTGGTAATGAGAAATCTTATCGACGGCGGGTTCTCCGGAAAGTTGCTGCCGGTGAACCCCAAATATAAAATCATCCACGGGCATGAATCCTTCGGATCGGTTTCCGAGTTGGAGACGGGAGTGGACCTTGCGATTATCGCCACGCCGATTGATAGCGTTGCCCAACGACGATTTATTATCGTTTCTTCGGCTCGTTAAAGGAATTAAAGCCCGAGATGTTGGCCCGGTTCACCCAGATTGATTACGACCGGGAGGTTGCGCTGGTCGCCATCGATGAAGATTCAGAAACCGACACTATGCTGGGGGTTGCCAGAATCATCGGAGATCCGGATGGAAAGACCGGTGAATTCGCCGTTCTGGTGGGTGATGCCTGGCAAGGCAAGGGCATTGGGTCGAGTCTGCTGGAAAAATGCCTCTCAATTGCCGAAAAACACGGCTTTGAAACGATAACCGGCATCGTGCTGCATGAGAACAAAAACATGCTCGCGCTGGGGAAAAAGCTTGGTTTTGAAATAAAAAAAGATCCCGGTTCTCTCCGAAATACATGACCAACTCATTGTCTCCGTAACCGGGATCTTTTTTTATTTCAAAACCAAGCTTTTTCCCCAGCGCGAGCATGTTTTTGTTCTCATGCAGCACGATGCCGGTTATCGTTTCAAAGCCGTGTTTTTCGG
>JARROL010000267.1:0-4198 GCA_037383965.1 Desulfobacterales bacterium | reverse complement strand
GCAACGTTGATCTCCAATGTCTTGACCCCGGCGTCCACCCCTTTGGCCACATCGAAGGCCTCCAGAAGCTCCCCCAGTTCAAAACGGCTGGTGGAGACACGCAATCCGAGCACCGGCGGCTGTTGGACGAGGTCCAGGATGACCTGCCCACTGAAGGCACTCTCCCCAAGGCCGAACTGAAAACGAGACGTGGTCGTTCGATCACGGCGAATACTTGCCTCGAGCAAGCAGTCACGATAGGAGAGTTTTTCGGTCAACACTCGGCGAATATTCAAATTTACGTCCATTTCGGGCAGATGAAAATCTTTGGGGAATATCATCCTATCCCGAATGCGGGCGGTGTCTCCTTCGCTCGCGTTCGGCCGCTCCGACGCGTACGCCGCTCTTTCGGTGGCATCGGGCAGAAAAAACAAGGTCTTGAGTTGCGGCACATCAATCAATTCCGAGTGAAGCGAGAGGACGGTCTTCGGCTGTTTATTCGTCGAGAACGCGGTGACGATCGCCCCCCTCAGGATCGTGCGGCCTAAAGAAAGTTGTCTGACCTCGAGGTGCCATTTCTTCCGGTTCAGAGTACCGGCGGCGTCCATGGCATAGGGCATCGCCGCCGAAGGGGAGATCCCGGTCCAGACGGCCAACGCCCCGATGCGATCGCCGGATAGGTGAATCGACAGCTCCGGGCCTTCGGAGTCACCCAGGGGCAAAAAGGTACCCGACAGACGTAGATTGGCGCCCGCGCCCTCGAATCGGAGATCGACCGGCCATCTGGATTTTTCCAAGATATCCCGCATGCCGCCGCCGGCGAGATTCAATGAAAAAGACTCACCGAGGAGTTTGCCTTTACAGATCCCTTGCATGTCGCCACCCGCCGGTAACCTTAACGTTGCCGCATCCAGCGCCACCCGCATCGGTCGTCCCACCGATTCCGCGTCGATGGACATATCCGCATTGCGGATCTCGAGCCGCGCCGCCAGATTAGAAAGCAACCCGGTCGGGTCTGCACCGGATGCCGAAGCCGACAGCGACAGCTCACCCAGCCGTCCGGCCACTTTGACACCGCCGCCCCTTTCACCAGCCACACGAGCCAGGTCTGTTTTATCCGCAGCCAGATCAACGGAGAGCGTCATCACCTCTTCATCCAATAACAAGATGGCCTCTCCGCCGATGGGTGTGTCATAAGCAGTTATAAACAGGGCAAGGTCAACGCGCCCGTCGCCGACGACAAGACGGGCGGTCGCGTTGCGAAGTTCGCCCGGAACACCCACGATTTGATTGGCGGCCAGGTGAAGATCGACATCGAGACGGGAGACGACGTCGGCCAGAGTGAAGGGCACCTCTCGTTCCGATTCACTCCGGTTGGCAGTGTACGATTGTCGGCCGTCGACAGGGAAAGCAGAGCGGATAATCGGATCGAGGTCGAGTGCGGCCGCGTTCACGGCACCGTTAAGTCGTTTTTCGAGCCCGTTCCACCGACCGGCACCGGTGAACCGAGTGTTGCCCAGCCTTCCCTCCAGGTCGGTCACGCGCAGGAGCGAACCGGCAATTTCATAACGGCAATCGACATGGTAATCCTCAAATGCGGCGATGTTCGCGCCCAACAGTGCTTCCAACTGGGGGGTTGTCTGTCCGGAAATACGAACGTCAAAGTCAGCCCTCTTCTCCAGAGGATGGATCCGGCCCTCCACGAAAAGGTCACCTCCGGCGCCGCGGGCCGAAATTTTGAGGGGCCAAGCGGTGGACCGGTCTAAAAGCGTGGTGAGGCTGCCACCGTCGATGGCCAAATCCCAAGGTGTATTCCTGTAAGATCCCTTCAGGTAGAGTTTGAGGCCGTCCTCATCGGTGGCCGAACCTGAAATTTCGGAGACGGCGACCGTCGAGACCGGGGTGTGCCGGCCCATGGCAACCGTTGCATCGCGAAGGTCGATGCGGGCCACTTCCATCCGCCAAAGGGGCGCCTTTTGGGGAGGGGTTCCCGAGGCAGGTATCCGGATCGTCGACGATTCCACTTTCACTTCAGGCGGGATGTTGAAACGGTCGGAACCCCTCAAATCAAGGCCGACTCCTCGAGCGACGATCTCGGTAACCCGAAGCGTTCGTTTCACAAGCGGGAATATCTCAACTCCGAGCTTAAGATACTCCAATCGCAGCATCTCCTCCTGAGGATGCAGTGACCGCAAGCGAAGCCCCCAGATTTCGACGGCCGGACGCCGTCCGGGAACCAAATGGAGGTCTCCCTCGAAGGCGACCTTTATGCCAAGCGTCTCGTTTACCAGCGCGGCGATGTCGTCTTTGACCGGAGAAAGGTTCAGGGGAATGTTGAAGACGAAGATAATGAGAACGGCACAAAAAAGGGCCGCCGCCCCTACGACACCCATGCGTAAGGTTTTACGCAGAAGCCGCCAACCATTATGATTATCGTCAGTAGGCATTCCTCTCGCCTTTTTCCACTTCAATGTCCCCCCTGTTATATATGAGAAAAATCCTTATACGCTTCCGACCCTCTATCTTGAAGGTGTCGTGTCCCCTATATCCTTCGAAATTCTCATCCCCGGTTTGTATTTCAGGGAAATGGATCATTGACAGGCTTTTGTCGTTGTTTGAAGCGAGTCCCAATACCGTTCCATAGCTACCGGAACCAGCCGATGTGGTGATGATTTAGATTTCATCGAAGCCGTTGCCGTCAAGATCCGCCACGAAGACATCCGAAATGGGGTCCCTGTCTTCGTATACTTCCCTATAATTGTGTTGAAAGCCCGTGATGCAGATTTCGATCGTGCTGAGGCTTCGACCGGCGGGGTGGGTTTCTGATACGATGATCGTCTTGCCGGTCTTTGTCCTGTATTCCTTTAAAGCATCAGACGAAGTATTATTGTGGTGAGAGCAGGCCATCAAAGCGACTATCGAAACCGCCGTTGCGGCAACGATGAATAGGCTCTTCGGCAGCCCTCTATCTTTTTGACCAGCGATGTTCATTTTTCCATTTCCTGAGGGAGGGTTCTCCGCTAAGACTTATACGCCGTGTGCTGAATGAAAGGGCCCTCATACGATTTCCTAATTCGATTACCTGACCAGTGGGTCACATCGTTCAACTAATTTGGACTTGGTTATCTCACCCTTTCCGCATCACCCGGAATCTATGTATTCTCGAAGTACGGTTTCTCCAGGCCGTGAAGGCGTAGATAAGCAAAGCATCCTTTGCAAAATGATTCCGAATATATTCTCGGCTTTATAATCTCGTACACATGAGTGCGGATCGAACCGAAAAGGGCCCGGCCACTGGACCGCGACCATAGCCCTTGCGGTTTTTCTTTCACATAAATAATCAGACTATTCAATTATGCTAAACGCAGAGGCACTCACTTCCTGTTCGTCGGGATTCTTTATGTCAAATACGACCTTGTGCAATTGCCCTTCAGTAAAGATGAATTTTCCCTGGTCTGCGTATTCCTCATTCACCGGCAGGCCTTCATCACGTCCGATATCGAAGGTTTCGTGACCGGTATAGGCCGCATAGACCGTCGCGGTAATGTCCATTTCGCCCACCTTTTCATCGTTGATGAAGAACTCGACGGTAGAGGGGCCGTTCAACTTTTGCTCTTTCATGGTATGCTTCAAGGTGATCTTGACGTCACCGTGCGGTATTTTCACATCACCGTCGAAATCGTGCCAGTACAGGCCAAGGGTCGAATAGCTGTATCTGAGTTTTCCGTCTTTGATAAACAGGGCTTGGCCGCCGATATGTTCGCCCACCGCATAGATCACGCCCTCGGTCGTGTCATCGGCCGTTATATAGGCATTCACCTCATAATTGGTGGATTTAAGCTCTGGGCCGGCCAGTTCCGGAACCCGGTAGACGTTAGACGTTAGTTCCCAGTGTTTTTTGCCAGCCCGCTGTGGGTTAGATTCCGGTTGTAACGATCTGCCTAGAGAGCCGCCGACAGGATAAACATCGTATTTGTCAGCTTCTTCCCAGAAGAGTTTTTCGAGCTCTTTTACCTTTTTCGGGTACTTGTCAGCGACATTAACCTGCTGGATGGGGTCTTCATTGATGTTGTACAATTCCCATTCGGTATTCAGCGGATCGAAGTTTGCCATGGCTGTGGGATCTGTTGACCAGGGAATCCGATAGGGTTTTCCTGAGATTGTCCAACCATCATGATACAGTCCCATGAAGCCCAGCATTTCAAAATACTGGGTGGGA
>JARROL010000266.1:0-13566 GCA_037383965.1 Desulfobacterales bacterium | reverse complement strand
CCGTCCATTCAGCTTGGTCATGGGGTCCGGCCTAAGGTCCCGTAAGCGGCTCAGACAGTCATCCGCTGTTCGCAAACGCTCATCCGGGCTCCAGCGCGTCATTATCTTGCACCGTGGCGGTCCAAAAGACCATGAGCGGTTAGTACGAAAATAGATAAAATCGACAACATCCGCCAACCGTCTAACGGGCCAAACGGGCGCAACCCGCCAACGGACAACTTAAGCCCCCACCGCCGCGCGGGTGGTCACCTGTGCCACGATATACTCTCCGATCTTTTCAGCCGACCGCCCGAAGAGCTCGTCCATAGCGACCAATTCGAGGTAATCGTCCTTCCAGGGCACGCTGTTTTCCTGGACGATGCTGGTGATGTGCTCGTATTTGCCGCCCAGGGCTTTTATTTTCATTGCCAGCGGTACATTCTGCTCGAATCCGATGTTGAGCAACAGCAGGTGCTCGATAAAATTCGGCGTGCTCGGATTGGTGGAGATGATCGGTATGACCAAAATGCTGCGGTCATCCTTGCGTCCCTTGCCGATGTACACGTTGCCCTGCCGCACGATGATCCGCTTGGTTCCCTTGAGCTGGGTGTCGGTTTCCACGCGGGAGGGGATCGGCGCCAGAACGCCGTCTTTTCGTTCGACGTGGATGTTGGTGTCATCCGTGGGTTCCCCCAACAGGTTCAAGTTGCCGATGCGGTAGCGGATGGCGCCCTTGATGCCTTCGATGATCCCCTGCAGGTTCCGCAGGACGATGATATTGGCGGTGGTCAGCTGCGACACCTTGAATCCGTAGCCTGCCAGCGTGTCGAACAGCAGCCCCTCCAGCTTTTCACTGAGACGGCTGGTACCGACGGTCACCGTTTTGGCCTGGTGCTTGATGGCGTCGACGGGACGGGCCATGGCGTTGATGCACTCACCCAAACCGCGAAAGAGATGATTCAGCATTTGGCTCGGGGTGCCCTTGGTGCCGAAGTCGATCTCGAAGTCGCTCACGGGCAGTTTGCCGGCCAGGTATTTCAGCAAAAGGGTGATGTTCGCTGCCGCTTGCAGGCCCATGGCGGCGGGGAAATGGTTTTGAGACTTTTTCCGGCGAAAGTCGTTGTAATGACAATTTTTTCCTTGAAGGTTTTTTCGAGCAGGATTTCGTAAAGGTCCAGACCACCGGTGGTGTATTCGTCGAGCGTTTTCTGGAGGTCGGTCTGGAAATTGTACATGAAAAGCGATCCCTCGTTGAAGGTCAGGGCCGCGAAGTAGCCCCAGATGTGACCGACCAGGGTGTTCAGGATCGGGGCCAGGTGTTCGCTGACCGCCGGCACGTGAAACACGTCATCGGCGTACTGCTCGAAGCGCGTTTCCCCCTCGGTGGCGATCACCACCGGGCTGGCCTTGTGGGCCTTGAAAATGGCGGTGTCCTTGATGATGTCGCTCAGGACCGCGTCTCGGGTGCCGGCCGCGCAGACGATGATCAGCGGCTCGGCGGAGAGATCGATGTGCTTCTTGTCTTCGACAAAATCGGTGGAGATGGTCTTGTAGCAGAGTTCACTCAGCTTGATGCGGATCTCATCGGCCGAGGCTTTGTTGGGGCCGCTGCCGACGACCGCCCAGTGTGCTTTTTGGGTGGCCAGCCGCTTGGCGGAGGCACCGATACGCTCGTATGATGCCAGGACCGTGCGCATGTGGACGGGGATGTCGAGCAACCGTTGGATTTCTGCGGAAACGAAGTCGGCATCCCTGCGGTTTTTCAAGCCGGCGATGTAAAGGCCCAGCAGGGCACCGGCCACGATCTGGGAGTAAAAGGCCTTGGTTGAGGCGACCGACATTTCGATGTCGCGTCCGCTGCTGGTGTACATCACCCCGTCGACCTTGAAGGTGATGTCCGAGTCGCGCCGGTTCACGATCGCCAGGGTATGCGCGCCGCGTTCGCGCACCATCACGACCGTTCGATTGGTGTCCGTGGTGGTCCCGGACTGGCTGATCGCAATGACCAGCGCATCGGCCATGCTGCCGGCGGCGTCCTTTTCGTTCAGCGTGAAACCGCTCAACTCGGATGCCTTGAGGGCCCGGACCTGAAGAGCCGGGTCGTTCAGGTAGTAGTTCAGTATATCGGCGCAGGCCAGCGCGGCCACGCCCGCGGTGCCCTGGCCCACGAAGTAGATCCGCCGGATCCCCGGCACAACCGAGTCGCCTGCCAGGGACCGGCGCAGTTTTTCCGGAACCACGGCGTCCAGATTGACGACATGCCGCTTCCGGCCGTCTTCCTCCCGGATTTTCCAGCGGTTCTGGAGCGTCATTTCAACCGAGTCCGGTGATTCCGAGATCTCCTTGAGAAAATAGTGCGGAAAATTCTGGCGGTCGATGTCCCGAGATGTGATCTCGGTGTGCTTGATGTCGGTTTCCTTGAGGACGATCGGGGTGCCGTCGTAATACATGGCCCGGATGCCGGCCAGACCTCCGGCGCTCTCTTGATCGAGGATGAAGATCTGCCCTTGGGTGTCGCCGTTTTTGCCGGGGACGATCTTGGCCCCGTCCATCTTCAGAAAATCGGCGGTTTCTTCCACAAAACCGTAGACCTCGGATGTCGGCATGTACAGGTCTTCGGACAGGCCGATGAAGACCGTCTGGCCGCTGCCCTTTTGCGCCAGGAAGAATTTGCCCGGCGCCAGGTCGGTGTGCATCGATATGGCGTGCGAGCCGTCGAAATCGTTGACCGCCCGGCGGAAGGCTTCCTCCGGCAGGCACCCTTGCTGGATGTATTTTTCCACTTGCAGCGGAATGATCTTGGTGTCGGTGGTAATGTCCTTGTGGAGCTGCTTGCCGCCGTTCAGGTGCTCGGCTTTGAGGGCCAGGTAGTTGTCGATGTCGCCGTTCAAACAGACGTGGATGATGCCGCCATCGGTGCTGCTGCCGGATAGAACGTGATTGTCGACCGGATGGCAGTTGGCTTCGGTGATGGCTCCCACCGATGCCCAGCGCGTGTGGCTGGAAACGGTGTGGTTCACATGCGGGCAGGCCGCCAGGAGATGAAATAGGCGGTCTTTTTTGATCTGCTGCCGCAGAAAGCGAATATTGTCACCGAGCCGGCCGATCTCGGCCGCGACCTTGTAGGTCAACGTTACCGTGACTTGCGGCCGATCCGCGGCGCCTTTGAGTTCGTGCACCGTGATGCCGCCGTTGACCAGCAGGTCCCGTGCGCCGCGCTCCTGCAATTCTGCGAGGAGATTATCGCGGGTCACGGCAGCACTGAAACCGCGGTAAGCGGAATCCTGTAAAATGAACATCAGCGATATGCCGGCCGAATCGCGTCCCCGGACCTCCAGACGATCGATGCTGTTGAGAACGGTGTTGATGTTTTTGTAAACCATGAGTTGGCCCGGTGGAAGGCCGTCACGGCCGCCTTCGGCACCGAGCAGATCGGTTATCTGGGCGACGTTCTGCAGTATTTCGGTCGTCAGCGACCAGGTGACATCCTTCAATTCCTCCAGGCGAAGCGTCAAGACATCGACGATGCGGGTATCGAGATGTCCCATTTTTTCGGCCAGCAATCGGGAATCGTCACCGACGATCTCGGCCAGACGTTTCGCAATGTCTTTGATGGCCGCCTGTTTTTCGACATCTGCATAAACCGCACGAAAGTTCTCGCTTTGTTTCAAACGGCGAACGGCCGCCAGCAGGCGGCTCGGCGCATCGCCGCCCAGGTATCCCCCGGCCGGGTCGCCGGGTCGTTCGAGGCAGTCGGCGAGGTGGTGGCGGGCAACCGTCTCCACGGCCCGAGCCATCTCCTCGAGGTCCACCGTCTGCGACGCCTTTTTGTTCTGTTTGACGGCCACATTTGAAAGTTTGCATGCCTCATGACCTCATTGATCGATTTTCCTGCAGAAAATCATTCTGCGAAAGGCTGAATGGCCGTTTCGGGGTCGTCTCCAGTCAGAACCCGGCTGACGAGAGCGATATCCTCGGGACGATTGACATCGATGCTGCGGCGGTTGGTGACCACGACATGAATCGGAATGTCATTTTCCAGCAGCCGCAGCTGCTCGAGTTTTTCTTTTATTTCCAGGGGGCTCGGCCCGAGGGTGACGAACTGTTTGAGGGCTTCTTTACGAAAGGCGTACATGCCGATGTGCCGGTAAACCCGATCCGGCCGGCCGTCGCGGTGAAAGGGGATGAGCGCGCGCGAAAAATAGAGGGCTTTTCCGCTTTTTGAAAAAACCGCCTTGACGGCGTCAGGGGAGTCGGCTTCGGCGGCAGCAACGCAGCGCACCAGGGTCGTTACCCGGGTTGCGGCCGTTGCGAAGGGCGCCAGAAGCTCACTCAACATCTCCGGTTCCAGCGCCGGCTCGTCCCCCTGGATGTTGATCACCACGGCGTCGTCCGAAACCTCGAGCTGCTCGGCGGCATCCAAAACGCGGTCGGTTCCGCTGGGGTGATCGGAACGGGTCATCACCACGGGAATATCGAATCGGACGGCTGCGGCACGGATCCGTCGGTCGTCGGTGGCCAGCACCACCCGATTCAGCTCTTTACAGCGGCTGGCCCGGTGGTAAACATGCCAGAACATCGGTTTTCCGTGAATTTCCGCCAGGGGCTTGCCGGGAAAACGGGTGGAGCCGTAACGCGCCGGTATGACGCCGATGCAATCGGGAAAAGGGTTCATCACAACGACATTATTTTAGCAGGTTCTTCGGAAGGAGCAAATGAAAAAAGTCTGCGATGACAGCTTCATTTCAGTTGCGTTCCCGGTTTCATCTTGCGCTCCGGCGTTGCGATGCATAAACCGGTTTCACCGGCAGCAGCCAAGAGCATGCCGTTCGATAGAATGCCCATGATTTTAGCCGGTTTCAGGTTGGCGACGACAATGATCTGCTTTCCCTCGAGTTCCTCGGGCGTGTAGCTTCCGGCGATACCGGCCACTATTGTGCGCCGCTCACCCAAATCGATTTCCAGGCGCATCAGTTTGTTGGCTCTCGGCACGGCTTCGGCTTTGACGACCGTGGCCACCCTGAGGTCGATTTTGGCAAAGTCTTCGATCGTCACTTGAGACTTGAAAGCGGGTTTTGTTTCTGCGGCTGCAGTTGACGGCATCGCTGCGGGTTTGCCCTTTTTAAGGTCGATACGCGGGAAAAGGCTGACGGTTTTCAAGATCCGGGTTTCAGGCGGAAGGCTGTTCCACTGCTTCAACCGGTCGAGGGTGTAAAAGTCAGCCTCGGGGTCCAGTCCCAAATGCTTCTGCATGGTTTCGTCCGTAGCGGGCATGACCGGATAGATGAGCCCGGCGATGACCCGAAGGCCTTCCAGCAGATTGACCATCACGACTTCCAGCTGCTTGCGGCTGGCGCTCTTTTTGGCAAGCTCCCAAGGGGCCATGACGTCAATGCACTTGTTCATCTGAGCGATGAAGTCCCAAACCGCCTGCAACGCCCGGTGAAAGGCAAACGCGTTCATCGCGGCTTCGTATTCGAGAACGGCCTTCATGGCGTCGTCTTTCAAGGTAAGGCCCAGCTCGTTCTCGGTTGCCTGGTCAACGGCCGGTACCACTCCCTTGAGGTATTTGTGGGCCATTGTCAGGGTGCGTGAAAACAGATTGCCCAAGTCGTTGGCCAGATCGGAGTTGAGGCGGTGCACCAGCGCTGATTCCGAGAAGCTCGAATCGAGCCCGAAAGCCATGTCACGCGTCAGAAAGAAACGGAAGGCATCGAGACCGTAAACATTCTTCAGCTCCAGCGGTTCCACGACGTTCCCAAGGCTCTTGGACATTTTGCTCTGTTCGACGATCCAGTACCCGTGAACGTTCAGATGATTGTAGACCTCGATGCCCGCGGCCTTGAGCATTATGGGCCAATAAATGCCGTGGGGCTTAAGGATGTCCTTGGCGACGATATGCTGGGCAAAGGGCCAGAACTTGCGGAACAAGTCACCGTCCGGGTAGCCGAGAGCCGACACGTAGTTGAGCAGGGCGTCGAACCACACGTAGGTGACGTATTTGTCGTCGAACGGCAATGTGATGCCCCATTTAAGGCGCGACTTGGGTCGCGAGATGCACAGGTCTTCTAAAGGGTCACGCAGAAACGCCAGCACCTCGTTACGGTAGCGTTCGGGCCGGATAAAGTCAGGATGACGATTGATATGGTCGATGAGCCAGTCCTGATAGCGGCTCATTTTAAAGAAGTAATTGGATTCCTTAATAATTTCCGGCTCGGTTTCGTGGTCCGGGCACTTGCCGTCCACCAATTCCCGCTCGGTGTAAAAGCGCTCGCAGCCGAAGCAGTATTGACCTTCGTATTCACTGAAGTAGATGTCACCGCTGTCGTAAATTTTCTGGAGAATCCGCTCCACGACCGCCATATGCCCCGGATCAGTGGTGCGGATAAAACGGCTGTTGCTGATGTTGAGTTCCGGCCACAGCGTTTGAAACTGTCCACTGATGCGATCGACGTATGTTCGGGGGCTCATGTTTTCCTTGCGGGCCGCCCGGACCACCTTGTCACCGTGTTCATCCGTACCGGTGAGGAAAAAGGTCTCTTCCCGGCCCATGCGATGATAGCGAGTGGCGACATCGGCGATAATCGTGGTGTAGGCATGTCCAAGGTGGGGTCTGGCGTTGACGTAGTAGATCGGGGTCGTTATGTAAAACCTGGCGGTCATGATGGCTCCTGGTCTAGCACTTCACGGTTAAGGGTTCCAGAAAAAAATAATTTAACATCTGGCTTGTCTTTTGGCCCGTCACCTGCGCTGCATACCCGATATGCGCCGCTGGATGTGCCTTGTAGACGAACTCAAATCCGGCGCAACCTTGTGGAATTATTTCTTACCGTAACCCTGAAACAAAAACACTATGGGTTGCGCCGCGTAACCGGATTGATGCGAGATCAGAAGCGATACTGTTCGGTTCCGGGTTCAGCCCTGCCGCTGCCTGTCAGCGGCGTGCCTGCACGATGTCTTTCAGCGGTACGTCGGTTTCACCGCCGCCCTCCAGCCGCACGGTCACCAGCCCGGCCATCACGTTGTGGCGGACAACCTTGCCCTCACCGGCTGGTGTTTTGACTATCTTTCCGGTCTTGGGAAAGTCCTTTTTGAGGGCCTTATACGTTTCGTATTCATAGGTCAGGCAGCACATGAGCCGGCCGCACTGTCCCGATATTTTCGTGGGGTTGAGCGACAGGTCCTGCTCCTTGGCCATGCGGATCGAAACCGGACCGAACTTGTCGAGGAAAGACGAACAGCAGGTTTCGCGGCCGCAGCGGCCCAGCCCCCCGCACATCTTGGTCTGATTGCGAATGCCGACCTGTCGCATTTCGATGCGCACGCCGAGTCTCTTGACGAGCATTTTGACCAGCTGCCGGAAATCGACGCGCCCTTCGGAGGTAAAGAAGAAAGTGTATTTGCTGCCGTCGAAAGATTTGTCGACGGCGAAAAGGTTCATCTGCAGGCCGAGCTTTTTAATGCATTCCAGGCAGTAGAGATGGGCCTTCTTTTCATCACCCGCGTTGATCTCGATCTGGCGCAGGTCCTTCTCGGCTGCCAAGCGGTGCACTTTTTTAAGGGGTTTTTCAGCCCTTTTTTCGTCTATAGGCTGCGGCGAAACGGTTACCGTGCCGAAACTCAAGCCCTGCTCGGTTTCCACTATCACTTGGTCACCGCGCTTGAGTACAAAGGCACCGCAGTCGAAGTCGTAAACCTTGCCGGCCGGTTTTCTGTTTTGTCTCATTCGTTAAGGCATAAAACGATTATGGGTGATCGGAACCTAATGCGTGTCGCAAGCGGATGTCAACACCGTTGTGTCAGGTTCCGGAAAATATGCGGGTTAAGCCGCTGTGAGTCTCAGCATCATAACCTCTAAGGTCAGTCGCAGATTGGCGTTGGCCTCGATATCCTTCTGAGCGGTTCGAATGGCGTCCATCTTATCGAGTACGGTACCAACCGGATTCTTTTCCGACACGCTTTGCAGCATATCAATCAGATCGGTGTTGACGATGCGTTCGGGGGCGTAGCGGCAGACGATCAGGTCCCGCAGCCAGGTCAACAGGGTCGCCAGTGAATCGGAGACCTTCTCCTTGCTGGTTGACAGCGTTTCGGCAAAAGCGAGCAGCTGACCGGTGTCCCGCATGTCGAGTCGTTCGGGTGCCATCAGCCCGGAGGCGGCGATCAACCAGCTTCTGTACCGCAGCCAGTCCGATTGAACCAAGGTCTTGGCGCGGGTCAGACTACCGTTTGACACGGCTGCCAGAACAGACGCCGCCTGCTTTTCGAGCCCGTGCTTTTCAACCAGCTCGGCCGCTATCGTACGCCGGGTGATGGGACTGAAACGCACCAACTGGCAGCGAGATACGATGGTCGGCAGCAGGTCGACACGCTGCGGTGCCGTGAGGATGAGAATGGTGCGATCGGGTGGCTCTTCGAGCATTTTGAGCAGCGCGTTTCCGGCCGACGGGTTCATGGTGTGGGCATCGGTAATGATCACGACCCGCATTCTCGCCTCGTAAGGCTTCATCGATAGCGTCTCACAGAGTGCGCGGACCTGGGCGATTTTGATGGTGGCGCCGGCTGGCCCCATGCGGATCACATCCGGATGATTTCCAGACAGAATTTTACGGCACGCCGGGCACACGCCGCACGGTTCGTCTTTGCGTATCGACGCCGATCGGTGCTGGGTTTGGGCGTCATCGTGGGAAGGAGGAGACGTTTCCCGCCCCGTGCAATTGCAGATCATCGCGAGGGCAATCGCGGCCCTGTGTTTGCCGACACCCTCCTGGCCGGTAAACAGCAGGGCATGGGGAATGGTTTCTTTTCGGTATAGGGTCCTTAATATCCTGACCGGCCGCTCCTGCTCTATGATGGATTCAAATCCGGGCACCGCATCAAGGTCCCAAATCGACGCGTTCGCGCAGTTCTTTGCCCGATTTGAAAAACGGCAGTTTTTTGGGGTGGATGAGCACCTTTTCACCGGTCTTGGGATTTCTCCCGGTGTAGGCTTTATACTCCTTGACAAAAAAGCTGCACAAGCCCCTGATTTCCACCCGTTCACCTGCGGCAAGGGCATCCGACATGCTGTCAAAAAATATTTGAATGACCTTGGCGGCCTCAGATTTCGATATGTCGGCCTCGTTTTTCAGCGCGGAGATCAACTCCAGTTTGTTCATATTTCCTCCTTCTCACAAAACGCATGGCTGAACTCAAGGCCAGGTTTATAAAACAAATCCTGATAAAAAGTCAAGCAGTTATGAGAGTATGTCGGGCAACCGTTCGACCTCGCTCTCGTCGACATCCACCCCGGCGTGCTGACCCAGAGCCTCGATGTTGACCACCACCCGGCCCTTGCCGCGATACCGGACAAAAGTGCCCGAGACCCCCGCGAACGGTCCGGAAACGACGATGACCCGGTCGCCCTTCCGCAACCGACTGCCAGTGGCGATCGGCTGCTCCACCGACACCATGATTCTCAAAGACGCGATTGTATCCTCCGAAACCGGAACCGGTCCGTCTTTCGTCCCGATGAGGCGCACGGCGCCGGTTGTCTTGAGGATATCGAGATGCCGGTAGGGGTTCAAATCCGACTTCACGAAAAGGTAGCCCGGGAAAAGGGGTACATGAATCATCAATCGACGGTCACGTCGTTTGCTCTTGACGCGGACCTTCGGCAGAAACACCTCTATTTTTTTCTTGTCCAGCCCGTCGTAGACCACGTTTTCGAAACGGCTCTTCGTGTGCAGGACATACCATGAATCATGCAGTTCGTTTGTCATTGTCAAAAATTCCCGATCGCGGTGGTTGAAATGCGGTTTATCACAAAAATAGAATGAAATACTGAAAAAAGGTGGGCGCCTCCACCCGGATAAACGGTTTCGAATGGCGGCTGAAACTCGCCGCCAACGGGCTCTTAGCATGGACCAGGCCCGTCGTCAAATAAGGAGATCGGTTTTGTCCCCAAAGGTGTTTGGTCCGTTCTAAGAGCCCGTAAGCGACTCAGACAGTCAGCCGCGGTTTTTAACCGCTCATCCGGGCTCCGGCGCATCATTTTCATGCACCGTGGCGGCCCGCAGGGCCATGAGTGTTTAGTACGCTGTCCCGAATTCGCCCAGGCCAAAGAGATTGATGGCAAATTCGAATGTCCGGTCGTTGGGTTCCTCGAGATAATTGACCTGAAATCCCCAGCACCCGGCGCGGTAGAGCAACCGCACTCCGGCCTGCAAGCGTTCATTCGTGCGGAGATTTTTTTCATACAAAAACCCCGTCGCCAGGGATTGGTTCCATATGACCAGCAGGTCGGCAGTAATGGAGTTGACATTGTCGCGTGTGTAGCTGTACGACGTGGTCAACCGGTCACCCCGGATGTCGGAGAGCAGCATGGCGACGCTGGTCGAAGCGAGCCGGTTGTCGTAGACATTCCACTCGGCTTCCGAGTCGAGGGTAATGTAAGGCGTGAGCCAGATATCGAGTTCGGCACCTATGGGTGAGAAGTGTTGCTCTTTTTCCTCCGCCGTAGCTTTTTCCCTGGTGGCCGGATCAAAGTAGTAGCTCTGTGCCAGATTGAACCTGACAATCTCCCGGTAGTCATACGGCGGCGGCACGTCACCGACCTTATCCGACGGTGCCGTATGAGGGGAACGGGCAATGAAAAAGTTGTTGATGGAATAGGTGACGAGGTTGGCGGGCGCGATACGGTCGATAAAATCAAAATCGGGGAGATCGTTTTGGCCGACATCCGGCACGTATTCGTAAACGATTCTGGGTCTGACGATGTGCTTTACCCGATCGAATCGCATCAGGTCCATGGCGAAGATATTGAAAATATCAGATTTCATCTCGACGCGGCCGTCCCAAAACTGACGGTTGGAGAACCGGTCGCCGTCCGCCGTCGGGTCCGTCCACCAGAGGGTTTCCCGCAATCCGATCGACGGCTCCAGGGAAAAGTATCTGCTGAAGCGTGTGGGCCAGTAGAAGCGGGGATATACATCGAGGCGCTGCCCCGTTGCGCCCTCCTGGCGATATAAATAATTGTAGCTGGAAAAGAGGTCAAAATAGAGGTCCGATGACAACAGCTGCTGTTTGATGCCGAAAAAAGAGATCGCCGGGAGTCGCTGCAGCGTGTCGTCGCTCTCTGCGAAATTGCGTTTGATCACATCTTCGGTCCACTGGAAATCGACGTCGAGGTTGAACTTATCCCAGGTTCGGATCAGGTCGAAGCGGTTCAGCCGCAACGGGTCGGTGTAGTCGTCCAATTGCCGGGCGAACGCACTGAGAAAATAGGCATCCGTTGCGTCGTAGCCCGAATACCCGTTCTTGAACTCCTTCAGGTAATCCTGATCGCTGACGAAGTCTATTTCGAGCCGGCCGCGCCAGTCGTCTCCGGCCGTAAAATAATGGCCCCCCCTGACCCAGTAGCGGTCCCGGTTGGGGCGCAGGACGGTGTCATCCGGATACCCCCATTTTTGGCTGGAATCACCGGTGCCGTCGTCGATCTGGCGGTCTTTGAGATAGTCGACCATCCAGGCGCCCTTGCCGGTTTCACTCAAAGCGTATCGAAACTCGGCGCCCATCTTGTTGCCCCGCTCGGTCATGTAATTTTCGTAGAAAGTGGCATCGACACTGTCGCTGATGGCCCAGAAGAACGGCTGATTGATGAAGTATCCCCAGCGGGTTGAGATCCCCAACTGGGGCGCCAACAACCCGGTTTGTCGTTTGGTCTTGGCCGGGAAGACAAGATAGGGCGAATAGAGAACCGGAATCCCTCCGGCGCGAAGCGTCGCCCCTTCGACAACGCCGTACCCTTCCAGCGTCACATCGATCTTTTTGCCGTTGATGATCCAGTCCGGCCGCGAGCCGTCGCAGGTGGTCACGCCGGCATTTTCAATCTCGTATGTCTTTTCACCGGTCTTCAAGATCTTCTGACCGGTGATGTGGAAATTATTTTCTCTCAGAAAGATCGCGCCATCATAGACGATGCCGGTCTTTTGGTCGAGGTCGAGCTCGATACGGCTGCCGGTTAAAAAGTCGCTGCCGGTGGTGACCCTTACGTCGCCTTCGGCCCGGGCGGTCATATTCTGCTGATCGAACTGAACCCGGTCGGCGCTGATGACGCGATCGCCTTTGGTGATAAGGACATGACCTTCCGCGGTGTATAGCTGCGACTTTTCGTCATAGCTCAGGGTATCGGCGTCGATTGTCCACGGCAGTTCGGTGTCGTTGCGGTTGAGCTTGTCCAGGAACCCCTCGAAATTCTGGGCCCGGGCTGCGCCGGCGGTTAGAGAAAGGCAGAACCACAGCGACAGAAAAATGCAGGACCGATTTACGATGATCCGAACCACTGCCGCGGCCGCCGCGATAGGCGGACGGGTGGCGACAGCGGATGCGGATTGATGCGACATTAAACCTTCTGCGGCGGTATTATTCGGATTCCCGGTTGAACGGAGCGAGAATTTGCAGTATAAAAACCAACTTGGCGAAAAATGTCAAGAAAGGGTTGGGGGATTAGGCAATCCTCGAGCGTTTAACACGAAAATATAAACGATGAATATTTTGTTGACCAACGACGACGGCATTTACTTCGACGGATTATGGGCCCTTTACCGGCAATTGAAGGTGCATCACACGGTAACGGTGATCGCGCCGGATCGCGAACGCAGTGCGATCGGGCATGCCATTACCCTCAACGACCCCCTGCGCGCAACCGTGGTGACGGTGAACGGAGGCCACGAGGGCTATGCCGTCAGCGGCACACCGGCGGATTGCGTCAAACTGGGACTCTTTGAACTGCTCGGTACACGACCCGATATGGTGGTTGCCGGCATCAATCCCGGGGCCAATGTGGGCATCAACATCAATTATTCGGGTACCGTGGCCGCCGCCAAGGAGGCCGCCATTTACGGCGTGGCTGCCATTGCCGTCTCGATGGATGGTTTTGCGGCGGATCACTACGATGATGCCGCCCGTTTTGTACGCAAGCTGACTGAAAAGGTTTTTCGGACCGGATTGCCGGCCGGAACATTTTTAAACGTCAACATCCCGAGTGTGGCGATCGATGCGATGACCGGTGTGCGATTGAGCCGTCAAGGTTTACCGGCATCTCTGGATGTTTTTGAAAAACGGGTCGATCCCCGCAACCGCGCCTACTACTGGCAAGGCTGCGAAACACAGCGTTTCGACGCAAGCCCGGACGTCGACGGGACGGCCCTGGCCGAAAAATTCATTTCCATAACGCCGATAAAGTGCGATATGACGGACTACCGCGTTTTGGATCTGCTCAAGGATTGGGAAATCGATATTTAACGGGCCACATGAAAACGAAATTCATCCAAGACTTACAGGCCGGAGACACGATCGACGACATTTTCGTTCTAGCGGAGAAAAACCTTGCCCGCAAGCGCAACGGCGAAAATTACCTCACCGTCACGCTCTGTGATCGAAGCGGCCGTATCAGGGGCGTGATGTGGGACAACCTCGAGCTGATTAAGGCTAAGGCCAACAGCGGGGACTATGTGCGGGTCAAGGGCGGCATTTCGGAATATAAAGGAGCCCTGCAGTTCGTGGTCAGGGACATGGAGGCCATTCCTGCCGATGCGCTGGATCCGG
>JARROL010000265.1:0-4222 GCA_037383965.1 Desulfobacterales bacterium | reverse complement strand
GCGGTCGGGATGGCGGGTGCCCGGCTGAGGCGCAGCTGAATTTTCAGCCGGTTCGCCTATCGGGCGAAACGGCGCATCTTGGTCTGTTCATCCACCATCACCGGCTGACCACAGGTCGAATCCTGTAACCTACAAGGAGTTGGAGAAATATGTCGGAAAGATCCCTGGCAAGCAGGCGGATAAGAAAAAATTTTGGCAAAATCCGTAAGATCGTCGACATCCCCGATCTCATTGCCGTCCAGCGGGAATCATACAACAGATTCCTCCAGATGGACGTCCCCCCTGAGAAGCGAGAAGATGCCGGACTGCAAGCGGTGTTTCAATCCGTATTTCCCATTAAAGATTTTACCGGAAGTGCTTCGTTGGAGTTCGTGTCATACCGTTTTGCGGAAGTCAAACACAGTGTCGAAGAATGCATCCACAGGGGAATGACTTACGAGATTCCGGTGCGCATCACGGTCCGTTTGGTGGTCTACGATATCGATGCCGAAACCGGCGTCTCCAACATTCGGGACATCAAGGAACAGGAAATTTATTTCGGCACCATACCGTTGATGACCGAAAAAGGGACTTTTATCATCAATGGGACCGAACGGGTCGTCGTCAGCCAGCTGCACCGTTCCTCGGGCGTCTTCTTCGATCACGACAAGGGCAAGACCCATTCGAGCGGAAAAATCATCTACAGCTCCAGGATCATACCCGTGCGAGGGTCCTGGATCGACATGGAAATCGATCCGAAGGATATCGTCCATATCCGGATCGACCGGCGCCGGAAATTTCCGATTACGATTCTTTTCAAAGCTTTTGGGCTCAGCGTCGAAGACTTGCTGACCTATTTCTACAACAGCGAAAAGATTCTGATCCAAGGCAAACGAATCTCGAAACAGTTCAACCCCGAATTTCTCAAAGGGCAGCGCGCCAACCGCGACATAAAAGATTCGGAAACCGGTGAAGTGCTGGTTAAAAAGGGCCGCATTTTTACGGTGCGCGCAATCAAGCGGCTTCAGGCCACCGGTGCAGAAGCCATCCCGACCGCAGAATGCATACAACTATTTTACTTCAACCTGAGCTCCGGCCTCTTCAAGCTGGTTCTTGATCTTCTCGGCTTCGTCCTTCGATACACCTTCCTTGACAGGCTTGGGAACCCCGTCAACCAGGTCTTTGGCGTCTTTCAGACCGAGACCGGTAATGGCCCTGACTTCCTTGATGACCTGAATTTTTTTGTCACCGTGAGCCGTAAGGATGACATCGAATTCGGTTTTCTCTTCCACCTGAGCACCGCCGCCTTCAGCGGCGGGTCCGGCTGCCATCATTGCAACCGGGGCGGCCGCGGAAACGCCGAATTTTTCTTCGAGTTCCTTTATGAGTTCGGACAGATCAAGGACCGTCATGTTGGCAATAAAATCAATCACATCTTGTTTCGTAATATCCGCCATTTCAAATCTCCTTCGGTGTGTTATCTTCGCGTCGCAAACAGGACAAGGTTATGGATATCGTCAGCACGGGCTAGGCCGCTTGCTTCTGATCCTGTATGGCCTGCAGTGCGTACATCAATTTCTGCGGGATCCCGTTCAGTGCTCTCACCAGACCGGTCGGCACACCGACCATCGCGGAGAGCAGTTGACTGAGCAGTGCCTCACGCGAAGGCAAGGCCGCCAGTGCCTTGATACTGGCCAGATCGAGCACTTGGTCCTTCATCACGCCGGCTTTGATCTCGAGCTTTTCGTTCTTTTTGGCGAATTCCATCAGAACTTTTGCCGGAGCGACCGGGTCATCAAAGCTGAGCGCAATCGCACTGGGACCCTTTAACTGGTCCTGAATCAGGGCGACACCGGTCTCTTTCGCAGCCCTGATCAAAAGCGTGTTCTTGACGACCTGATAGTCAATCTGTTCCTCCCGCAGCTTCCTGCGCAACTCGGTCATCGTCTCAACGTTCAGACCTTTGTAGTCGGTAACGATGACCACCTTGCTCTTGGTCAACCGCTCGTGAAGCTCCTCAACAATTTTCTTCTTTTCATCCAGTTTCACAATTCGATACACCTCCTTTCTTTACCTGCAACCAGCCGGAGGTCGTGTCTGTCGGCGAATTGTTTTCGTCTGTTCAGCGGCATGAGAATGAGGTCCACACAATTTTGCGATCGTGAAAGATCGATCGGAGTCGAACGCAACGTGTCAAACCTGTCTCGGTAGGCCGGCAAACGCCGATTAAACCATTTGGCCGAAAAAGTGTACCTACGGTCTTTGACAGATAGTCGTTATGTAACTGTAATTTATAAAATGATTAATGTGCTGAGATAGGGTCGGTTCCCTTTTCGCCCGGGCCCAGGCAATAGACACCTCGAAGCGGCCCGGCCGTTTCCCTCTGTCACTTTATTTCACCCAATCCTTTACTAAAGCTGTATCGATCTTGACACCGGGTCCCATGGTCGTAGAAATCGCAACGCCTTTCAGGTAGGTTCCTTTGCTGGACGCCGGTTTGAGGCGGATGATGGTTTCCAGGAATGCGGTAAGGTTTTGAACGATTTTTTCAACCCCGAAAGAAACTTTACCCATGGGTACATGTACAATCCCAGCCTTCTCGACCCTGAACTCAATCTTTCCGGCCTTTAGCTCCTGAACGGCGCGGGCGACGTCGAATGTGACCGTGCCGGTCTTGGCATTGGGCATCAGGCCCCGGGGGCCGAGGATCTTTCCAATTTTACCCACCGACCCCATCATGTCGGGCGTCGCCACGGCTTTGTCGAACTCGAGCCAACCGCCTTTGATTTTTTCGATGATCTCATCGTTGCCGGCAAAATCGGCGCCGGCATCCAGCGCCTCTTTTTCTTTTTCGCCCTTGGCAAAAGCAAGCACCTTCACCTCCTTGCCGATACCGTGCGGCAGGACCACGGAGCCGCGAACCATCTGATCGGCATGGCGCGGATCGACACCTAATTTTACGCTTACATCGATGGTTTCGTCGAACTTGGCAAAAGACGAATCTATGGAAGTCTTTACCGCTTCGGTAAAATCGGTTTTCTGAGCATCGGTGACTTTCTTTTTGGCTTCTAAATATTTTTTACCACGCTTCGGCATTTTCTTTACCCACCTTGTCAACTCATTAAATGGATCAGATTTACAGCCACCTCTATGGCGGAAACCGGGGAGGTGAATTGATTAATAATTGATTGATCAGGCGATCTCGATACCCATACTGCGTGCCGTTCCCTCTATGATCTTACAAGCGGCATCCAGATCGTTGGCATTCAAATCGACCATTTTCTGTTTTGCGATATCTTCGACCTGAGCCCGCGTCACCTTGCCGACACGGTCCCTTTTGGGGTCTCCTGCGCCTTTGGCAATCTTGGCCGCCTTCTTCAGCAGGACAGCTGCCGGCGGTGTTTTGGTAATAAAGGTGAAGGACCGATCCTGGTAGACGGTGATAACAACCGGCGTGATGGTTCCGGCGTCATCGGCCGTACGCGCATTAAACGCCTTGCAGAAGTCCATGATGTTGACACCGTGCTGGCCCAACGCCGGTCCGATCGGTGGTGACGGATTGGCCTTTCCCGCTTCAACCTGCAATTTGATCATTGCCATTACTTTTTTAGCCATATGAAATTCTCGCTCCTCACACTCCGTATGTTTTCAAACCGCGGCCCAAAGAAGGGAGCCTCACTATAAATTCGGTATAAATCAAGCCCTCGAATCGATTACAACCGTGTCCGGTCGTTGTTCTCGAATCAGAGTTTGGCGACCTGGACGAAATCCAATTCGACCGGTGTTGCCCGTCCGAAGATGCTCACCAGGACTTTGATCTTGCCCTTTTCGGGGTTGACTTCCTCAACCGTGCCGTTGAAATTTGTGAAAGGCCCGTCGATGACCCGTATCTCGTCCCCGGTTTCGAAAAAATATTTCGGCTGCGGTTTTAATTTCCCGGCCTCCATGCGATTCAGGATTTGATCTGCTTCCTCATCGGTCAGCGGCGTCGGCTGAGAACGTCCGCCGAGAAATCCGGTGACTTTGGCCGTGCTGTTGACAATGTGCCATGTCTCGTCGTTGAGTTCCATCCGGACCAGAATGTACCCGGGATAAAACTTGCGAGAGGAAGTTTTGCGCTTGCCTTTCACCAATTCGACGACTTCTTCGGTCGGAACCAGCACCTTGCCGAACATCTCCTTTTGGGGAGAAGTCGCCACTCGTTCTTCCAGAGAAGTTTTGACCTTGTTCTCGAACCCCGAAT
>JARROL010000264.1:0-4919 GCA_037383965.1 Desulfobacterales bacterium | reverse complement strand
GCGTTCGACCTACTCGGCTATCAACTGCACCGTGGTCAGTTTCGGATCGTCGTCCTCATCGATTCGGATAGCGTATTCGTCGCGGATCACCAACGCAACGGTAGCCAGGTCCATGCTGTCGATGCCGACCTCGTCCACGAGGTCGATCTGAGGATCGAATGTTTCCGGCGTTACATCTTCGAGTTTTAATTCTTGAATCATGATTTCGGCCACCCGGAGAATGATATTGTCTTTGCTGTTCATTCTTGTGCACTCCTTGCTCTTGAATATTCACTCATTTCCTTTTTCACGAGACCTGAGCGTCATGCTGCCACTGCAGGCGATGTCGCGGTCGACGACGATCCGAAAAGTGAAAACACCTTCTTTGTCCGCTTTTGGCGTCGCTGTTATTTTCAGGTAATCCTGCGGTCGGATGATCTTTTTGAATTTGACGCGGCTGAATCCGGCAAGGCTGAAGAGTCGTTTCCGTGCCCCGCACACCGTGTCGTAGACAATTCCGAGTTGGGCGATCCCCGGCAGAATCGGCTCGCCGGGGAAATGGCCGGAAAACCATTGCGATTCCGGAGGCACCCGAACCTCGGTCGAGATTTCACCCGTTTCAGAGATGTCGATATGATTCAACTCATGCCACATAAAAGCTTATTTTATAATCGAATTTAATAAATAAATCAACCACTAAAAGAGGGCGCACTTGTCGAGCCTTTCGAGACGCTCCTGAGTTTCAGCCACGGTAGAGGGGGTTTAGCCCGGTCCTCCCAGCAATATATAGTGGGCGACATAGTGACCGGCCGCCACGGCGGCGGCGTGCGCTTCGAACACCTGTACGGCACGAAATGGTTTGCGGTAGGCCTTGAGTACCGCATCGGAAAGGGATTCCGTGCCGAATTCGACGTGGGTCAATCCGGCGTCGGCCAGAATCCGGTAGTAGTCACCGACCGGAGTGACGGGTGCAAAAAATGCCCCCCAGGGGATGGATATTCCAGACTTTTTAAAGGCTTGCGCCACGGCCAGACTGTGCTCCGCATTGGCGTTGAAGGCCGAATCGGTCACGAAAAAATAACGGGCCCCTGCATCCTGTAGCCGTCGGGCGGTATCGGCGACATCCCGCGGGTCGAAAAGCCGCATCCTATGCCCCTCGATGTGCGGATAGGTGCAGTAAATGCAGTTGAAGCCGCACCCGCGCTTGGTTTGGAGATTCAGCATGCCGCCATTCTCGAGATAGTAGCCCAGGTGTGGCAGTTGCGGGTCGAACTTCCTGACGATGCCGTTTGGCCACGGGCTCGGGAATACCACCGGGGCGTGTTGCGTGACGACGCCGGGAATCGACGCCACATCCCGGCGGCCTTCTAAGGCCTCCAGCAGTGGGGCCAACCGTTCGCCTTCACCGACAATTCCGTAGTCGGCCCCTAGCGCGCGCATCATTTCGCCTGGAAAGATGGTAAATCCGCTGCCGCCGAGGACAACCACGGCGGATGAGCAGGCCCGCATGTCGGCGGTCAATTCTTTGTATCCCGCAAAAAACCCCTTCGGATCGGAGGCATCGGTGGTATCGACGTTGCGGATGGACATACCGATGACATCGGGTGCAAACCCGTCGATGACCGTAGAGAGAACATTCTCGTCATCTTCGGCATTCATGTCGAGGATCCGAACCTGATGACGATCTGCAATCGCACCGGCGACATAATCGAGTCCGAGCGGATAGACCGGATACGGTTGGGTCAACGTATTGGCGGAGACCAGCAGTACCTTCATCGTCGCAGGACCTCGACGGCCGTGACGTGGTTACCGAACCCTAAAACCAGGGTGCCCTTGTCGGCCAGGCCGTTGAAATGGTCGTCGCAGAGCGGAGCGGGAATCGTGCCGGCCCGCGTGAAAGTGACCGCCATAAACAGTGCCACAGCCGACGCGGAGGCGAATTCCCCAATGAATTTTCGATAGTCGATCACCGGCAGCGTAATACCGCAGCAGGCTTGGAAAGCCTTCAGTTGAGCAACGCCGGTTTGCCGCTGAGCCGCCGGGATTCCGGCCAGAAGCGCACCAAAGCGCGCCCTGATCCGCTCCGGGCCGCCCAGGCTGTTCACCAGCGTGGCCGTAAAATCGGCATCCTTGCCCGCCCTGGCGTAAAACGCCGGAAAGACGGTCACTCCGGCGGCCGTCGACTCCGGATTCAACAGCAGCGCCGCACCACCGGCCGAAGGAATGTCGTCCGCTCGAACGGAGGGGTCGAATAGAGCCGACAGCGGCTCGTGGTATTCGTCGGCGCCGACGACAAGGGCCGTCCGGTCCTGCCCCCGGCCGAGATATCCGGCGGCGATGAGCGCCTGTTCGAATGACGCATCCCCGCCGGTCGTGGTCACGTTGGCACCGGTTGTCCCGTACATCATTGCCACCTGACCGGCCGGCGCGTTGTGCACGGAACCGATAAAAT
Source organism: Desulfobacterales bacterium (assembly GCA_037383965.1). GTDB lineage: Bacteria > Desulfobacterota > Desulfobacteria > Desulfobacterales > SG8-13 > JARFQH01. The sequence continues at coordinate 2,488 of JARROL010000264.1, read as the reverse complement.
CGGTCGGGCTGGGAAACCTTTCGCCGGATTCATAAAGGCCTTTGAGAAAGGCATGGGTCTCGGACAGCGCTCCCCAGCCGGTGCCGAAAAAGATGGCCGCCGGCGGATCTTTGGCCCCTGAACGACGCCGTGCGTCTTCAGCCAGCGCCATCACCATCCGGGGCAGGCACTTGAGCCGCCTGACCCGTTGGGCCGGCAGAATGGCGGAGATATCGTCCAGGCTGAGAATGCCCTTGCACGACTCACCTGCCCTCAGGCGCGTCAGAGTCCGGTCGGTTGGCCCCGCGCCGGTCATACACGCGCCCGAGGTCACCAGCATCGGGCGGGGGACGTCCGCATCCGCCCGCTGCCGCTCCGCCGCCGGGACACCGATCACGACGGCGGCGTTGTTGCCTCCGAAGCCGAATGAATTCACCAGCACCGTGCCAAGCTCCGCCTGACGGGGTCTGATCACCGGCGTCAGCCTCAGTGCCGGGTCCGGATGGCAGGCGCCGGTGTTGGCGGGTATCAGATGGGCATCGATGCAGACCGCGGCCGTCACCGCCGCCAGGGCGCCGGCTGCAGCCAGCGGATGACCGGCGGCACCCTTCAAAGATGACATCGGCGGTGGACGATCCCCAAACAACCGCTCAACGGCCCTTGCCTCAGCCAAATCGTTATCCGGCGTGCCGGTCCCGTGAAGGTTGATGTAGTCGACGTCGGCTGCGGCCAGACCGGCATCATCGATTGCCGACGCCATCGCCGCGTAAGCGCCGCTACCCTCGGGGTGCGGCGCGGTTGGATGGTAAGCGTCACAGGACAGGCCGGCACCGAGGATTTCGCCAGCCGCGTTGCGGGGGTCGTCGGCTACCAGCATCAACATGGCCGCTCCCTCACCAACGGACATGCCGCGCCTGCCCTTGTCAAAAGGCCGGGCGCCAAGCGGATCGATAAGCTTGAGGGAGCTGAATCCATAATAGGTCAGACGGCACAGAGAGTCGACCCCACCGGCAAGCACCCGGCGGGCCTTTCCGGTCCTTAACATTTCCGACGCCATCTTGAGCGCGACCGCTCCCGACGAGCAAGCGGTGGACACGGTCAAAACGGCGCCTTTGCATCCGACCCGATCGGCAATGTCTTCGGCGACCGAACCGGCGGCATGCCAACGGTATGCAGCAGGGTCATCGATCCCCTCTTTCAGGAGGTCCTCGGTGGTCCGCATCCCTCCGGTCGTGGTGCCCACCACCACCGCATCGGGTGCCTCGCGGCAGTTCGCCATGGCCTGGTCGGCGGCCATGCGCGCCAACTGGTGTGTCCGGGGAACGGGCTGCGTATCGAGGAGAATCCGGATCTGACCGACCGGCAGAGGCGTGCTATCGGGCGTCGCAAAGAGACTCAGAGGCCCGAGATGGCGCCTTCCGGCGCCAAGGGCCGCACGGGTTTCGGCAACGCCGGACCCAAGGGGACTGACAACCCCTATACCGGTTATGAAGATCCGCACACCGGTCATTTAAGCGGACCGGGAACGTTGTCGGCGATGTAGGCCGCCATGGTGGCCAGGTTTGCAAAGACTTTTTCGCCCAGTTCGCGATTTTCGATTCGGACGCCGTAGTCTTTTTCGATCATGATGACCATTTCCAGCACGTCGATCGAGTCGAGTTCCAGTTTGCCGCCGATAAGCGGTGCGTCCGCATCGATATCCTCCGGCTCAATGTTTGTCAGATCGAGCAGGTCGACAATTTTGACTTTGAGTTCACTGATCAGTTGTTCCATGAGGCTGGTGTCCATCAAAGATTTCCCAAAAGGGTTCTGCATCGGTTTCCCATCCAGAATTCACAACGATTCGCAAGGTCGATAAAATCGGGGATTTGCGCGGAGGCGATCGCGGATGCACCGTGCAGGCGATTGCGCCTATCGACGCCGGAATTGCGGGAAAGAGTCATTTATGGTTGGACATACACCTGGGTCGCATCGCTCCCCGATGATCACCCATCAGACGAGCGGCTCTTTCTTTACAGCACTGCCAAATTAATGTATCCTCTCGCCTTGTCTGACGCCGAGCTTGCGGAAAAAGCCGGTGATGGACGGAAAAGAATCAACAAACCGTGTGTGAGGGCAGTATAATATTGAATAAACGCCTCCGTTTCAATCTTTTTTTCTCCACGAAACCGTGTCTCCGATGAACTCGTTGGATTTGAACCCCGAAAACATCCTGCCCCATCGCGATCGAATGCTGCTGGTCGACAGCATCATCGCGGTCGACGACAACGGCGCCGTTACCCGGTCGGTGGTGGCAAAAAATTGGCCGTTTTTTGACGGCCAAAACGTGCGGTCCATCGTGCTGATCGAGCTGGTGGCCCAAACAGCCGGGATTCACAACGGATGGATACGGGAAAAGAAATACGGCCCGTCAGCCGATAAAAAGGGATGGATTGTCGGTATCCGTCAGGCCCGCCTGGCTGTGGACACTATCCCGCTCAAAACAGGCTTGATCGCTCGGACGGAAAAC
>JARROL010000263.1:0-8631 GCA_037383965.1 Desulfobacterales bacterium | reverse complement strand
CACGGCTGCCGGTTGCGGGGCTGCTTCTGTCCGGATGCTCTTGAAATCGATCACTCCGACTTCGTCGCTTGCAGCAGTATACGACATTTCCTTTGATCTTCCGACCTCGCCCGATTGGCCGAGTGCCGTCACGATGAAGTAGTAGGTCATGCCGGGCGAGAGCGCCGTGATGGTTATCGAATTCTCTGTGACGGGAAACCGGTACGCATTGAGCGGTGTGACACCCGGTGACGTCGACATATAGACCGTGTAGCCGGTCGCTTCCGGGGCCGCATTCCATACCAGCGTCACCTTGCCGCTCTCGGCCGTGCTTGCGGAAGGGACATCTCCAAGGCCTCCGCAGCCGGTAACGGACAATACCTGCCAAACTGCAAAAAGGAAAAGGAACAGCGAGAGAAGATGTCGGTTATTTGTCACGTTCATCACAGCCTTTCAATTCACCGGTTTCATTGCGTTCCTGATCTCGTACACGAAGTCATCATATTTGCTGGAGCCCGGGGTTAGCCGCAGGGCCTCTTTAGCGTCGTGCATCGCCCGCTGCAGATCACCTTTCAGATACCAGCATTGGCCTCTTCCATAAAAAGAAGATGCCAGCTTGGAATCGAGAGAGATCGATTTAGTGAAATCATTAATGGCCAGGTCATATTCCTTCATATTGAAATAATCCCAGGCGCGGTTCATGTGGATAAATTTGACATATTCGTGCGTCGGCATCAACCGCAATGCATCTGTATAATCACTTATCGAGGCCTCGTACTGTTGGTTCATCAGATACACATATCCCCTTGATTCCAGAATCAGAAACTCGGACGTCTTGTCACCTCGCGGCGTCAATTCCAGGGCACGGGTGTAATCGTATATCGCGTTTTCATATTGCCTGTCTTTGAAGTAGGCCTTGCCCCTATCGAAGTAGACTTTGTAGTTTTCCGGGTCCTTCGGGTTGACAGCCAATGCCTTCGTGTAATTTTCGATGGAGCTGGTATACTCCATCCTCTCGTAAAATATCTGGCCCTGCTCGTGATAGTTTCTGGCCAACCTATTATAACTGCTCGAACATGAAAATGTGAAGCAGAATATCAATGCCGAAACGAAACCGATAAAGAATTCTTTGTTCAAACCCTTTTTCACCATTTCAACCTCGCTGACAGTTAGTAGGGGTCAAGCCCGTAAAGGATCTTCGCTGGTCATTCTTTCAATATAATTCGGGCGTCGACGACGCTCACTCCCTTGGTGTGCACAATAACCGGATTCAGGTCCATCTCGGCGATTTCCGGGTAAGACTCGACCACCTCCGAACACAGCACCAGTAGTTTCTGAATCGCCTTCTTGTCACTGGGCGGCGTGCCGCGCACCCCGTCGAGGATCGGAAACGACTTGGTTTCTTCGATCATTTTACGAGCGGAGGTCGGTGACAAGGGAAGGACCCGGAAAGACACGTCTTTCAGAATTTCGACCATGATGCCGCCCAGGCCGTACATGATCACGGGACCGAACTGATCGTCGTATTTGGTGCCGATAATCACCTCAACCCCTTCGGCGGCCATGGGCGACACCAGCACCCCGCGAATGTCGGCTTCGGGGTCGAATCGGTGGGCGTTGGCCAGAATTTCACCATAGGCCCGGCGCACTTGTTCTTGACCGTAAAGCCCGATCCGCACCCCGCCGGCATCGCTTTTGTGAAGAATTTGAGGCGAGACGACTTTCAGCACGACCGCACCGTCAACACTTTCTGCCATCCGAACGGCATCCTCGGCGCTTTGGGCCATCTGATCCTGAGATACCGGTGCGCCGTGCAGTTCCAGTAATTTCTTGGCTTCAGGCTCCAACAAAAAACGCCGGCCTTCGGCGCGTGCCGTTTCGATGATCGTTTTGACGGCCGGTTTGGCTTTAACCTCCCAGTTCATATCCAAGTGGGCCTTGCTGTGGTAACTTTTGAGGAAACTGCCGTAGTGAGCCAGCATGCCGATGCATTTGCAGGCGATATCCAGCGAATCGTAGACCGGCACGCCGTAGTAGCGGAGCAACTCGAGGGAATGGGGTTTGGCCGAGGTATAGAGGCTGTGCAGGACGATCGGTTTGTGGCGTTTGCGCACCAGTTTGCCCATCCAGTGGGCGGCGTCTTCTTCCATGAACCGCAGGCTTTCGGCAAACCGGATGCCGTAACCGCCGAAGAGCCCAACGATCAGCAGCCCCCCGATTTGCTGATCATTGAGGATGATTCGGGCGCAGTCTGCAAAAAGGGTCGGGTCGCTGTCCGTGCCACCGGCCACATCGACCGGATTGACCACCGACGCGGCCGGCGGGAGCACACGGCGAAGCTTGTTTTGGGTGGTCTCAGAGAGTTCCGGAATTTCAAGGCCCAGATCGGTCAGGATGTCGGCCGCGATGGTGGCGTGGCCGCCGCCGTCGGCCAGAATCGCGATACTGTTGTTGCGGATCGGCGGTTGACTGGACAGTGTTTCGGCCACCGGAAACAGCTCGTCGGAGTTTTCGATGACGATTATGCCGGCCCGATTGAACGCACCACGTGCGACCTCGGAAATACCCGCCAGAGCCCCGGTGTGAGAACCGGCCGATTTTTTGCCGGTGGTGGAGCGGCCGCTTTTGAGCAGTATGATCGGCTTTTCGAGGGTGGTTTTGTAGGCCTGATTCAAAAACGCGCGTCCTTCGCGCAGTCCCTCGACATACATCAGGATGGCCCGTGTCTGCGGGTCCTTGCGGAAGAATTCAAGGTACTCGTGAAACTTGATGTCGGCTTCGTTGCCCACACCGACATAATAGCTGAACCCTTTCGTGCTCTTGACCGATGCCTCGGTAATCAGAGTCAGGGCCATGTTGCCGCTCTGGCTGAGCAGGGCGATGTCCCCTTTGGGGGCATGCTGCAGACCTACCAGATTCAGGTTGTCTTTGAGATTGATCATCCCGGAAGTATTGGGGCCGATCAGACGGACGCCATGTTTGCGGGCCGCATCGAGTACCCTGGCTTCCAGTTCGCGGCCGTTCTTTCCGGTTTCACCGAATCCACCGGCAAGGATGACGGCACCGGCGACGCCTTTTTTTCCGCACTCTTCCAGAACCGCCGGTACGGTGGCGGCCGGTGTGGCCACCAAGGCCAAATCGACCGGACCGTCGATCTCGGCGACGCTGCCATAGCATTTCAACCCGAGAATGCTCTTCTCTTTGGGGTTGACCGGGTAGATCTTTCCGGCATACTTCTCTTCGATAAGGGTGCGGATGGTCTGAAAACCACGCTTGGTTTCGACTTTTGAGGCACCGACAACGGCAACCGACTGTGCGTTCAGAATTCTGTCAAGCGGCATGGGTCTTTCCCTTTTATAAATATTTTGAAAGGAATGGTTTTCGACGATGATGCGGCGGCTTGCGGCAGCCGGGCCCCCTATTTTTTTCGATCTTCGAAGTCTTTCAGGGATGTCTGCCGTTCCTTGGTCGATACGCACGCCAGGCAGGCCTCGGTTTCAAAATCCATGAGCGCTTCCATGCTGACCTCGCCGCGTGCCATGAGCAGCCCTTTTTTAATCATTTTAAGGGAGAAGGCCGAATTGGCGGCTATTTTTTGCGCCATCTCTTGTGCGGCCCGCGTCAGTTCTTCCAACGGCACGGACGTGTTGACCAGACCGATGCGGGCCGCTTCCCGCCCGTCGATGCTGTCCCCGGTGAAAAGCAGTTCGCGGGCCTTGCCCGGTCCGATGAGGTCCTGCACCAGACGCATGGCGCCACCGGTCACAGATGAGGTCACCTTGGCTTCCGGCGAGCCGATTTGCGCTTCGTCGGCTGCGATGCGAATATCACAGGCCAGCGCCAGTTCATAGCCGCTGCCCAGGGCGTAGCCGTTGATGGCCGCGATGGTCGGTTTTTCGAATCGGATGATCCGCCGTGAGGTTTCCTGAAGCGCCACGAGATAGTCGCGGTACGCTTCCAGGCTGCGGGTTTTGGACTCCTTCAGGTCTGCGCCGGTGGAAAAGGCCCGACCTTCTCCGGTGATGATCAGCACTTTTATCTGCGGGTCGTTCTTGACATCGTCCAACGCACTCTGAAGGTCGTGCCACATCTGGCTGTTCATGGCGTTGAGGACTTTGGGCCGGTGGAGTTTGACCGTGGCGACGTCATCTGTGTTGCTGGGGAGACTTCCAGAGTTTGATGATTCCAGAAGCTAACAAATACATGAGGCTACTTAAAAAATGACACGACTAGTCGATGTGGGGCATCAGGGCCCACTTGATGAACCAGGAATTCTCTTCAGCATCTTCCTCCAGGCAGACGATGCCCCCGTTTTGAAATTTGAAGACGGTATTGTCCGCATTGCCGGTGACCAGATAAGAGGTCAGTTTCTCCATAAACGGCAGGTGTCCCACGAGCATCAGGTCGTCTTGCGATTGCAGTTCGCCGGACAACCGCACGACATCATCGAGCGGTTTCAACCCGCTGCGTTCCACCACTTTGTCTTTCAGGTGGAAGGCGGCGGCAAAATTAGCGGCCGTCTGCAAGGCTCTTTTCTTGCCGCTGTGAGCGATTCCCGCTACCTGTAAGGCATAGTTTGCGGCAACCGCGGCGATGCGCTCGACTTCCGCCCGGCCTGTATCAGAGAGCCCCTGCTCGGGGTCGATATCCTTGGGCAGGCTCTTGCCGTGCTGCACGAGATAAAGTGCCATAAGGTTTTTCCTCCTCCAAAAAGGTTGCCAATCAATTAAAATGAATATATATACACAATCTTGCACTAGTTACAAGCGCCTCAGGTCATCCACTTCAGGAGAATGTTGCATGCGAATCGTCACCCGGCCCGATTTCGACGGAGTTGTCTGCGCGGTGTTGCTGCATGATGTCGAAAAAATTACCGAACCGATCAAATGGGTCGAACCCGGTGACGTGCAAAAAGGGCTGGTGGAAATTCTTGCCGGCGACATCATCGCCAACTTACCTTATGATGATCGCTGTACGATGTGGTTCGACCACCACTTCACCAATCGCATCGAGAAACCGTTCGAAGGAGAATTTCGCGAGGCCCCTTCGGCCGCCGGTATCATCTATGACTTCTATCCGCATCGATTTCCTGAAAATCGTCGCGAACTGGTTGCCGCAGCCGATAAAATCGACTCGGCCGACTTGTCCCTGGACGAAGTGCTTCAGCCGGAAAAATACGACTTCGTGTTGCTCTCGATGACCATATTAAACCAGGATGAACCGGATGAGCCCTATTGGAATCGTCTGGTGGCGTTGTTGCGGAATTCGGATATTCGTTCCATCATGTCGGATGCCGAGGTGCGGCTGCGCTGCGACAGGATCATCGCGGAGAACAGGATCTACCGCAAGCGTTTAGAGGAGTGCACCCGCGTGCGGGGACAGGTGGCCATCACCGATTTCAGGTCCTTCGGCAAAGCACCGGCCGGCAACCGGTTTCTGGTGTATTCTCTTTTTCCCGAGGCTTTCGCGCACGTTCGCATCCGACACGACGCCAATAATGTCGATAAAATTGCGGTCAACGTAGGGCACAGCATCTTCAACCGTACGTGTAAGGTGAACGTCGGGATGCTGCTCTCCCGTTTCGAGGGCGGGGGGCATCCGGGGGCCGGCGCCTGCCGCTTTCATGTCAGCAAGGCCGAGGAGTACCTTCCGCAAATCATCGAAACCCTGATCAAAAACGAGCCGTTGGAATAGGTGCCTGCAGGCAAAGGGTTCGCTCAATAATATCCTACCATTAAGTTTTGGTGAAAGATCCCACGTCGCAAAAACCAAATAACAAACAAATCACAATGACCGAAATTCAACGTGTCAACCCTGTTTTGGTCATTTGGATATTGTCATTTGGTATGTGGCATCATTTGGGCGGCAAACCGCTCAACCTATGTTGTATCAAAATATTACTTCGTGTCGTTCAGGCCTTTCACGTGCGGTGCGGGGTCGGCTGAACCCAACGGTTGGTTGTGCTGTCGTAAAACCACTTGTCGGGGAAGCCGCGGCGTCTGACGAAGGAGGGGTTTTCGGCCCAGTTGAGGAGCTCTTCGTAGGCCTGATGGATTTTTCTGAAGGAGGCGGCATCGCCGCCGCGGTCCGGATGGTGTTTCAATGCCTGCTGGCGATAGGCAGTTTTGATGACCCGAAAGAGTTCGGGGGAGTTCAAGACGGACTTGCCGAGCTTCAAACGGATCAGTGAAACGTCTTTGACGCTCGGGATCTTGATCTCGAGGGGTTTGACCGACTCTCTGCCGGCGGCATCGCGGCGGGCCTTCTCGAGAACCAGGCGTGATGCCAGGTAATGCCGGTTGGTCCGGCGTTTTTCGGCCCACCAGGCGTTTCCGAGCATATTGGCCATACGGCAGAAATCCGTGGCCGGATTAGATCTGGTCGAACGGGGGTAAATGAAGCTGAAGATTTCCGCGGCACCGAAAGGCATCACATCCAGCAGGATCATTTCCGCCGTAAAATAGAAGGTCGCAAAACGGGTGTTGAGAGCTTTGAGCAGACCGGTCCGGATGTTCAGTGTGCGGCGCAGACGCTGTCGGCATTCGATCGAGCAGTAGCGGCGCAGACCCATTTTCAAGGTCGTGCCGCAGGACAGGCAACCGCCGAGTCTGGTTCGAAGCGGGACGATGCCGGTATGTGGACAGCTGTAACTCATGGCAAAATCGACCTTCACATCTCCTTGAAAGCCGTCCCCGGGAAAAAGCAATACGGGCAAGCCTCCGGTGGCTCTGCGGCGCAGTGGACATGGCCGCAGATTCGGCAGCGCCAGACCTTTTGGCCATTTTGCTTCAACGCCGCCAATTCCTCCGGGTCCTTGTCCCGAATGATCGGCAGGTCCTCCAGCGGCGGCATGACCGGCCGGTAATGGTTGAGAACAAAACCGGATACGATGATCCGTTGAATCTCACTGGTGCCCTCGTATATTGTGAGCAGGCGGATGTCCCGCAGCAGCTTTTCAATCGGGAAAAACCGGGTATAGCCGTAGCCACCGAAAACCTGCAGTGCCTCCTCCACGACCTCCATGGCGGCCTCGCTGGCGTAAAATTTGGCGATCGACGCCGATATCGTCGGGTCCTGACCGCCGTCGGCCTCCAGGGCCGCCTTCCACGTGAGCAGGCGCGCGGTTTCCACCTTCTGGTACATTTCGGCGAGTTTGAACTGGGTCGCCTGAAAATTCGATATTTCCGTCCCGAAGGCCCGGCGCTTCTTGGCATAGTCCAAGGCGTATTCCATGGCACTGCGGGCGGCCCCAACGGCAAAGGCACCGATGATCGAACGGGTCCGGCCGAACGTTTTCATGGCCAGCGCAAACCCCTCTCCGGGATGTGCCAGGATGTTTTCAGACGGAACCCGCACGTCCTTGAAATTCAATCCAACCGTGTTGGAGCAGCGCTGCCCCATTTTCGGTATGGGCCGTCCGACCGAAACGCCTTGCCAATCTTTTTCCACCAGGAAGGCACAGATGCCGGCGTGTTTGGACGCCGGGTCCACCGTCGCAAAAACGGTCATGTAGTCCGCGACCCCGCCGTTGGTGATCCAGTATTTGGTGCCGCTGAGCCGGTAGCCCGCACCGTCCTTTTCCGCCCGACAGCGAATTCCGGAGACGTCCGAGCCCATCGTCGGCTCGGAGGTGGCAAAACAGATCAACTTGAAGCTCCCGACGATCTCGGGCAGGTACTTCTTCTTGGGAGCATCGTTTTTCGAAAGGATGATCGGTTCCATCCCCAGGGAGTTGTCGAAGATCGATGTCGCCAGACCGGGGCAGGCGGCGGCGATCTCTTCGGTCAACAGGGCGCTTTCCAGCATTCCCAAACCTTTGCCGCCGTAGGCTTTCGGAATGTCGGTGTTCATCAGTCCGGCCTCGAATGCTTTGCGCAGGACGAAGAGCGGCACCTCGTCCTTTTCATCGAAGCGCCAGGCGGCCGGCAAACCTGCTCGGCCGTCAGGTTGAAACTCAACATGGGGAACCTCCCGGCTAAAAGAGTGTCGTCATCATCGGTAGTAGCTGGCAAGCGGTTGCTTTTTCGCTTATATCGGACTCGCCGCAGGAGTGCAAGTCACTGCTGTAGGCTTTAAGATAAAGATTGTGGACCGCGTTATCGGTCGTCGGCGTATGACAATACAGCCTTTTCCCTCTGACCTTGCCAAAAACGATATCTTAAAGCCTATAGGACCTCTTACGGAACGGGGTGACAGCTTTCACGTTAACGAATGCAATGTCAGTGGTTTATTTATGGATGGACAATCACCAACCGGCGTGTTAGCACTACGGTTTTGTTCGGCAGGGGAAAACCGAGGGGAAGAGGGTGCTCTTGTGCTTGTTTATGGCAAGCTATTGATGACCGCTTTTTTCTGGGGCGGCACATTTATCGCCGGCCGGGCCCGTGCCGGTCATGTGGCGCCGTTTTCAGCGGCCTTTCTTCGATTCGCCGTCGCAACGGTTTTTCTGCTCCTGTTCCTGCTGAGAATTGAAGGGCGTATACCCGGCCTTCGCAAGAATCAGGTGGCACCGATTCTGATCCTGGGAATGACCGGGGTCTTTGCCTACAATTTTTTCTTTTTCAAGGGTCTGCAGTTCATCGAGGCCGGTCGGGCCGCCGTGATCATCGCCAATAATCCCATCTTTATTGCGCTGCTTTCGGCCTTGCTGTT